>NZ_JBIWOX010000003.1:0-428484 GCF_044767975.1 Streptomyces sp. NPDC101181 | reverse complement strand
CCCCGCCCGGGGGGGGGGGGCGGGGGGGGGGCCCGCGGGCGGGGGGCCGCCCCCCCCGGCGGGGCGGGGGGGGCCCCGCGGCCCGGTGGTGGGCCGGGCGGGCCCCTCCGCGCATTCCGGTGGCTTGTCTCAGCCGCGGCGGTCCAGCAGCTTCCAGGCGGTGGGCAGGACGCCCATGGCCAGCGCCGCCTTCAGCGCGTCGCCGATCAGGAACGGGACGAGTCCGGCCGCGACGGCGGCGCTCAGCGACATGCCGGTGGACAGGGCGAGGTAGGGCACGCCGATCGCGTAGACGACCGCGGAGCCGACGGCCATCGTGCCCGCGGTGCGCAGCACCGAGCGGTCGCCGCCGCGCCGGGCGAGGGCGCCGACCACGGTGGCGGCGAGCAGCATGCCGAAGACGTAGCCGAGGGAGGGCATCGTCCAGCCCGAGGTGGCCTCGGCGAACCACGGCATCCCGGCCATGCCGACGAGCGCGTACAGCGCGAGGGACAGGAAGCCGCGGCGGGCGCCGAGCGCGGTGCCGATGAGGAGCGCGGCGAAGGTCTGGCCGGTGACGGGGACCGGGGAGCCGGGCACCGGGACGGCGATCTGGGCCGCGATGCCGGTGAGGGCGGCGCCGCCCAGGACGAGGGCCGCGTCCACCGCGTAGCGGTGCCGGGCTGCGGGCAGCAGGTCGGCGAGGACCGCTCCGGAACGGACGGGGGCGGCAGCAGTGCTCATCGGGACTCCGCGGGTGAGGGCAGGCAGGTGGGGAGGGACGGAGCCGACGTTAGCCCAGGAGCGATCGGCCGATCACCATCAGCCGCCCACAAAGCGGCGGTTGACGGGTTGGTGGGGTTCACACAAAGGCCGCCGCGCAATCGCTTCCGGGCGTGATGCTCGTCACGGAGGCGGGGCAGGTGGGGGCCGTTTTGCCGGGAGAGGCACGGCGGGCCCAGACTGTAGGTTCCCCATAAACGGTCCGCGAATGATCCGAGAGTGACCCGCACCCCATGCACGAGGCTCCCCCCACCGCGTCCGCTTCCGCCGCGGTCCCCGCCGAACCACTGGCCCACGGACTGAAGCAGCGCCATCTCACGATGCTGGGGCTCGGCGGGGTGATCGGGGCCGGGCTGTTCGTGGGCTCGGGCGCCGGGATCGCGGTGGCCGGGCCCGCGATCGTGCTGTCGTATCTGATCGCCGGGGCGCTGGCGATGCTGGTGATGCGGATGCTCGGCGAGATGTCGGCGGCGATGCCCGCCTCCGGTTCGTTCTCGGTGCACGCGGAGCGGGCGCTCGGGCGGTGGGCCGGGTTCAGCGTCGGCTGGCTGTACTGGTTCCTGCTGGTGGTGGTCCTCGCCGTGGAGGCGACGGCGGCCGCGCAGATCGCCCACGGCTGGGTGCCGGGCGTCGAACCGTGGGCATGGGTGCTGCTGTTCATGGTGGTCTTCACCGCGGCGAACCTGACGGCGGTGAAGAACTTCGGCGAGTTCGAGTTCTGGTTCGCCTCCTTGAAGGTCGGCGCGATCCTGGTGTTCCTGGTGCTCGGACTGCTGGCGGTCTTCGGGCTGCTCCCGGACACCGACCCGGTCGGGACGGCCAACCTGACCGGACAGGGCGGTTTCCTGCCGAACGGCTGGAGCGGGGTGGTCGCCGGGGTGCTGACCGTGGTCTTCGCCTTCGGCGGCCTGGAGGTCGTCACCATCGCGGCCGCCGAGACGGACGACCCGGCGCGGGCAGTGGGGCGGGCGGTGCGCAGCGCGGTGGTGCGCATCCTGTTCTTCTACGTCGGTTCGATGCTGGTCATCGTGGCCGTGCTGCCGTGGACCGCGCAGCGGGCTGGGCTGAGCCCGTATGTGAAGGTGCTGGACGCGATCGGGGTGCCGTCGGCGGGGCAGATCATGAACATCGTGGTGTTCGTGGCGCTGCTCTCGGCGCTGAACGCGAATCTGTACGGATCCTCCCGGATGATCTTCTCGCTGGCGGAGCGCGGCGAGGCGCCGCGCGGCCTGCTGAAGGTGTCCGGCGCAGCTGACGGCTCCCGGGACAGGACCGGCCGGAGCCGGGGCGGGGTACCGCGGCGGGCGGTGCTGGCGTCGGTGGCGTTCGGCTTCGTCTCCGTCCTGCTGAACCTGCTGTGGCCGGACACGGTGTTCCTGTACATGCTCAACTCGGTCGGCGCGGTGCTGCTGTTCGTCTGGGCGCTGATCGCCCTGTCGCAACTGCGGCTGCGGGAGCGGCTGGAGCGCGAGGCCCCCGGGGCGCTGTCCCTGCGGATGTGGTGCTTCCCGTGGCTGACCTGGCTGACCCTGGCCGGTCTGCTCGGGGTCCTGCTGCTGATGCTGACCGACGAGGCGGCGCGCCCGCAGGTGCTGTGGTCGGCGGGGGCGACGGCGCTGGTGCTGCTGGTCGCGGTGGTACGTCAACGGCGGGAGCGGCGGGCACGCGGGAAGGCCTCGGCCACCGGCCGGTAGGCGCGTGTTCACCTTGTGTGAGCCTGGTGCCCGTATAGCGGACACCTGTTCCGTGTGAGCGGTGAGGGTGCCCAGACTGTGGGCTCGTCCCCTGTCTCGGCTAGTGAACAGAGCTCGTCCATGTCCCGGACCTCCGCGTCTCCCCCCACCTCCGGCTCCGCGGCCCCCGCCCCGTCGACGGACTCCGCGCTCACCCACGGCCTCAAGCAGCGGCATCTGTCGATGATCGCCCTCGGCGGGGTGATCGGCGCCGGTCTGTTCGTCGGCTCGGGCGCCGGGATCGCCGCGGCCGGTCCGTCGATCATCGTCGCGTACGCCATCTCGGGCCTGCTCGTCATGATGGTGATGCGGATGCTCGGCGAGATGTCCGCCGCCAACCCGGCCTCCGGCTCCTTCTCCGTGCACGCCGAACGGGCGATCGGCCCGTGGGCCGGGTTCACCGCCGGGTGGTCCTTCTGGTTCCTGCTCTGCGTGGCGGTCGGCCTGGAGGGGATCGGTGCGGCGCAGATCGTCAGCGGCTGGCTGCCGGGAACCCCCGAGTGGGCGTGGGTCGCCCTCTTCATGGTGATCTTCCTCGGGACGAACCTGGCCGCCGTGAAGAACTTCGGTGAGTTCGAGTTCTGGTTCGCCGCGCTCAAGGTCATCGCCATCACGCTGTTCCTGGTGCTCGGCCTGCTGGCGATCCTCGGCGTGCTGCCCGACACGGACGCGCCCGGCCTCGGCAACCTCACGGGGGACGGCGGCTTCCTGCCGAAGGGCATGGACGGCTTCATCATCGGACTGCTCGCCTCCGTCTTCGCGTACGGCGGTCTGGAGACCGTCACGATCGCCGCCGCCGAGTCGGAGAACCCGGTGCGGGGCGTCGCGAAGGCGGTCCGTACGGCGATGTGGCGCATCGCGGTCTTCTACATCGGCTCGATGGCGGTCATCGTCACGCTGGTGCCGTGGGACGACCCGAAGGTCGCCGAGGTCGGGCCGTTCTACGCGATGCTCGACCACCTCGGCGTGGGCAGCGCGGCGCAGATCATGAACGTGGTCATCCTCATCGCCCTGCTCTCCGCGATGAACGCCAACATCTACGGCGCCTCCCGCATGGCCCGTTCGCTGGTGGCCCGGGGGCAGGGTCCGTCCGTGCTGGGCAGGGTCTCCTCCGGGGTCCCGCGCAACGCGGTGCTGTTCTCCTCGGTCTTCGGCTTCCTGTGCGTGCTGCTCAGCTACTGGCGGCCGGACGACGTCTTCCCCTGGCTGCTGAACATGATCGGCGCGGTGATCCTGGTGGTGTGGATCTTCATCGCCGCCTCTCAGCTGATCCTGCGCCGCCGGACCGAGCGGGAGGCCCCGGACAGGCTGGTCGTGCGGATGTGGTTCTTCCCCGTCGGCACGATCGTGGCGCTGGCGGCCATGGCGGGCATCTTCCTGCTGATGCTGCGCCAGCCCGACACGCGTGACCAGTTGCTGGCCACGGGGGGCCTGACCGTCGTACTGATCGGCGTCGGGCTGGTACGCCAGCGGCGACGGGACGGCGGCGCCGACCAGGCCGCCGGAGCCGACGGGTCGGCGGAGACCCCGGCACGGCGGCGGTAACCCCCGGACGTCCGCGCGGCTCCGGGAGCCGTGGTGCCTGTTCCCGGGTGCCGTGCGGCGCGGTGCCCCGTCGGCCGTACGGCGCGGCGCGCGTCCGTGAGCGAGCGGACACGAGAGGGTCGGACTCCGTACGCCGAGCCGTCACCCGCGCTCGCTTCGGTGGTGTCTTCCGCCACCCGAGGAGCTGTCATGTCCCTTGCACCAAGGCGCCGTTCGGTCCTCCTGGCCACCGCCGCGTCCGCCGTCGCCACGGCAGCCGCCACCGCCCCGGCCGTCGCGTCCGCCCCGGCGGCGGAGTCCGGGGCGAAGGGGCCGCGCCCGCCCCGCCCCTTCGGCCCGGTCGTCGTCGGACACCGCGGCTCCGCCGGCTGGCGGCCCGAGCACACGGCCGCGTCGTACATCCACGCCGTGCGGGCCGGGGCCGACTGGATCGAGCCGGACCTCGTGCCCACCAAGGACCACGTCCTGGTCGTGCGGCACGAGAACGAGATCGGCGGCACGACGGATGTGGCGGGGCGCCCGGAGTTCGCGGACCGCCGCACCACGAAGACGGTCGACGGCAAGGCGGTGACCGGGTGGTTCACCGAGGACTTCACGCTGCGCGAACTGCGGACCCTGCGCGCGGTGGAGCGGCTGCCGCAGATCCGCAACCGCAACACCGTCTTCGACGGGCGGGAGGGCGTGCTGACCTTCCAGGAGGTCGTGGACCTGGCCCGGCGGCTGTCGCACGAGTCGGGCCGCCGGATCGTGGTGTTCCCCGAGACCAAGCACCCCACGTACTTCCGCTCGATCGGGCTGCCGCTGGAGGAGGAGCTGATCCGGGTGATCCGCCGCAACCGGCTGACCGCCCGGGACTGCGTCGTGCAGTCCTTCGAGCCGTCCAGCCTGCGCCGGGTGGCCGCCGCGCGCCTCGGGCTGCCGCTCTGGCAGGCGCTGGGCACGAGCGGGGGCCCGTACGGCCACAAGATCACCTACCCGGACATGATGAGCCCGGCCGGACTGCGCGAGATCGCCTCGTACGCGCGGTGGATCGGCCCGGACAAGTCCTCGCTGGTCGCGCCGAGCACCCTGCTGGCGGACGCGCACGCGGCGGGCCTGAAGGTCGGCGCGTACACCTTCCGCGCGGAGAACCAGTACCTCCCGGCCACGTACCGGCGGGGTGAGGCGCCGAACGACTTCGGCGACGCGTTCGCCGAGTACGCCGCCCACTACGAGCGGGGCGTGGACGCGGTGGTGACGGACTTCCCGGACATCGCGGCGCGGGCGCGGGAGGAGCTGCGGCGGTAGCGGGCCGGGCGGAGTTCCGACCGGGGAGCGCCGAGACCGTTTCTTTATCGATATCACGACAACCTTTTTCGCTTGTGGCAGACCTCACCGCAGATGCAGGTGGTATAGGGGCTTTCCGCCCGTTTCCCGCATTGGACGCGACCGCCGCACCTCGGCTTCGATGAGCGCTCGGAGCCGTTGGGGGGCGGCGAAGGGCCCCCTGCGGCCATGAACCGACCGGAACGCATCCGTTCGGCATCAGGGAGCAGAGGGGAACCACGGTGGCAGAGCCGGCACGTCCGTCACGAGGGGCGTTCAGCAGACGTCAGGTACTGACCATCTTCACGGCGACGGCAGCCGGTTGCGCGCTGCCCGTCACGCTCGGAATCCGGCCGGCCTACGCGGCGGGCCCGGTGGACACCGCCGCGCCCGGCACCGGGGACCTCCCGGACACCGACCGCGGCAAGGTGGTCCAGGCGTACCGGTCGGGCGGCCGAGCCGTCCGCACAGCGGCGGGCGCGGCGCTGGTGGGGAGCGCCGGGGACGTGACGGCGTTCCTCGACCGGAAGCTGCCGGCCGCCCGGGCGGAGGACAACCGGTTCACCCTGCTGAAGTCCCTCGCCACCGGAGGCAGGGCGACCCGTGCGGACATCGGCACGGCCTTGTCCGGCGGAACCGCGGCGGTCGAGAGCTTCCTCCAGAACGGTTTCCGGGACGTCGTGGAGGAGGATCTCAGGGTGGCCGTCACCACGGTGATGGCCCACGGTGAGCGGGCCGTCAAGCGCGGCGGATCGGCCGCGCTGGACGCGGATTCCGCCTTCGCCCTGCGGGCCTTCCTCAGTGGCGGACAGTTCACCGCCCGCGAGGAGGACGAACGCGTTCAGGTGAGCTCCCTGCTCGTGACGGCGTCGCCCCAGGTGCGCGCGTACGCGGAGCGGGCACTGGACGACGGGTCGCCGCGGGCCATCAGGTGGTTCCTCCGGACGGGACAGCACATCGCCCGCGCCCGTGACGAGGAATCGGCGACGGTCCAGCAACTGGTCAAGACCGTCGAAGCGGAAGGGCAGCGCGCCGGTCTCAAGACCGACGAGGCCGTCGAGCTCTCCGAACAGGCGGTCAAGGCGGCTGAGAAGGCCAAGGAAGCCGCGCTGGAGGCGAAGGCCGAGGCCAAGGCCGCCGAGCAGGACGTCCAGCTCTCCGCCAGGGCGGCGAACAAGGCCGCGGAGGCCGCCAGAGGGGCGGCCTCGGCCGCGTCGACAGCGGTGTCGGCCTCGCGTACGGCACAGGCCGCCGCGCACCGTTCGGTGATGGCAGCCCAGGCGGCGGCCTCGGCGGCCGCCTCGGCGGGCCGTGCCGCGGCACGCGCGTACCGCGCCGCGATCGCCGCCTCCGGTGACGCGTCCAAGGCGTCGGCGGCCCGAGCGGCAGCGCAGACCGCGCGCGCCATGGTCGGCTTCGTCCGGACGGTGGCGGCCAAGGCCGACCTGGCGGCGAAATCCGCCGAGGCGGCCGGTAACGCGGGCGCTGCCGCCGCCGGCTCGGCGGTCAACGCGGCGGCAGCGGCCCGCGCTTCGGCCGACGCGGCCTCGTCGGCGGGTGCCGCTCAGTCCGAGGCCGCCGCCGCACGGCAGGCCGCCGCCGTGGCGGACGCCGCCGCGGTGAGGGCGACCCAGGCCGCGAACAGGGCGCGGACGCTGGCCGGACGGTCGGCCGCCGCCGCCCGCCTGGCACGCGACGCGGCCAACAGCGCGGCCGACCACGCCGAGAAGGCGGCGAAGGCCGCCGAGGAGGCGGCCGACCACGCGGGCGACGCCGTCGACCACGCCAACCGGTCCACCGCCGCCGCCAAGGCCGCGGTCCAGGCGGCGAAGGCCGCCGCCGACGCCGTGGCCGAGGCGAACGACGTCGAGAAGGCGGCCCGCCAGGCGGAGGACGCCAGGCTGGCCGAGGAGACCGACGAGGCGATCGAGCGGGCCCGGCTGGAGGCGCGTGCCGAGTCGGACCAGCTCGCGCGGCTCAACCGGGAACGGACGCAGGAAGCACGGCTGTCCGAGGAGCTCCGGGCCCTCATCGGCTCCGCCGAGTCGGCGCTCCGGGACGGGCGGACCGGGGAAGCGGTGACGACCGGGCGCGCCGCGGCGCTCCAGCTCATGGACCGGTCCGGAACATGGACCAGGGCAGCGGCGGAGTTCGCGCTGGCCGGTTCGGACGAGGACGCCCTGCGCTGGGTCGAGACCGACCGCCTGATCGCTCTGCGGCAGGACAACGTGGAGAACGTGGCGGCGATCGCCGCGGTGTCGACGACCAAGGTGGCCCAAGCCGCCGCGGAGGCCCTCAAGAGCGAGGACCACACCAGGATCAGGGCGTTCCTCGAGAGCGGCGCGGTCGAGGCGGCCAAGGAGGACAACCGGGTCGAGGTGTTCTCGATCCTGGCCGACGAAGGCACCGGCACCGCGGTGCGGCGTGCGGCCGAGGCCGCTCTGGAGCAGGGGACCGCGGAGGCCCTGCACGCCTTCCTGCACGTCGACCGCGCCGCGGCCGTCCGGGAGGACGACCGGGTCGCGGCCACGGCCCTCCTGGTGACGGGGGGACCGTACGTCAAGGCGGCGGCCACGATCGCCCTTGAGGGCGACACCCACATGCTCCGCCAGTTCGTGGGGACCACGCAGCACGAATTCGCCCGGCTCGACCACGACCACGCCACGCACATCAACGCGATACGTGCCTCCGTCGCCCGCGCGGCGAAGATCGCGGCGGACGCGCAGGAGGACGCGGCGCGGGCGTCCGAGGCCGCGGCCCGCGCGCGCAAGGCCGCCGCCGAGGCGACCGAGTGGGCCGACCGCGCCAAGGGCTACGCGGCCGATGCCGCACGCTCCGCCGAGGAGGCGCGCAAGAACGCGGAGGCCGCCGAGAAGTCCTCGGCCGCCGCCGCCCGGTCGGCCGAGACCGCCCGTCAGGCCGCCGCCGCCGCGCGCCAGGCCGGCAGCGTCGCACGGCACGCGGCGACACGCGCGGTGCGGTCCGCGGGGGCCGCCGCGTCCTACGCCGCGGACGCCCAGGCTTCGGCGACGGCGGCGCGACGTGCCGCGCTCGCCGCGGGGCAGGACGCCGCCGCTGCCGCACGAGCCGCGGTCGAAGCCCGGGTCCTCGTCATGGAGGCCGCGATCAAGGAGGCGGTCCAGCAGGCGCTGGACAACGCCAGGACGCCCATCAAGCCGGGAGAGAACGGTCTCCCGGTCGGTGCCGAGAGCTGCCTGACCCCCTTCGGCACCACGGTGCCCTCCGACAACAGCACGAACCCGTGGGAGCTCGGCTGGAGCTGGCTCACCGGTAAGGGACCGCAGTCGCAGTGCTTCGGCCCGAACGACCCGTTCACCCGGCTCTACCGCGAGCACGCCAACACCCGGAAGACCATCGACTTCTTCGCCGCCCGCACGCTGTCCGGGGACTACGAGCTGGGCCACACCTACATGTTCGACTACAGCCTCGGTGGTTTCGACGGCGCGGCGAAGTATGTCCGGGACTACGGGACGCTCTCCACCGCCGGGCTCACCGGGAATCTGGCCTACACGTTCCTGGGGTCGCACTACGTTCGGATGACTCCCGTCCGCGAGAACGCGGACGGCTCCGTGGTTTGGCGCTACACGGCGTTCAACGAATCGGACGTCGAGTCCGCGACCCATCCTCCGGTCGTCGGCTACACGGACTGGTGGAGTGACAGCGTCGGTTCGCTCGTGGACAAGGTCGTCGGCGACTCCGGTCCGCTGTCGCCGAAGACCCAGGTCATCGAGTTCGACGTCACGCTGCGCCGATGAAGGGCCGTACGACCGGCCGGCACCGGTTCGTCTCGGCCCTGGCGGCCGCCGCCGCCGTACTCCTCGCGGGGTGCGCGGCCCCCATGGGCCCCGACGACGTGCCCGGCACGTACCGCGACCAGACCACCGGCGGCGAGATCCGGCTCAAGGCCGACAAGACGTTCTCCGCCACGGACGTCTCGACGGACGGGACGTCGGACCCCGCCGACTTCAGCGGGCGGTGGGACCTGGTCGGCGGTGAGACGTCCGGCGGCTTCGTCTATCTGTCGATCGACGAGGGCTCGTCCGGAAAGGTCCGCGGTATCCAGCTCTACACGAAGGACAAGGACACGGTGTACTTCAGCCCGGACCCGGACGGGCCGCCGTCCCTGGAGCTCACCAGAGACTCCGGGCCGTAGCCCGGAGACGTCGGAGGGCGGCACCACCCCCCTTCGAGCCGGACCCGTGGCTTTCCCCCTGATCACCCTCTCGACCGCGGGAGACGGCACCAGCCCTCTCCCGCCGATTCACCAGGACCGTGATGAAGCACCGCAGCACTCTGATACGCACTCTGGGCACCACGGCCGCCGCCGGCGCGGTGGCATGGGCCGTGACGGCCGGAGGCCCGCCCTCCCACGGAACCCCCAGCCCCGTCGCCGACGAGGCGCCCGGCTATGCCGTGGAGGACTTCGCCTACCCGGGCGCCGACAAGATCCTCGCCGAGCAGGGCATCCTCCTCAAGCGCGGCGACGGCCACATCCTGCTCGCCGACTGCGCGAGCGGGGACAACCTCCTCAAGTTCCTCGCCCGTGACCGTGGGGACGTCTGTTTCCGGGTCACCGGCGACAAGGGCTACCTGAGCCTGGAACTCCCGTCGGTGCATGGTGTGCGGACCAACGACGCCAGGAACACCAACCTCACGATGACCGCCGAGGGCGATCGCGTCGAGTACGACGTCCCCGCGGACACCTGGGAGGGCGTCGGCGAAGCCGTCGACGGACGGGACCACCTGCTGGTCGAGATCCGCACCACCAAGTAGCCGGCGGAGCCTGACGGGGTCCTGTGGGAGGACGCCCCGGCCCCCGTCGGACGTCGGCACCCACATCCCGCCCGGCCCTTTCCAGCGCCCACTCCGGCGCCGGGGCGGGCCGGTCCGCGTGGGGGGTGGTGAGGGGCCCGCGACACGCCCCGGAGCGGCCTAGGCCGAAGGACTGATCACGTCCGGACCCTCCTGCTGTTAGCCTGCTCCTGCATAGAGCTTGCAATAACAACTGGACGGCATTCCCAGCAGTCGGAGGGTTCGAACCATGGCCACGTACACGCTTCCGGAACTCCCGTACGACTACGCGGCGCTCGAACCGGTCATCAACCCGCAGATCATCGAGCTCCACCACGACAAGCACCACGCCGCCTACGTCAAAGGCGCGAACGACACCCTGGAGCAGCTGGAAGAGGCCCGCGACAAGGAGTCCTGGGGTGCCGTCAACGGGCTCCAGAAGAACCTCGCCTTTCACCTCTCCGGCCACATCCTGCACTCGATCTACTGGCACAACATGACCGGCGACGGCGGCGGCGAGCCCCTCGCGGCGGACGGCGTGGGCGACCTCGCCGACGCGATCACCGAGTCCTTCGGCTCCTTCGCGGGCTTCAAGTCCCAGCTGACGAAGGCCGCGGCGACCACGCAGGGCTCCGGCTGGGGCGTTCTCGCGTACGAGCCGCTCAGCGGCAAGCTCATCGTCGAGCAGGTCTACGACCACCAGGGCAACGTCGGCCAGGGCTCGGTCCCGGTCCTCGTCTTCGACGCCTGGGAGCACGCCTTCTACCTTCAGTACAAGAACCAGAAGGTGGACTTCATCGAGGCGATGTGGCAGGTCGTCAACTGGCAGGACGTGGCGAAGCGTTACGCCGCCGCCAAGGAGCGCGCGGACGTCCTGCTGCTCGCCCCCTGACCCCGCTCCGGCGGACAGCGCGTCCTGCCTCGTGATCGTCTTCTCAACCTTCACACCGGCAGGCGGATGGACGGAAAGCCCCCGCGAGGACGTGACTCGCGGGGGCTTTCCCCTGGTAGTTAGTTAGCCCTTTAGCTCTTTAGCCCATGTGCTATATATGTATCCATGGAAACAACCGCCGTGCCGAGCGACGACGAGGCGAGCGCCTTCCGCGCCCTCGCCGACCCCACCCGCCGTCAGATCCTGGAGGATCTGCGCGGCGGTGAACTGGCCGCCGGGGAGATCGCGAGCCGGTTCTCGATCAGCGCTCCGTCGATCTCCCGCCATCTGGGCGTCCTCAAGGGTGCCGGGCTCGTCACCGAGCGCCGCGACGCCAACCGCATCCTCTACTCACTGGCCGAGGAACGACTCGCCATGTGCGTGGGGCGGTTCCTGAGCGCCGTGTGTCCCGAACAGATCGTGCTCCGCCACACCGCGTGGCGCTCCGCGCCGAAGGGCGGTGCCTCGTGATCCGGTCCCGTCTCTCCAGCGTCATCGAGCGCCGCCTGCTGGTGAACTACCGGGTCGACCCCCGCGTCGCCACCGCCCTGCTGCCCGCACCGCTGCGGCCTCAGCTGGTGCGGGGCCAGGCGGTGGCGGGCATCTGCCTGCTGCGGATCGGCGGCGTCCGCCCCGGCTGGGCCCCGGCCGTGACCGGGCTGACCAGCGAGAACGCGGCGCACCGGATCTCCGTCGAGTGGGACGGCCCCACCGGGGTCGAGCGCGGCGTCTACATCCCGCGCCGCGACACCGCCTCCCGCGTCAACGCCTTCGCGGGCGGCCGGATCTACCCGGGCGAGCACGGGCGCGCGGACTTCGCGGTGCGGGAGGAGGCCGGTGCGGTGCGGGTGGCGTTCGCGACCCGGGACGGCGCGGTGGAGGTCGACGCGACGGTGGAGGACGCCGGGGAACTGCGCGGCAGTGAGCTGTTCGCGGATCTGGCCGAGGCCTCGGAGTTCTTCCGCCTCGGCAGCCGGGGCCTCTCCCCCACCACCGGGGGCGAACGGTTGGACGTCCTCGAACTCTCCACGGACGCCTGGAAGGTGACGGCGGGCCGCTCCCGCCACGTACGCTCCACGTTCTTCGAGGACCCGGACCGCTTCCCGCCCGGCAGCGCGGTGCTGGACAGCGCGCTGGTCATGCGGAACGTGGCCGCCGACTGGTCACCGGGCGAGCCGCTCCGGGTGGGGCCCGGGGCGGTGCCGGGGTACGGGTCGGCAGCCGCGTAGGGCGGTGCCGAGGGCCGGGCGGTGCGGGGCCCGGGACCGGGAGGTACGGGGCACCTGGCCGGGCCGGGCCGGGCCGTGCGGGCCCCGGGCCGTGCGGGCTCCTGGCCGGGCCGGTGCGCGGGGCCCGGGTGGAAAATGCCGACGGGCCCGTGCGCGGGACCTGGGCCGGTGCTCGGGCCCCGGGCCGGGCCCGGACGGAAAATGCCGGTGGACCGGCGGGGCCGGGTGCCACGATGGCCTCCGCCCACCTGCCCCCTTCCCCGGACACTCCGCCCTTCCCCCGCCTCTCCCCTCCCCGGAAGCGACCCCATGAGCCCAGCCCCCGCCCCGGCGGACCCCACCGTCCTGCACCCGATGCCCGGCCAGCCGCGCGTGGTGCAGCTGAAGCCCCTGATCACCTCCGCGTTGATCGAGGCCGGGGACTACTCGTACTACGACGACCCCGAGCACGCCACGGAGTTCGAGACCCGCAACGTGCTGTACCACTACGGCCCCGAGCGGCTGGTGATCGGCAAGTTCTGCGCACTGGCCACGGGGGTGCGGTTCATCATGAACGGCTCCAACCACCGGATGGACGGCCCGTCCACGTTCCCCTTCCCCACCCTCGGGGGCTCCTGGCGCGACCACTTCGACCTGCTGACGGATCTGCCCGACCGGGGCGACACCGTGATCGGCAACGACGTCTGGATCGGCTACGAGGCGGTGATCATGCCGGGCGTGCGCATCGGGCACGGCGCGATCGTCAGCGCGCGGTCCGTGGTGGTCTCGGACGTCCCGGACTACGGCATCGTCGGCGGCAACCCGGCCCGGCTGATCCGCAGCCGGTACGAGGAGGCGGACGTCGCCCGTCTGCTGGCGGTGGCCTGGTGGGACTGGCCCGCCGACCACCTCACCCAGCACATCCGCACGGTGATGTCGGGCACGGTCGCGGACCTGGAGGCGGCGGCACCGTAAGCCGCCGGACGCCTCAGGGGCCGGGAGCCGGAAGGCCGGACCAGGAGGTCAGTGGCTTCCCGCGTCGGCGAGGCAGAACTCGTTGCCCTCCGGGTCCGTCAGGACGGTCCAGGACATTCCCTGCGTCGACCGCTCGCCGACGACGGTCGCGCCGAGCTTCGCCAGGCGCTCCACGTCGGCCCGGCGGTCGGCCGAGGCGAAGTCTACGTGCACCCGGTTCTTGCCGGTCCTGGGCTCGGGCACCCGCTGGAAGCCGAGCACCAGGGGGGTCGCCGCGAGGACGACGAAGGCGTCGTAGTCCTGAGTCTCCTCGACGCCCAGGGCCTCGGCCCACCAGGCGGCCAGCGCCTGGGGGTCGGCGCAGTCGATCGTGATCATCTCCGGTGACATCCGCATGTTCCTCAGCGTACGGCGCACCACTGACAACGGGCCGGGAGCGCACCCGCCCCCGGCCCGGTCGTACGGCGGGAGGGGTCAGTCGAAGATCGGGCCCTGGGTGCGGGTCCGCTTGAGCTCGTAGAAACCGGGGATCGACGCCACCAGCAGCGTGCCGTCCCAGAGCCTGGCCGCCTCCTCGCCCTTGGGGGCGGGGGTGACGACCGGGCCGAAGAAGGCGACCTGCTCGCCGTCCGGGCCCGGCACCGCGACGACCGGGGTGCCGACCTCCTGGCCCACCTTGTCGATGCCCTCCTGGTGGGAGGCGCGCAGTTCGGTGTCGTAGGTGTCCTTGTCGGCGTACTCCACCAGGTCCTCGGGGAGGCCGACGTCCTTCAGGGCACCGGTGATCGCCTCGCGGGTGGGGCCCTCGCCGTTGTTGTGGAAGCGGGTGCCGAGCGCGGTGTAGAGGGGGCCGACGACCTCGTCGCCGTGCAGCTCCCGGGCGGCGATGACGACCCGGACCGGGCCCCAGGCCTGGTTCTCCAGCATGTCCCGGTACTCCTCGGGCAGCTCGTCGAGCTTGTCCTCGTTCAGGACGGCCAGGCTCATCACGTGCCAGCGGATCTCGATGTCGCGGACCTTCTCGACCTCCAGCATCCAGCGCGAGGTCATCCACGCCCAGGGGCAGAGCGGGTCGAACCAGAAGTCGGCCGGGGTCTTGCCGTTCGCGGGGGTGTTCTCGGGCATCTCTCTCCTTGGAGGGCGTGCTGGTGCCACGGCGGAGCGTGTGCGTTCCGCGGCAGGGCGTGCTGAATCCACCTGGCTGCGAGAACGTCCGCGCGGGGCCGGGCATTCCCCGGACGCCGACGCCCCGGGCGCGTGCAAGGATCAATGGGTTCGAAGCACGACACATGACGCGCGTACGAAGGAGTGCCCGTGCCTGGCGAAAACCTGTCCCGCGACGAGGCCCGGACGAGGGCCGAGCTGCTGACCGTCGACGGATACGAGGTCGCTCTCGACCTGCGGTCCGCCGTCGGCGGGCCCGAGGGGGCCGACGGGGGCGAGGGGGACGGCGGCCCGC
Organism: Streptomyces sp. NPDC101181; assembly: GCF_044767975.1. Taxonomy (NCBI): domain Bacteria; kingdom Bacillati; phylum Actinomycetota; class Actinomycetes; order Kitasatosporales; family Streptomycetaceae; genus Streptomyces; species Streptomyces sp. NPDC101181. The sequence goes on along the minus strand of NZ_JBIWOX010000003.1, from coordinate 413,754 downwards.
GGACGTTCCGGTCGCTGACCACCATCCGCTTCCGGTCCGCCCGCGCGGGCGCGTCCACCTTCGCCGACCTGGTGGCCCCGGCCGTGGACGCGGTGACGCTGAACGGGAAGGCGCTGGACCCGGCCCTCGTGTTCGACGGGGCGCGGGTGGCGCTGGAGGGACTCCTGGAGGGCGAGAACGTCCTGGAGGTCGACGCCCGCTGCGCGTACAGCCGGACCGGTGAGGGCATGCACCGCTTCGTGGACCCGGAGGACGGCGAGGTCTACCTCTACACGCAGTACGAACCGGCCGACGCCCGCCGTGTCTTCGCCAACTTCGAGCAGCCGGACCTCAAGGCCCCCTACCGCTTCCAGGTCACCGCCCCCGAGGGCTGGGAGGTCCGGTCCAACGGGGCCGAGGAGTTCCACGAGGGCGAGGTGTGGCGGTTCGCGGAGACCAGGCCGGTCCCGACGTACATCACGGCCGTCCTCGCCGGTCCCTACCACCGCGTGGACGATCACTACTCCCGGACGTTCGCCGACGGGACCACGCTGGAGATTCCGCTCTCCGCGATGTGCCGCAAGGGACTCGCCAAGCACTTCGACGCGGACGACGTCTTCCTCGTCACCAAGCAGGGCCTGGACTTCTTCCACGACCACTTCGACTTCCCCTACCCCTTCGGGAAGTACGACCAGGCGTTCGTCCCCGAGTACAACCTCGGCGCGATGGAGAACCCCGGGCTGGTCACCTTCCGCGAGGAGTACATCTACCGCGGGAAGGTCACCTCGGCCGCCTACGAGCGGCGGACCAACACCATCCTGCACGAGATGGCGCACATGTGGTTCGGCGACCTGGTGACCATGGAGTGGTGGGACGACCTCTGGCTGAAGGAGTCGTTCGCGGACTTCATGGGCTCCTTCTCGATGGTCGGGGCGACCCGCTTCACCGACGGCTGGGTCACCTTCGCCAACAACCGCAAGGCGTGGGCCTACCGCGCCGACCAGCTGCCCTCCACCCACCCGGTCACCGCCGACATCCGTGACCTGGAGGACGCCAAGCTGAACTTCGACGGGATCACCTACGCCAAGGGCGCCTCCGTGCTGAAGCAGCTCGTGGCGTACGTGGGGCAGGAGGCGTTCCTGGAGGGCGCCCGGCGCTATTTCAAGCGGCACGCCTACGGCAACACCCGCCTGGGCGACCTGCTGGCCGTGCTGGCCGAGACCTCCGGGCGCGACATGACGGCCTGGTCGCGTTCCTGGCTCCAGACCGCGGGCGTCAACGTGCTCACGCCGGTGCCCCGGTACGACGCGGAGGGGACGCTGAGCGAGCTGGCCGTCGTCCAGGAGGCCGCCGCCTCGCACCCCGAGCTGCGCCCGCACCGGGTCGCGGTCGGTCTGTACCGGCGCGGCCCGCGGGGCGAGCTGACGCGGTACGCGCGGGCCGAGGCTGACGTGGTCGGCGAGCGGACGGTGATCGACGCCCTGGCCGGGTCCGGGCGGCCCGACCTGATCCTGGTCAACGACGACGACCTGACGTACTGCAAGGTCCGCTTCGACGCGGGGTCGCTGGCCACCCTCCGCGACCACCTGGGCTCCGTCACCGACCCGCTGGCCCGCGCCCTGTGCTGGTCGGCGCTGTGGAACCTGACCCGGGACGCCCTGATGCCGGCCCGGGACTTCGTCGCGCTGGTGCTGGCGCACGCCGGGCGCGAGAGCGACATCGGGGTGCTCCAGATGCTGCACGCCTGGGCCCGGTCCGCGCTGGTGCACTACGCGGCCCCCGAGTGGCGCGCGGAGGGCGGCCGGGCGCTGGCCGAGGGCGCGCTGCGCGAACTGCGGGCGGCCGAGCCGGGCAGCCAGCACCAGCTGACGTGGGCCCGGTTCTTCGCGGCGGTCGCCTCGACCGACGAGGACTTCCAGCTGCTGGGCGGGCTGCTGGAGGGCACCGCCAGGGTCGACGGGCTCGACGTCGACCAGGAGCTGCGCTGGTCGTTCCTGTCGCCGCTCGTCGCGCACGGGGTGGCGAACGAGGCGGCCGTCGACGCCGAACTGGCCCGGGACGACACGGCGTCCGGCAGGCGGCACCACGTGCGGTGTCTGGCCTCGCGCCCCTCGGAGGCGGTCAAGGCGCAGGCGTGGGCGGCGGTCGTGGAGTCGGACAAGCTGTCCAACGCGCTGGTGGAGGCGACCATCGCGGGCTTCGACCAGCCCTCGCAGCGGGAGCTGCTGGCCCCGTACGCCGGGCGGTACTTCGAGGTGATCGAGCGGATCTGGGCGGAGCGGTCCATCCAGATCGGTATGCACGTGGTCCGGGGCATGTTCCCCGGTCTCCAGGACGGCCCGGACACCCTCGCGGCGGCCGACGCCTGGCTGAGCGGGCACGAGGACGCGGCCCCGGCGCTGCGGCGGCTGGTGCTGGAGGCCCGGGACGACCTCGCGCGGGCGCTGCGCGGCCAGGAGTGCGATCGCACCGCGTGACGGGGAGGCGCGGTCGCACCGCGTGACGGGGTGGCGCGGTCGGGGCAGGGGGCGTCCGGTCGGGGGCGTGCACGCGGCGTGAAAGCGGCGCTCGTACATCCGACCGGGGCGCCCCCTGCCCCATTCCCGGCGCGACGGCCCTTTTCGGATGTCGAACGTCCGTACTTTAGGACGGCGTTGTCCGGGAATGTCGACGGACGTGTAACGGGGGTTAGGGACCCCTGCAAGGGCGGGAAGCTCCCGGACATGACCCAGAACACCCCGCTCTCCTCCTGCTCCTCGCGCCTCCCCCTGCACCCGCGGGACGTCACGCAGCGTGTGCTGTCCGCCGCCCAGTTGCGGACACGGGGGCTCTCCGCCGCGCAGACCTCCGCGCAGTGCCTGCCGGGCGGCCCCTGGCAGCAGATCCTGCCGGGGGTCTACCTCCTGCACCCGGGTCCGCCCACCGGCCCGGAGCGGTTGCACGGCGCGCTGCTGTACGCGGGCCGCCCGCCGGTCTCCGCGCGCCGCGCCCCCGCCGGTCCTGGGGACGCGGCGTACGGCGAGGCGATGGTCACCGGGGTGGCGGCGCTCGCGCTGCACGGTTTCGCCACCGTGCCGGACCTGGGCGCGGTGCACCGGATCGACGTGCTGGTGCCGCGCACCCGGCGACTGCGGTCGACCCGGTTCGTGGAGGTGCTGCGGACCGCGGCGCTGCCGGTGCCGGTGCGGGTGGACGGGGTGCCCGTCGCCCCGGTGGAGCGCGCGGTGGCGGATGTGGTGGCGGGGCTGGACGAAGCGGCGGACGTACGGCGGCTGCTGACCGAGGCGGTGCGCGAGGGCCACAGCGATCCGGCCGCGCTGGTCCGTGAGTTGAGCGCGGCCAAGCTGCTGGGCCGGGCCGCCGTGGTGGGGGCGGTGGACGCGCTGCTGGCCGAGGGGCGGGCGGTGGCGGAGGGGCGGTTGTACGCGATGGTGCGCGAGCACGGGCTGCCGGAGCCGCTGTGGAACGTGGAGCTGCGGCTGCCGGGCGGACCGGGGCTGGGCGGGATCGACGCGTACTGGCCGGATCACGCCGTAGCGGTGGTGCTGGACACCCGGGCTCCCCGGCACGGCGCGGAGGTCCGGGGCGGGCGCCCCTCGGACGAGGCGGCGTGGTCCGCGTACGCCGCGAAACGGGAGCACCTGGAGCGGCTCGGGGTCACCGTCGTCCACCTCACGCCGAGGAAGCTGCGGGAGGCGGCCGACCAGCAGGCCACCGTGGTCAGGACGGCCCTGATGGCGGCGGCCGACCGGGAGCCCGCTGCGTATGTGACGGTGCTGCCGCGCTGAGCGGGGCGTGGGACGCAGGTCCGGACCACAGGGCCCGAACGGGCCCTTCCGCCGGGCACTTTGACCTCGTTCGTCCCCGGTGGCGCATTACCCCCAGTGGCGGATCTGTGCCATGTCGCGAACTCGCCTCCGTCAACTCTCCACAAACCCCTGTCATTTACGACAGGGTGAGCGGTCATCCGGTACCGAATTCCGGACTCTCTCTTTCACTTACAGGGATGCTGATGACCAAGGAATCCCCCAGTTCCATACCTGGAGCGAGACGAGCGGCCCGCATCGCGGCCGCGGCAGGCCTGGCGGCCACTCTGGCCGCCACCGGTGCCGCTCCGGTGTTCGCCGCCGACGCGCCGGCTCCGGCCCCCGTCAAACCGTCCGCCACCAGCGACCGGGGCGACAAGCTCGGCACCGCCGACGCCGAAATTCTCGCCAAGGCCGAGGCCAAGGGCGAGAAGAATGTCACGATGATGATCGCCACCACCCCGGGGGCGACCGAGCAGGTCACCGAGCAGCTGGACGCCGTCAAGGGCTCCGTGCTCGGCCAGACCTACGACAAGCTCGGTTACGTCCGGGCGACGGTGCCCACCGGCACCGCCGAGGCCACCATCGAGGCGGCGTCCAAGCTCAAGTCCGTCCTCGGCATCGATCTCAAGCAGGAGATCAAGCTGGACGACCCGACGCCCGCGGGCGACCGGGCCGCGGGGGCGAAGCAGCCGAGGGCGACGGGCAGTTACCCGGCCCCGGGCAAGAAGACCCCGGCCGTCAACCCGTACAACCCGTCCTTCGAGACGGGCGCGGTCGACTTCGTCTCCCAGCACCCCAAGGCCGACGGCCGCGGGATCACCATCGGTGTCCTGGACTCCGGCGTCGACCTCGGTCATCCGGCCCTGAAGAAGACCACCACCGGCGAGCGCAAGATCGTCGACTGGGTGACCGCGACCGACCCGGTGAACGACGCCGACGGCACCTGGCTGCAGATGTCGCGGACCGTGACCGGCCCGACGTTCACGGTGGACGGCAAGACCTACTCGGCCCCGGCGGGCAGCTACAAGTTCGCCACCTTCGCCGAGGCGGCCACCACCGGCGGCGACATGGCGGGCGACCTCAACCGCGACGGTGACACCACCGACGTCTGGGGCGTGCTGTACGACCCGGTCAAGGGCACCGTACGGGTGGACCTGAACGAGAACGCGGACTTCTCGGACGACAAGGCCCTCCAGCCGTACAAGGACAAGTTCCAGGTCGCGTACTTCGGGGAGGACGACCCGCGCACCGAGGTCGTCGAGCGCATCCCGTTCGTCGTCGAGACCCGTAAGAACGTCGTCCACAACGCGGCGGGCGCCACGTCCGACTACGTCAACATCGGCGTGATCGAGGGCTCGCACGGCACGCACGTCGCGGGCATCACCGCGGCCAACGGCCTGTTCGGCGGCAAGATGAACGGCGCGGCGCCCGGCGCCAAGGTCGTCTCCTCGCGCGCCTGCACCTGGTCCGGCGGCTGCACCAACATCGCGCTGACCGAGGGCATGATCGACCTCGTCGTCAACCGCGGCGTCGACATCGTCAACATGTCGATCGGCGGCCTGCCGCCGCTGAACGACGGCAACAACGCCCGCGCCGAGCTGTACAAGCGCCTCGTCGACATCTACGGCGTCCAGCTCGTCATCTCGGCCGGCAACAGCGGTCCGGGCCTCAACACCATCGGTGACCCGGCCCTGGCCGACCACGTCATCTCGGTGGGCGCGTCGATCTCCAAGGAGACCTGGGCCGCGAACTACGGCTCCAACGTCACCAAGAAGTACGACATGCTCCCCTTCTCCTCGCGCGGCCCGCGTGAGGACGGCGGCTTCACGCCGACCATCGCGGCCCCGGGCGCGTCGATCAACACGACGCAGACCTGGATCCCCGGCGGTCCGGTCAAGGAGGCGGGCTACGCCCTGCCGGCCGGCTACTCGATGCTCCAGGGCACCTCGATGGCCTCGCCGCAGGCGGCGGGCGCCGCGGCCCTGCTGCTCTCCGCCGCGAAGCAGCGGAACCTGGAGCTGCCCCCGGCCGATCTGCGGACCGCGCTGACCAGCTCCGCCTCGCACATCAAGGACGTGCCCGCGCACGTCCAGGGCTCCGGTCTCATCGACATCAACGGCGCCTGGAAGCTCATCACCAAGAAGGGCAGCCCGGCGCACGAGTACCGGGTGAAGGCCCCGGTCGACACCGCGATCGACTTCGCGCTCAAGGACCCGGGCTTCGGCACCGGCGTCTACGACCGCGAGGGCGGCCTGAAGGTCGGCCAGACCAAGGTCTACGAGGTCACCGTCACCCGCACCACGGGCCCGGACCGCAACGTCCAGCACAAGCTGTCGTGGAAGAACAACGACGGCACGTTCCAGCTGAGCAGCCCCGAGTACGTCTCGCTGCCGCTGGACACCCCGGTGAAGCTGAAGGTCACGGCGAAGCCCCGGAAGGCGGGCGTGCACAGCGCCATCCTCCAGCTGGACGACAACAAGACCGTCGGCGTCGACCACCAGGTCCTCTCCACGGTCGTCGTCTCCCACGAGCTGACGGCTCCCGGTTACGCGTTCAAGTCGTCGGGCTCGGTGCAGCGCAACGGCACCACCTCGTACTTCATCGACGTGCCGGAGGGCGCCAAGACCCTTGAGGTCGCCATCAGCGCCCTGCGCTCGGGCAGCCAGACCCGGTTCATCGCCCTGCACCCGTACGGGACGCCGGTCGACCCGACCTCCACGGTCAACTGCTACCCGAACTACGAGAACCCGGCCAACACCTGCCGCCCGGACGTGCGCTCCTACAAGGACCCGTTCCCCGGCGTCTGGGAGATCGAGGTCGAGTCGCGCCGCACGTCGCCGCTGCTGGACAACCCGTTCAAGCTGGACGTGTCGCTGCTCGGCGCCACCTTCGACCCGGCGGTGCGCACCCTCCCCGAGGCCAAGATCGGCACCCCGGCCGCGGTGGACTGGAAGGTCACCAACAACGCCGGTCCGCTGTCGGGCAAGCTCAAGGGCGGTTCGCTGGGTTCGGCCAAGGTGGACAAGCCGTCCATCTCCACCGGCCAGATCCGGCAGTCCACGGTGACTATCGGTGCGGGCGTCGAGAAGCTCGACGTCGCCATCGGCGGCACCTCGGACGCCAACGCCGACCTCGACCTGTACGTCCTGCGGGGCACCACCCAGGTCGGCAGCAGCACCACCGCCGGTTCCGAGGAGGCGGTCAGCCTGGTCAAGCCGGCCGCGGGCACCTACACGGTGGTCGTCGAGGGCTACTCGGTCCCGTCCGGGTCGACCACGTACGACTACCGCGACGTGTACTACGCGGCTTCGCTCGGCACCCTGAAGGTCGACGCGTCGAAGACGTACAACCTGGCGAGCGGCGCTTCCGCGCAGGTCGGCGCCGAGGTCGTGGTCGCCGGTGCGGCTCCCGAGGGGCGGCAGTTCTTCGGTGAGGTCCAGCTGGTGAACGGCCGCGGCACCGCCGCGGGCACCGGCAGCGTCGTGATCGAGAAGGTCACGCCGTAACGGATCACCCCGGTACGACGGCGGGGCGGGCGCTCATCAAGAGCACCCGCCCCGCCGCACGTCTTCCCCGGGGCGTGTGCCCGCTCACACCCCCGCACGGCGCGCCGGAGATGTTCCCCCCGGGCCGCCCGGAATCGGCAGAACGTGCGGCCCTCACCGGAAGAGTCCGCAGGTCGGACGGTGGATTGGACAAGACGGGCCCGGACATACGCATCATGGAGCGGCATACGGACCGCACAGCCGCACAGGTGTACAGAACAGAGGAGTCCTCGTGAAGGTCGGAATCGTCGGCGCCACCGGTCAGGTCGGCACAGTCATGCTCAGGATCCTGGCCGAGCGCTCCTTCCCGGTCGACGAGCTGCGCCTGTTCGCCTCCGCCCGGTCCGCGGGCTCCACGATCGACTTCCAGGGCTCCGCCGTCACCGTCGAGGACGCCTCCGCCGCCGACTACACCGGCCTGGACATCGTGCTGTTCTCCGCGGGCGGCGCGACCTCCCGGGCGCTGGCCGAGAAGGTCGCCGCCCAGGGCCCCGTGGTGATCGACAACTCCTCCGCCTGGCGCAAGGACCCCGAGGTCCCGCTCGTCGTCTCCGAGGTCAACCCGCACGCGGCGAAGGTCCGCCCCAAGGGGATCATCGCCAACCCGAACTGCACCACGATGGCCGCGATGCCGGTGCTGCGTCCGCTGCACGCCGAGGCCGGTCTCCAGGCGCTGACCGTCGCCACCTACCAGGCCGTATCCGGCTCCGGGCTCGCCGGGGTCTCCGAGCTGCACGGCCAGGCCGCCAAGGTCGTCGCCGACGCCGAGAAGCTGGTGCACGACGGTTCGGCCGTGGACTTCCCCGAGCCCCATGTCTACGAGCGTCCGATCGCCTTCAACGTGCTGCCGCTGGCGGGCTCGATCGTGGACGACGGCTCGTTCGAGACGGACGAGGAGCAGAAGCTCCGCAACGAGTCCCGCAAGATCCTGGAGATCCCCGAGCTGAAGGTGTCGGGCACCTGCGTCCGGGTCCCGGTCTTCTCCGGCCACTCGCTCCAGATCAACGCCCGTTTCGCCCGCCCGATCGGCGTCGAGCGCGCCGTGGAGCTGCTGCGGGACGCCGAGGGCGTCGAGCTCTCGGAGATCCCGACCCCGCTCCAGGCGGCGGGCCGGGACGCCAGCTACGTGGGCCGTATCCGGGTCGACGAGACGGTGGACAACGGCCTCGCGCTGTTCGTCTCCAACGACAACCTGCGCAAGGGCGCGGCGCTGAACGCCGTGCAGATCGCGGAGCTGGTGGCGGCCGAGCTGAAGGGCTGAGGCGCGGCACGCGCACCCCGTACGCCTGTGGGAGGGGCGGCCACCCGAGACCGGTGGCCGCCCCTGAGTGGTGTCCGCGACGCCGTCCGGGCCGGGCGGGAAATGGACATCGCGCGGGGAGCACCGTACGTGGAAGGATGGCCGGAAACGCCGCATATCAAGTCGCACACCAAGGAGATGACCGCGTGCCTGGCACGAATCTGACCCGCGAAGAGGCACAGGAGCGGGCGCGCCTGCTGACCGTGGACGCGTACGAGATCGAGCTCGACCTCTCCGGCGCGCAGGAGGGCGGCACCTACCGGTCCGTGACCACCGTGCGCTTCGACTCCGCGGAGGCCGGTGCGGAGACCTTCATCGACCTCGTCGCCCCCACCGTCCACGAGGCCGTGCTGAACGGCGGCGCGCTGGACGTGGCCGCCGTGTTCCGCGACTCCCGGATCGCGCTGCCGCAGCTGCGCGAGGGCGCCAACGAGCTGCGGGTCGTCGCCGACTGCTCGTACACCAACACCGGTGAGGGACTGCACCGGTTCGTCGACCCGGTCGACGAACAGGCCTACCTGTACACCCAGTTCGAGGTGCCCGACGCCCGCCGGGTGTTCGCCTCCTTCGAGCAGCCGGACCTCAAGGCGGCCTTCTCCTTCACCGTGAAGGCCCCCTCCGGCTGGACGGTCATCTCCAACTCCCCCACGCCGGAGCCGAAGGACGACGTCTGGACGTTCGAGCCGACGCCGCGCATCTCCACCTACATCACGGCCCTCATCGCCGGTCCCTACCACGCGGTGCACAGCTCCTACGAGAAGGACGGCCAGTCCGTCCCGCTCGGCATCTACTGCCGCCCCTCGCTGGCGGAGTACCTCGACGCGGACGACATCTTCGCCGTCACCCGGCAGGGCTTCGACTGGTTCCAGGAGAAGTTCGACTACGCCTACCCGTTCGCCAAGTACGACCAGCTCTTCGTCCCGGAGTTCAACGCGGGCGCGATGGAGAACGCGGGCGCGGTGACCATCCGCGACCAGTACGTCTTCCGGTCCAAGGTGACGGACGCGGCGTACGAGATGCGCGCCGAGACCATCCTGCACGAGCTGGCCCACATGTGGTTCGGCGACCTCGTCACGATGGAGTGGTGGAACGACCTCTGGCTGAACGAGTCGTTCGCCACCTACACCTCGATCGCCTGCCAGGCGTACGCCGAGGGCTCCCGGTGGCCGCACGCCTGGACCACGTTCGCCAACTCCATGAAGACCTGGGCCTACCGGCAGGACCAGCTGCCCTCCACCCACCCGATCATGGCGGACATCCAGGACCTGGACGACGTCCTCGTCAACTTCGACGGGATCACGTACGCCAAGGGCGCCTCGGTGCTCAAGCAGCTGGTGGCGTACGTCGGCATGGACGCGTTCTTCCAGGGCGTGCAGGCGTACTTCAAGGCGCACGCCTTCGGCAACACCCGGCTCTCGGACCTGCTGGGCGCGCTGGAGAAGACCTCCGGGCGCGATCTGCGGACCTGGTCGAAGGCGTGGCTGGAGACCGCGGGCATCAACATCCTCCGCCCGGAGATCGAGACCGGCGAGGACGGTCGCATCACCTCCTTCACCGTGCTCCAGGAGGCCCCCGCGCTGCCCGCCGGGGCCAAGGGTGAGCCGACGCTGCGCCCGCACCGGATCGCCATCGGCGTCTACGACCTGGACGCGGACGGCAAGCTCGTGCGCACCGACCGGATCGAGCTGGACGTCGACGGCGAGCGCACCGCCGTCCCGTCCCTGGCGGGCAGGGCCCGTCCGGCGGTCGTCCTGCTCAACGACGACGACCTCTCCTACGCCAAGGTCCGCCTGGACGCCGAGTCGCTGCGGGTCGTCACCGAGCACCTGGGCGACTTCACCGAGTCGCTGCCGCGCGCCCTCAGCTGGGCCTCGGCCTGGGACATGACGCGCGACGGGGAGATGGCGACCCGCGACTACCTGGCGCTGGTGCTCTCCGGCATCGGCAAGGAGTCCGACATCGGCGTCGTCCAGTCGCTGCACCGCCAGGTGAAGCTGGCCCTGGACCTGTACGCGGCGCCGGAGACCCGCGAGAGCGCGCTCAACCAGTGGACCGACGCGACGCTGGCGCACCTGCGGGCGGCCGAGCCGGGCAGCGACCACCAGCTGGCGTGGGCCCGCGCCTTCGCGGCGACCGCCCGCAACCCGCAGCAGCTTGACCTGCTCCAGTCGCTGTTGGACGGCACGGAGACCGTCGAGGGCCTGACCGTCGACACCGAGCTGCGCTGGGCGTTCGTGCAGCGGCTGGCGGCGGCCGGGCTGCTGGACGAGGAGGAGATCGCCGCCGAGTACGAGCGGGACCGGACGGCGGCGGGCGAGCGCCACGCGGCCTCCGCGCGGGCCGCGCAGCCCACGGAGGGGGCCAAGGCGCAGGCGTGGGCCTCGGTCGTGGAGTCCGACCAGCTGCCCAACTCGCTCCAGGAAGCGGTCATCGGCGGCTTCGTCCAGACCGACCAGCGCGAGCTGCTCGCCCCGTACACGGAGAAGTTCTTCGCCGCGGTGAAGGACGTCTGGGACTCGCGCAGCCACGAGATGGCCCAGCAGATCGCGGTGGGCCTCTACCCGGCCCTCCAGGTCTCCCAGGAGACCCTGGACGCCACGGACGCCTGGCTGGCCTCGGCCGAGCCGAGTGCGGCGCTGCGCCGGCTGATGTCGGAGTCGCGGGCGGGCGTGGAGCGCGCGCTCAGGGCCCAGGCGGCGGACGCCGCGGCGGTCACGGCGTAGCCGCTTCCCGTACGCCGAAGGGGCGCTCTTCCCGCGGGGGGAGCGCCCCTTCGGCGTGCGCGGGGCTGGTGGGAACCGCCCGGCGGACGGGCCTGGAGCGCAGCCGTCCGCCGGGCGGTGATCAGGGGGGCGGCGGTTACGCGCCGGACTCCTCGTGGCGGCGGGCCAGCTCGGCCGCGCCGGACTCGGTGAAGCTGCCGTGCAGCCGCATCCGGGCCACCCCGCCGTCGGGGAAGGCGTCCAGGCGGACGTGGGTGACGACGGCCTGGGCGCGGAGCACGAAGCGGTGCGGGGTGTCGGGCTGGAGGCGGGTGCGCGGGATGATCTCGAACCACTCGCCGCTCTCGCCGTCGCGGCCCTGGAGGGCGATCCAGCCCGCGGAGTTGCCCTTGAGGTAGGCGGTGTCGATCTCGACGGCGCGGACCGCGCCCTGGGCGGGCAGGCGGAAGCGGACCCAGTCGTTGGTGTCGCGGACCCGGCGGCGGCGATTCTCCCAGCCGTCGTCCATCTTGCGGGAGGTGCCCGGCAGGATGATCTGGGTGGGCGAGGAGTAGAAGCGGTCGGAGGCGTCCTCGTACGTCCCGCCGTTGAGGGCGGAGATCAGGTCGACGGTGCCGAGCGCGGCGAGCCAGGCCGGGTCCGGGACGACCTCGCCGTGCACGCGGAGGCGGGCGATCCCGCCGTCGGGGTGCTGGCAGAGGCGGATGTGGGTGTAGCGGCGGCCGTCGGTGATCTCGAAGGCGTTGGCCGCGTGGCCGCGTACGGGCGTGGGCGGCAGGATCTCCTCCCACTTCACGTCGTCGGCGAGCAGCCGCTCGGGGCCCGGGGCGCCTTCGACGGAGGTGGCCTGCACCGATACCCGCTGCGGGTAGTTGCCGCGGAAGTGGGCGGTGTCCACGACCAGGCCGCGGACGACGCCGGGGGCGCCGAGGCGGACGATGGCCCAGTCGTGGTCCTCGGGGGCCGGGAAGGGGTGCCCGGCGTCCGCGCCGCGGCGGCGGCGGGTCTCCCAGCCGTCCATGATCTTGCCCTTGTGCCCGAAGTGCTCGGGGTCGAAGGCGGCGCGCTCGCGGATCAGCAGGTTCTCGCGCTCGGCGAAGAACTCGTCGTTGGCGGCGATCACGCCCGCGCCCAGGCGGCGGTCGGCGAGGTCGACCAGTTCGGTGAAGGGCAGCTCCCCCGCCTCCCGGTAGTCGGCGTACGGGTCGCCGCCGCCGTAGGGCGCGGCGTCGTTGGCGTGGGGGTCCGGGAAGGTGCTCTCGCTCGCGTCGAAGGTCATGCCCCTACCTTCGCGCGGCCGGAACCGTCAGGTCCATCGAAAGTTTCCGCAGATACCGTTCAGCTCAGCTGAACGTTCGGGCGGTTTCGGTGAGGGCCGCGAGAACCCGCGCCACCGCCGGGCCGCTCTCCGCCCCGTGCCGGACCGCCGCCACCACGTGGCGGCGCGGCTGGTCGGCGTCGAGGACCCGCATCACCACGCCCGCGCGGCGCTGTTCGCGGGAGGCCATCCGGGGGACCAGGGCGATGCCCATGCCCGCCTCCACGAGGGCGAGGATCGCGGTCCACCCGGCGGCGCTGTGCGCCTGCTCGGGGACGAAGCCCGCCGCCTCGCAGGCGGCGGTGGTGATCTCCGACCAGGGGCCCGAACCGCCGAAGATCCAGCGGTCGGCGGCGAGGTCCGCCAGCCGCAGCGCGGGTGCCCCGGCCAGCGGGTGGGCGGCCGGGAGCGCCACGTCCAGCGGGTCGGCGAGCAGCGGGAACAGGGTGAAGCGGGGGTCGCGGGCGGTCGGCGCGTGCGCGGCCAGCGACAGGGCCAGGTCCACCTCGCCCGCGGTGAGCAGGTCGTACGCCTCGGCCGCCTCGGCCTCCCGCACGCGGACCTCGGGCCCCGGGCGGTCGGCGGCGCGCAGCAGGGTCACGGCGGGGACGACGAGCGCGGGCACGGCGGTGGAGAACGCGCCGACCCTGACCTCCCCGGCCTCGCCGCGCAGATAGCCGGTGAGTTCGGCGTCCGCCCGCTCCAGCTGGGCGAAGACCGCCTCGGCGTGGCGCAGGACGAGGTGGGCGGCGTCGGTCAGGCGGACCCGGCGGCCCTGGGCCTCCAGCAGCTCCACCCCGAGCTGCCGGGCCAGGTTGGTGAGCTGCTGGGAGACCGCGGAGGGGGTCATCAGGAGCGCCTCGGCGGTCGCCGTGACGGTGCCCCGGTCGCGCAGGGTGCGCAGGATGCGGAGCTTCTTGACGTCCCACTCGGTCATGGCCGCAACCTACCGGCCCCGCCCCGGCGCACCGGCCGCGGCCCCGGGGCCGGACACACGGATGCGCCGCGCGGTAGCTGCTACCGGCGGCGCACCCGTCGTGCGTGTACGGGTCAGACCTGCTTCTTGGACTTGTCCAGGACCATGACCAGTCCCGCGATCGCCAGGAACAGGACGATCGGCGCGACGACGTAGAGGCCGATGGTCTCCATCGCGCTGAGGCCCGGACCCGGGTCGTCACCGTCGTCGGGGGTGAGCGCGAGCGCCGGGGCCGACATGAGCAGCATCATCAGCGTCGTCCCGGCCGCGACGACGCCGGCGCGCATAGCGTTCTTCTTTTCCACGGTGCCAACGTAGCGAACGCCTAGGCCGGGCGCTCGGCCGGGGGTGCCGTACGGGACTTCCGGGGTCGCAGGACGTCCATCAGGGCGTGCAGCCGGGGCGAGGCGGTGATCTCCTCCAGGGTGACGGGGTGGCCCTGGGCGTCGGCGATGGGCAGGCGCCAGTTGGGGTACTGGTCCCAGGTGCCGGGGAGGTTCTGCGGGCGGCGGTCGCCGACGGTGTCGGGGAGCCAGACCCCGGTCATCCTGGCCGGGGTGGCGAGCAGGAAGCGGTGGACGGCGCGGACGGCGGCCTCCTCGTCGCCGTCGCCCTCGGGGAGCATCCCCAGCCGGGCGAGGAGGGCCAGCCACTCGGCGGTCGAGGTGACGTCCTCGGTCAGCTCCTCCTCCAGCGAGCGGGTGAGCAGACCCAGGCGGTGGCGCAGGGCCACGTGGTCGCCGGTCAGCCGGGCGGCGGTGGAGGGCAGGTCGTGGGTGGTGGCGGTGGCGAGGCAGTCCGCGCGCCACTGCTCGGGTGCCAGCGGACCGCCGTCGCCCTCCCAGTCCCGCTCGAACCAGAGGACCGAGGTGCCGAGGACCCCGCGCCGGGCGAGCGCCTCGCGGACACCGGGCGCGACGGTGCCGAGGTCCTCGCCGACGACCACGGCCCCGGCGAGGTGGGCCTCCAGGACGAGCACCGCCAGCATCGCCTCGGCGTCGTACGCGACATACGTGCCGTCGGTGGGCGGGCGGCCCTCGGGCACCCACCAGAGCCGGAACAGGCCCATGACGTGGTCGATGCGCAGGGCGCCCGCGTGGGCGAGCTGTCCGCGCAGCAGGCCGCGGTAGGCGGCATAGCCGGTGGCGGCGAGGGTGTCGGGGCGCCAGGGCGGCAGGCCCCAGTCCTGGCCGCGGGCGTTGAAGGCGTCGGGGGGCGCGCCGACGGACATGCCGTGGGCGAAGGCCTCCTGCTGGGCCCAGGTGTCGGCCCCGGCGGGGTGCACGCCGACGGCGAGGTCGTGGACGATCCCGATGCCCATCCCGGCCTCCTCGGCGGCCCGCTGGGCGTCGGCCAGCTGGGTGGCGGTGAGCCAGGCGAGGCGGCAGTGGAAATCGACCCGGTCCAGCAGCTGGGAGCGGGCGCGGGCGGTGGCCGGGGAGCGGGGGTCGCGCAGGGCGGCGGGCCAGCTGTGCCAGTCGGAGCCGTGCACCTCGGCGAGCGCGCACCACAGGGCGTGGTCCTCCAGCGCCTGGCCCTGCTCGGCGAGGAAGTCGCAGTACTCGGCGCGGCGGCCGGGGGTGAGCGGGACCGCGACGACCAGCTCCAGGGCCTGCCGCTTCAGCTCCCAGACGGCGTCCCGGTCGATCAGGGCGCCCTTGTTGAGCACGGCCTCGCTGAGCGCGGCGGCCCCCTGGCGGAGGTCCTCCAGGGCGGCCCGGTCGCGGACGTGCCCGTACTCCGGGACCGACTCGACGCGCAGGTGCACCGGATCGGGGAAGCGGCGCGAGGAGGGGCGGTACGGGGAGGGGTCGGTGGGCTTGCCCGGGACGGCCGCGTGCAACGGGTTGACCTGCACGAACCCGGACCCGATGGTGCGCCCGGCCCAGGCGGCGAGGTCGGCCAGGTCCCCGAGGTCGCCCATCCCCCAGGAGCGGGCGGAGAGCAGGGAGTACAGCTGCACCAGGAAGCCGTGCGCGCGCCCCTCCGGCTGCGGCGCCCGGGGCGGGGCGACGACGAGGGTGGCACTGGCCCGCCGGTGGTCCGGCGTACGGACGTGGAGGCGGTGCACCCCGGGCGGCGGCGCGGTCCACCAGGCGGGAACGGCCGGTGGCTCCGCCTGGGCGGACCCGGCGGGGGTGCCGGACGGGGCGGACCCGGAGGCGTCGGGTCCGGAAGCGGTGGAAGCGGCGGCCGGGTCGGGGTCACCGGGCGACGCGTCCGGCTCGGACGCGGCGGCGCCCAGCGTCGCGGTGCCGGGCGGGGCGGCGGCGTACGACGGGACGGCGGCCTCCGGCGCGGGGGTGCCCGGCGCGCCCGTCCCGGGCGGCGCGGCCTCCGGCTCCGGGGCCGGGGCGGGCATCGACGTCCCGGACCGGTCGACGCCGCCGGGCCCGGGGGCCGCGTCGGGGTCCGGGGCGCTGCCCGCCGCGCCCCGGACCCGCATGCTCAGCGGGGCGGGGGCGCGGCCGGAGGGGTGGCGCGGGGACTCCGGTTCGACCGTGACGGTCGAACCGGCGGGGAGCCGGGTCAGAGCGGGCGGCAACGGCTCGCCGGACCAGACCACCACTGTCGGCGGCAGCAGGTGCGAGCGGGACTCCGCGGCGGCGAGACACGTCCGTACGTCCGCCGGAGTGCCGGCGTCCACGCCCAGCGCGGCGAGCACGGCGATGACCGTGTCGTCGGGGACGGACACCGTGACATCCGGCGACGGGGAGTAGGAGGTGGCGACACCGTGCAGTGCGGCGAGCCGGGACAAGCCCATTCAGACTCCTGGGAACTCCGGCCCCCCCGCGGTGCCGGGTGCGGTCGGCTCGCTGGTCAGAGGGGCGACGGTGGCGAGCGGCGGCTCGCTCGTGAGAGGGGTGGCGTCGGCGAGCGGCGGCTCGCTGGTCAGCGGTGCGGTGTCGGCGAACGAGGAGCCGCCGGGCAGGAGGGAGACGTCGGCGAGCGGCGGCCCGCTGATCAGGTGGGCGACATCGGTGAGCGGGGGTTCACTGGTCAGCGGCTCGGAAACGGACTGGGCGGGTACCTGTTTGGAGAGGGCGGAGAGCAGAAGCTGCGCGGATGCGGGCATGGTGGCCTCCTGGCCGTGGAGAACAGGACACAGCAGGCCTACCCAGGCCGGACGAGCGCAGACGTGGACGTGATGCAGGCGTTATGACAACGACCCCAACGTGCCCCGCGTCACCATCCGTTCCCCCGTCCATCAGGTATCAACCGTTTTTGGCCACTCCCGTCGGCCCCACCCGTCCCAGCGGGTGCGAAACCATCATGATTCCGGCGAACCACGCATAACAGTCACGTGCATTGACACCCCAGCGCCCGGGTGGTGGGCTCGGAGCCCGCTACGGACAGGCCGGTACGGACGAAGGGGAGCGCGAGGTGCGGATCGGGCGCAGAAGGCAGACGGCGGCCGTGGCCGCGGCGGTGATCGGCGGACTCCTCGGCTCCCTCCCCGCCGCACCGGCCGCGACGGCCGCCCCCGCGGACCCCGCGGCCCCCCTCAGCGGCCCGGCCGACCGCTCCGGCGACCTGCGTACACCTTCCGTCTGGCCCCGGCCGCAGAGCCTGAAACCCACCGGACCGGCCGTGGCGCTGGGCGACGAGGCGACCCTGGTCGCCGCACCGGACGCCGACCCGTACGCCGTGGAGCAGGCGCGCTCGCTGCTGCGCGGGGCGGGGGTGGGGACGGTGCACGAGAGCCTGCCGGGGCGCGGGCCCGTGGTCCGCCTGGGCGGCCCCGGCGCGGGCGAGGCGCTGCGGGCCCTGCGCGCCCCCGACCGGGCCGATCTGCCGTCGGGCGGCTACCGGATCGGCGTCGGCGAGGTGGCCGGGCGCGGCACGGTCGCCCTGGAGGGGCTGGGCGAGGACGGGCTGTTCCACGCGGTCCAGACGCTGCGTCAGCTCGTCTCCGGCGGTTCGGTGGCGGGCGTCACCGTGCGGGACTGGCCGGGAACCGCCGTACGCGGCCTCTCCGAGGGGTTCTACGGGCAGCCGTGGAGCCACGAGGAGCGGCTCGACCAGATCGCCTTCCTGGGCCGCACCAAGCAGAACCGGTACCTCTACGCGGCCGGGGACGACCCGTACCGGCTGGCGCGCTGGCGCGAGCCGTATCCGGCCGACCGGCGCGCCGGCTTCCGGGAGCTGGCCGAGCGCGCCCGCGCCCAGCACGTCACGCTCGGCTGGGCGCTCTCCCCGGGCCAGGCGATGTGCATGGCCTCGGACCAGGACGTCAAGGCGCTGACGAAGAAGATCGACGCCATGTGGGCGCTGGGCTTCCGGGTCTTCCAGCTCCAGTTCCAGGACGTCAGCTACAGCGAGTGGCACTGCGACCTCGACGCCGACACCTTCGGCAGCGGCCCGAAGGCGGCGGCCCGCGCACAGGCCCGGGTCGCGGGGGCCCTCGCCGGGCATCTGGCGGAGCGGCACCCGGGCGCGGCCCCGCTGTCGGTGCTGCCGACGGAGTTCTACCAGGACGGCGCCACCGACTACCGCACCGCGCTCGCCGCCGAACTCGACGACCGGGTGCAGGTGGCCTGGACCGGCGTCGGGGTGGTGCCGAAGACCATCTCCGGGAGCGAACTGGCCGGGGCGCGCGCCGCGTTCCGCCATCCGCTGGTGACGATGGACAACTACCCGGTCAACGACTACGCCCAGGACCGCGTCTTCCTCGGCCCCTACACCGGCCGGGACCCGGCGGTGGCGAGCGGTTCGGCGGCGCTGCTGGCCAATGCGATGGAGCAGCCCTCGGTCTCCCGCATCCCGCTGTTCACCTCCGCCGACTTCGCCTGGAACCCCAAGGGCTACCGCCCGGACGAGTCCTGGCGGGCGGCGATCGACGATCTGGCGGGCGGGGACGTGGGGGCCCGGGCCGCGCTGCGGGCGCTCGCGGGCAACAGCGCGTCCTCGGTGCTCGGAGCGCAGGAGTCCGCCTACCTCCAGCCGCTGTTCGACGGCTTCTGGAAGTCCCGCGCCGCCGAGGCCGGTGCCCGCGACCGGGCGGCGGGCGACCTGCGGGCTGCCTTCACCGCGATGCGGCAGGCCCCCGGCCGGCTGAAGACCCCCGCCGCGGGCCGCCTGGCCGAGGAGGTGCGCCCGTGGACCGAGCAGCTGGCCCGCTACGGGCGGGCCGGTGAGCTGGCCGTGGATCTGCTCCAGGCCCAGGCGGCCGGGGACGGGGCGGCGGCCTGGCGGGCCCAGCTGGCCCTGGAGCCGTTGCGCGAGGAGATCGCCGCGGGCGGGGCGAGCGTCGGCAAGGGCGTGCTCGACCCGTTCCTGGACAAGGTCGCCGACGCGGCCGCCGGATGGCACGGCACCGACCGCGAGACGGGCCGGGTCACCAGGGACGCGCACAGCTACACGGTGCGGCTGGCCGGGGCCCGTCCGGTGACGGCCGTCACGGCGCTGACCGAGCCCGGGTCCGCCGCGGACGGCGCGGTCGTCGAGGCCCATGTGCCCGGCGAGGGCTGGCGGACGCTGGGCGGGCTCTCGCCGAGCGGCTGGACCCAGACCGCCGCGAAGGGGCTGCGCGCCGACGCCGTACGGGTGAGCGTGCCGGAGGCGGCCCGGACCGCCCCGCCGTCGTATCTGGGCCCGGAGCGGCCCGCGCCCGCCGTGGTCACCGGGGACGTGCCGCGGGTGCGCGGGCTGGTGCCGTGGTTCGGGGACGAGCCCGCCGCCACGCTCGCTCTGGCGCGTGGCGAGACGGACGCGGAGATCGGCGGTGGGCCCCAGCGGGTCGCGGCGCGGCTGGCCGGGCGACGGCCGGCGGAGGTGCGGGGCAGCCTGACCGCGAAGGCCCCCGAGGGCATCGAGGTGCGGGTCCCGAAGCGGACGACGGTGCCGCGCGGGTCGGTGACGGAGGTGCCGGTGGACATCACCGTCCCGGCGGACACCCCGGCGGGCGCGTACGAGGTGCCGCTGTCCTTCGGCGGCCAGGAGTCCACGCTGACCGTGCGGGCCTTCCCGCGGACCGGGGGCCCGGATCTGGCGCGTACGGCGAAGGCGTCCTCGTCGGGGGACGAGACCGCCGACTTCCCGGCGTCGGCGGCCGCGGACGGCGATCCGGAGACCCGGTGGTCCTCGCCCGCGACGGACGGGGCCTGGTGGCAGGCCGAGCTGGCGGAGCCGGTGCGGCTGGGCCGGGTGGTGCTGAGCTGGCAGGACGCGTACGCCTCCCGCTACCGCGTCCAGGTCTCGGCCGACGGCCGGGTGTGGCGGACCGCCGCGACCGTGGCGGAGGGCCGGGGCGGGCGCGAGTCGGTCCGGATGGACGCGAAGGACGCCCGGTTCATCCGGGTGCAGGGCGACCGCCGGGCGACCGGGTACGGCTACTCGCTCTGGTCGGTGGAGGCGTACGCGGTGGCGGAGGACCGGAAGCCGTGACGTCGCCCGGCCCGTCTCCGCCTAGGCGGAGACGCCGTCGATCCGGGCCATCACGTCGTCGGCCCCGAACGGCTGCAGATACGGCAGCCAGCGCGGATCGCGGTGGCCCGTGCCGATGATCCGCCAGGCCAGGCCGGTCGGCGGGGCGGGCTGGTGGCGCAGCCGCCAGCCGAGTTCGGGCAGGTGGCGGTCGGCCTTGACGTGGTTGCAGCGGCGGCAGGCCGCCACCACGTTGTCCCAGGCGTGCTGTCCGCCGCGGCTGCGCGGGATGACGTGGTCGACGCTGGTCGCGGCGGCCCCGCAGTACATGCAGCGTCCGCCGTCCCGGGCGAACAGGGCCCGGCGGGTGAGCGGGACGGGGCCGCGGTAGGGGACCCGCACGAAGCGCTTGAGCCGGACCACGCTGGGAGCGGGCACGGCTCGGGTGGCGCTGTGCAGGAAGGCGCCGGACTCCTCCAGGCAGATGGCCTTGTTTTCGAGGACGAGGACGAGCGCGCGGCGCAGCGGTACGACGCCGAGCGGCTCGTACGACGCGTTGAGAACCAGGACGTGCGGCACGGTGGATGCCTCCTTGTACGCCGGCGGCGCGTGGCTCGCGCCGGGACGATCCGATCTCAGTCTCTCCTCATGCCTGGTCAAAGCGCCACCACGTAGGGGTAACGGGCCGGGAGGATTTTTCTCACCCCCGCGGCCCGGATGCCGTTTCCCGGTGTCCGGGCGGGGTCCCACCAGGGCGGCGGTCCGCGGTGTGGAATCGGCCACAGTGCCCGGTTCGCGGTGAGACCCGTCTCTCCTTCCATGACGGCAACGATCCACTCCCCCGCCTTCGTTAGTGTGGTTGACCAGCCGTCGTCCCCCTGGAGGTCCCTGTCGTGTCCCTGTCCGTCCTCTTGGCCGCAGCCCCCTCGCCCGAGCCGGTGGGCTCCCTGGGCGAAGCCGCCGAGCAGGCCGGGAACGCCGCGGGCTGGGTCGAGCAGAACTGGTCCACCTGGCTGAGCACCGGACTGCGCATCCTGCTGATCGTGGCGGTCGCGATCACGCTGCGCTATCTGATCCGGCGTGCCCTGACCAACCTCATCGACCGGATGAACCGCAGCGCACAGGCGGTGGAGGGCACCGCGCTGGGCGGGCTGCTGGTGAACGCCGAGCGCAGGCGCCAGCGGTCGGAGGCGATCGGCTCGGTGCTGCGCTCGGTGGCCTCGTTCCTGATCATGGGCACGGCGGCCCTGATGATCCTGGGCGCCTTCAAGATCAATCTGGCGCCGCTTCTCGCCTCGGCCGGTGTCGCGGGTGTGGCGCTCGGTTTCGGCGCCCGCAACCTGGTCACCGACTTCCTCTCCGGCGTCTTCATGATCCTGGAGGACCAGTACGGGGTCGGGGACACGATCGACGCGGGGGTGGCCTCCGGCGAGGTCATCGAGGTGGGCCTGCGGGTCACCAAGCTGCGCGGTGACAACGGCGAGATCTGGTACGTCCGCAACGGCGAGGTGAAGCGGATCGGCAACCTCAGCCAGGGCTGGTCCACCGCCGGGGTCGACGTCACGGTGCGCCCGACGGAGAACCTGGAGCACGTCCGGGAGGCGATCATCACCGCCGCCGAGACGATGGCGAAGGAAGAGCCTTGGTCGGAGCGGCTGTGGGGCCCGGTGGAGGTGCTGGGCCTGGACGCCGTCCTGCTGGAGTCCATGACGGTCCGGGTCACCGCGAAGACGATGCCGGGCAAGTCCCTCGGCGTGGAGCGCGAGCTGCGCTGGCGTATCAAGCAGGCCCTGGACGACGCGGGTATCCGGATGATCGGCGCGATCCCGCTGCACACCGAGCCGGAGTCCGCGGCGGACCCGACGGCGGCGATGGCGGCGCCCTCGGCGTACGCGTCGGCGACCTCCCCGCAGTCGATGGCGACGACGCCGATACCGCCGCCGAACCTGAACAAGCCGTAGCCCGTCCCCCGGCGCCCCCGGGCCGCCCCCGCACGTCGGGCGGCGGCCCGGGGGCGCCGTCGTCGGAGGTAACACTTTCGTTGCCGGAGCGGTGGCCCCCATTGACGGGCCGGTGACCTGCGCCCTACCGTCCTCCCAACCGAATAGGAAACTTTCCTAACAGAGTTTCCCCAGACGCGTCGCAGAGGGCGGGTGCATCCACGATGGCGGGAATCACTCCGGGCACACCCGGCACCCCGGGCACCCCCCGGGTGCTGCGGGCCATGAACGACCGGGCCGCCCTCGATCTGCTGCTGGAGCACGGGCCGCTCTCGCGGACCCGGATCGGGAAGCTGACCGGGCTGTCCAAGCCGACCGCCTCCCAGCTGCTCGCCCGGCTGGAGGCGGCCGGCCTGGTCGTCGCGACCGGGACCAGCGAGGGGCGCCCCGGACCCAACGCGCAGCTCTACACGGTCAACGCGCGCGCCGCCCATGTCGCCGGGCTCGACGTGAACGGCCGCCGCATCGTCGCCGCCGTCGCGGACGTGACCGGGGCGACGGTCGGGCAGTACGAGCTGGCCACCCCGGGGCGCCGCGCCGACAGCGTGGTGCGCCAGGTCGCCGACGCGCTGGACGGGGCGGTGAAGGAGGCGGGGCTGACCCGCGCCGACGTGCACCGCGTCGTCATCGGCACCCCGGGGGCCTTCGACCCGGGCACCGGGCGGCTGCGGTACGCCTCGCACCTGCCCGGCTGGCACTCCCCCACCCTGCTGGAGGAGCTGGCCGCGTTCCTGCCGATGCCGGTGGAGTACGAGAACGACGTCAACCTGGTCGCCGTCGCCGAGCAGCGCCTGGGCGCCGCCCGCGGCCACCAGGACTTCGTCCTGCTGTGGAACGAGGAGGGCCTCGGCGCCGCCCTCGTCATCAACGGACGCCTGCACCGCGGCTTCACCGGCGGCGCGGGCGAGGTCGGCTTCCTCCCGGTGCCGGGCACCCCGCTGGTGCGCCAGGTCGTCAAGGCCAACAGCGGCGGCTTCCAGGAGCTGGCGGGCGCCCAGGCGGTGCCCCGGCTCGCGAAGTCCCTCGGCATCGACGCCCCGCAGCAGCCGTACGCGGAGGTGGCCGCCGGACTGCTGGCGCGGGCGGCCGACGCGTACGAGCGGGACGAGGCGCTGACCGAGCTGCTGCGGCAGTACGCGCAGCGGCTGGCCACCGGGCTCGCCTCCGTCGCCGCCGTCCTGGACCCCGGGCTGATCGTGCTCTCCGGCCGGGCGGTCGCGGCGGGCGGCGAGGTCCTGCGGTCGCTGATCCAGTCCGAGCTGGCCGAGCTGGCCGCCTCCCGGCCGCGACTGGTCGTCGGCGAGATCGACCGCACCCCCGTGCTGCGCGGCGCCCTGGAGCGGGCGCTCGCCGACACCCGCGACGAAGTGTTCGACACCTCGCGCTGAACCGCCCCCCGTCCCCCCCTGTCGTCCGTCTCTTCCCCGTCCCTGGGAGTTTCGTCATGCGCACAAGCCGTCTCACCGCCACCGCCGTCGCCGTCGCGGCGATATCGGTGCTCGCCACCGCGTGTACCGGCCAGTCCGAGGCCGGGGCCTCGGACGACCCGGACGCGAAGACCACGATCAACTTCTGGCACGGCTGGAGTTCACCGGCCGAGGTGAAGGCGGTCCAGGACAACATCGACCGCTTCGAGAAGGCCCACCCGAACATCACGGTGAAGGTCTCCGGCAACATCAACGACGACAAGCTCAACCAGGCGCTGCGCGCGGGCGGTTCGGACGGCCCCGACGTCGTCTCCTCCTTCACCACGGCCAACGTCGGCAAGTTCTGCGCCTCGGGCGCCTTCACCGATCTCAAGCCGTTCATCGAGAAGTCGAAGCTGGACCTGGAGAAGACCTTCCCGAAGGTCCTGCTGGACTACACCCAGTTCGAGGGCAAGCGCTGCGCCCTGCCGCTGCTCACGGACGCCTACGGCCTCTACTACAACAAGGACGCCTTCGCGAAGGCCGGGATCACCGCGCCGCCGAAGACGATGTCCGAACTGACCGAGGTGGCCAAGAAACTGACGGTCGAGAAGGGCGACACCTACCAGCAGCTCGGCTTCATGCCGAACTTCCACGGCTACGAGACCGTCGTCAGCCACTACATGCCCTCCTGGGAGCACGCCTACTTCGACGAGGACGGCAAGTCCAACATCGCCAGGGACCCGGCGTTCGCCAAGATGTTCACGTACCAGAAGAAGCTGGTGGACAGCCTCGGCGGTTACACCAGGCTGGAGAAGTACCGGGGCACCTTCGGCGACGAGTGGGGCGCCAAGCACCCCTTCCACACCGGCCAGGTCGCCATGCAGCTGGACGGCGAGTGGCGGCTCGGGATGGCCGAGGACGCCGGGGCGGACTTCGAGATCGGGGTCGCGCCGATGCCCGTCGCCGACGACGAGGCGGACAGCTACGGCAAGGGCTATCTCTCCGGCACCATCGTCGGCATCGCACCCGCCAGCAAGAAGCAGAACGCCGCCTGGGAGCTGGTGAAGTACATGACCAGCGACACCGAGGCCGTCGTCAGCTTCTCCAACGGCATCCGGAACGTGCCCTCCACCCTCGCGGCGCTGAAGTCGCCGGACCTGAAGTTCGACCCGCGCTTCAAGACCTTCCTGGACATCGCCCGGCACCCGGAGTCCAGCACCTCCGACGGGGCCGTCAACGGGGCCACGTACCAGCTGACCCTCCAGGACTTCGGCTACCAGTACGAGAAGGGTGCGGTGAAGGACCTCCAGGCGGGCCTGGAGAAGACCGCGCGGCAGATCGACACCGACATCGCCAAGGCCAGGTAGCCCGGCGATGACGACGCACACCCTCCGCTCCAAGCGCCGCAGGTCGGCGTTGCGGAACGCGGCCTTCATGTCGCCGTGGCTGATCGGGTTCTCGCTCTTCTTCGCCTACCCGATGGTCTCCACGGTCTACTTCTCCTTCACCTCCTACGACGGCTTCGGCGCGCCCACCTTCAACGGGCTGACCAACTGGACGTACGTCTTCCGCGACTATCCGATGTTCTGGCCGTCGCTGTGGAACACGCTCTGGCTGGTGCTCGTCGTGGTCACCTGCCGGGTCGTCTTCGGCCTCGGGATCGGGCTGCTGATCACGAAGATCAAGACGGGCACCGGGGTCTTCAGGACGCTGTTCTACCTGCCCTACCTCGCCCCGCCGGTCGCCGCGACGCTCGCCTTCGTCTTCCTGCTCAACCCCGGCACCGGCCCGGTCAACGCGATCCTCGGCGACGCCGGGCTGCCGACGCCCGGCTGGTTCAACGACGCCGCCTGGTCCAAACCGGCCCTGACCATGCTCGCGGTCTGGGGCATCGGGGACCTGATGGTCATCTTCATGGCCTCGCTGCTGGACGTGCCGGCCGAGCAGTACGAGGCGGCCGAGCTGGACGGGGCGTCCGCCTGGCAGAAGTTCCGCTTCGTGACCCTGCCGAACATCTCCCCGATCGTGCTGTTCGCCGTGGTCACGGGCGTGATCCAGGCGATGCAGTACTACACGCAGCCCCTGGTCGCCGGGAAGGTCGCCTCCGGGGTGATCGGCGGCTCCGGGCAGTCCTTCGAACCCGGCTATCCCGACAAGTCGACACTGACGCTCCCGCAGCTCGTCTACAACCTCGGCTTCCAGCGCTTCGACTACGGCGCCGCCTGTGTCGTCGCCCTCATCCTGTTCGCCCTGGCCATGGCCTTCACCACGCTGCTCATGCGGGGCCGCAACAACCTGATCCAGGCCGGTGACTGAGCCATGACCCAGCTTCTCGACAAGCCCGCCCCCACCTCCCCGGCGAAGGCGCCGCACACCCCGGCCGCCCGCACCGCCCGCCGCAGGGCGCTGCTGCACTGGATCGCGGTGCACTCGCTGGGGATCGCCGCCGCGCTCTTCTTCGTGCTGCCGTTCGTCTTCGTCGTGCTGACGTCGCTGATGAACGACCAGCAGGCGCTGACCCGCGACCTCATCCCCCGCACCTGGGAGTGGGGCAACTACGAACGGGTCTTCAACACCCCCGGCTTTCTGACCTGGTGGCGCAACACCCTGCTGTACGCGGGCCTCGGCACCGTGCTGACCGTGGTGTCGTCGATCCCGGTGGCGTACGCGCTGGCGAAGTTCCGCTTCCGGGGCCGCAAGCTGTCCCTGATGCTCGTCATCTCGATGATGATGCTGCCGCCGCAGGTCGTCATCATCCCGATGTACCTGTTCTGGGCCAAGCAGATGGACCTCTCCGGCTCCCTGTGGCCGCTGATCATCCCGATGGCCTTCGGGGACGCGTTCTCCATCTTCCTGCTGCGGCAGTTCCTGCTGACCATCCCGAACGAGTACCTGGACGCGGCGAAGGTCGACGGCTGCGGCGAGTTCCGCACGCTGATCAAGGTCGTCCTGCCGATGGCCCGGCCCGGCGTCGCGGCCATCGCCCTCTTCCAGTTCTTCGCCGCCTGGAACGACTACTTCGGGCCGCAGATCTACGCCTCCGAGAACCCGGCCGCCTGGACGCTCAGTTACGGCCTGGAGTCCTTCAAGGGCGCGCACCACACCGACTGGAACCTGACCATGGCCGCGACCGTCCTGGTCATGGCCCCCGTGATCGCCGTCTTCTTCTTCGCCCAGAAGGCATTCGTCGAAGGCGTCACACTGACCGGAGTAAAGGGCTGACATGAAGCTCGCAGTAGTGGGTGGCGGGTCCACCTACACCCCTGAACTGATCGACGGATTCGCCCGGTTGCGGGACACCCTGCCCATCGAGGAGCTGGTGCTCGTCGATCCGGCGGCCGGCCGGCTGGAGCTGGTGGGGGGCCTGGCCCGGCGGATCTTCGCCAAGCAGGACCACCCGGGGAGGATCACCACGACCTCCGACCTGGACGCGGGCGTCGCGGACGCCGACGCGGTGCTGCTCCAGCTGCGGGTCGGCGGCCAGGCGGCGCGGAACCAGGACGAGACATGGCCGCTGGAGTGCGGCTGCGTCGGCCAGGAGACCACCGGGGCGGGCGGACTCGCCAAGGCGCTGCGGACCGTGCCGGTGGTCCTGGACATCGCCGAGCGGGTGCGCCGCACCAACCCGGACGCCTGGATCATCGACTTCACCAACCCGGTCGGCATCGTCACCCGCGCCCTGCTCCGGGCCGGGCACAAGGCGGTCGGCCTGTGCAACGTGGCGATCGGCTTCCAGCGCAAGTTCGCCCGGCTGCTGGAGGTGGAGCCCGGCCAGGTGCACCTGGACCACGTCGGGCTCAACCACCTGAGCTGGGAGCTGGGCGTGCGCCTGGGCGGCCCGGACGGCGAGAACGTACTGCCGGGGCTGCTGGCCGAGCACGGCGACGCCATCGCCGACGACCTGCGCATGCCGCGGCGGATCATCGAACGCCTCGGCGTCGTCCCCTCCTACTACCTGCGCTACTTCTACGCCCACGACGAGGTGGTCCGGGAGCTGGGCACCAAGCCGTCCCGGGCCGCCGAGGTCGCCGCGATGGAGAAGGAACTGCTGGAGATGTACGGCGATCCGGCGCTGGAGGAGAAGCCCGCGCTGCTCGCCAAGCGCGGCGGGGCCTTCTACTCGGAGGCGGCCGTCGACCTCGCGGCCGCACTGCTGGGCGACGGCGGTTCACCGGTCCAGGTGGTGAACACACGCAACGGCGGGACGCTGCCCTTCCTCCCGGACGACGCGGTGATCGAGGTGCAGGCCCGGGTGGGGCGCGAGGGCCCGGCCCCGCTGGCCGTCCCGGCGCTCGACCCGCTGTACGCCGGGCTGATCGCCAATGTCACGGCGTACGAGGACCTGGCCCTGGACGCGGCGCTGCGCGGCGGCCGGGACCGGGTCTTCACCGCCCTGCTGGCCCATCCGCTGATCGGCCAGTACGCCTACGCCGAGGGCCTCACCGACCGGCTGATCGCCCACAACCGGGAGCACCTGGCGTGGACGTGAACGTGTCGGTGGTCGCCGTCGACGCGGGCAACAGCAAGACCGACGTGGCGTTGATCGGCTCGGACGGCACGGTGCTGGCCTCGGCCCGGGGCGGCGGTTTCCAGCCCCCCGTGGTGGGGGTGGGGGCGGCGCTGGACGGGCTGGGCGCGGTGCTGGAGCGGGCGGTGGCGGCGCTGGACGGTCCCCCCGGTCCGCTCGGCCATGTCTCCGCGTGTCTGGCCAACGCCGATCTTCCCGTCGAGGAGGCCGAGTTGGCAGCCGCCCTGGCGGAACGCGGCTGGGGCACGTCGGTGGAGGTGCGCAACGACACCTTCGCGATCCTGCGCGCCGGGGTGGACGAGCCCCGGGGCGTGGCGGTGGTGTGCGGGGCCGGGATCAACTGTGTGGGCATGACCCCGGACGGGCGGACCGCCCGGTTTCCCGCGATCGGGCGGATGTCCGGCGACTGGGGCGGCGGGGCGGGGCTCGCGGAGGAGGCCCTGTGGTTCGCGGCGCGCGCCGAGGACGGGCGCGGCGAGCCGACGGAGCTGGTCCGGGCGCTGCCCGCCCACTTCGGCCTCGGCTCGGTGTACGCGCTGATCGAGGCGTTGCACCGGGGCGCGGTCGGGCCGGGACGGCGGCACGAGATGACGCCGGTGCTGTTCGCCACGGCGGCGGCCGGTGACCCGGTGGCGGCCGGGCTGGTGAAGCGGCAGGCCCACGAGGTGGTGGCGATGGCCTCGGTCGCGCTGGACCGCCTGGAGCTGCTGGAGGAGGAGGTTCCGGTGCTGCTGGGCGGCAGTGTGCTGGCCGCGCGCCACCCGCAGCTCAACGACCGGATCGAGGCGCTGCTGGCCGCCCGCGCCCCGAAGGCCGAGGTGCGCGTGGTGGCTCAGCCGCCGGTGCTGGGCGCGGCGTTGCTGGGCCTGGACCGCACGGGGGCGGCGCCCGAGGCGCACCGCAGACTGCGCGCGCAGTACGTCTGAGGCCGGGGCGCGCGGCGGACCCCGGGGGGGGCGCCCCGTCGGCGACGGTCCGGCGGGGCGCCCCTCGTACGGGAGACCGCACACCCGTACGGGGCGGCGGCCCGGCGCGCGCGGCGGCCGCCCCTCGTACGGGGGACGCGGGGTGCGGGAGGGAACCGATCAGAGCCGTGGAACGTGTACCTGATGGGGAGTCCGTTCGCTTATGGGGATGTTTCCGGGCACGTCGTCCCGGTCGTCTTGATCGACCGCGCCCGCCCTGATCGAATGCGGGGCTGACGCGTGATCCGGGCGTTCCTGGTGTGAAGGCCCTTCCCCACGGCCATACTTCTGGCCGGGCACGCGTCGTCCGGACCAGGACGGGGGGCCGCGGCCAGTGACCGAGGGGGAGGTCGAGTGACACATCCGCCGAGCGGCGTCGCGGCGCCGCCGCGCGCGCCGGACCCGGTGTCCGCGCCCCCCGGCGTCCCCTCTCCCCGGGGCGGCGGTCTGGGGGACCGGGCGCGGCGGTTGCGGGCCGTGGCGACGACCGAGCCCGGCCGGCTCCAGATCATCGGAGCCGTCCTGGCCCTGCTGGTCGTGGTGTTCGGCGCGGTGACCACCCTGGAGACGACCCGGCGGGCCGCCGCCGCCGACGACGTGGCAAGCCGCAGCCAGCCGCTGAGCGCCGACGCGGCGGACATCTACCGCTTCCTCGCGGACGCGGACACCTCGGCCGCCGGTGGCTTCCTCGCCGGGGCGCAGGAGCCCGACGCGGTACGCGAGCGGTACCGCTCCGACATCGAGGAGGCCGCGCGGCTGCTGGTGAAGGCGTCGGCGGACACCGACTCCGCCACCGCCTCCGGCCGGGAGATCACCACCCTCAACGAACTGCTGCCGGTCTACACGGGCCTGGTCGAGCGGGCCCGTGCCAACAACCGCCAGGGGCTGCCGCTGGGCGGGGCCTATCTGCGGTACGCCAACCAGAAGATGGCGGGTGAGATGCTGCCCGCCGCCGAGCGGCTGTACGCGGCGGAGACGGGCCGCCTGGAGTCGGACTCCGCCGACGCCAGGAGCTGGCCCCTGCTGTCGGCCGGGGCCGGGCTGCTGGTGCTGGGCGCGCTGGTGTGGATGCAGCGGCGCACCTACCGCCGGACGAACCGGGTGCTGAACCACGGGCTGCTGGCGGCGACGGCCGCCGCCTCGGTGGTGCTGGTGTGGCTGGCCGTGGGGCACACCGTGGCGCGGGCGGAGCTCCGGTCGGCGATGGCGAACGGCCAGGCCTCGCTGGACGTGCTCAACGAGGCCCGGATCGACTCCCTGAAGGCGCGGGCCAACGAGAACCTCACCCTGGTGGCGCGCGGCGCCGTGCTGACCGCGGACGGCTCCGCCGACCAGTACGAGACGGACTACACGACCGGGATGAGGGAGCTGAAGGACGGGCTGGAGCGGGCCGGTCGGCTCGCCGACGGCACGGGCGGCAGCGAGCCGGTGGGCCGGGCCGCCAACGCCGTGACCGAGTGGCAGAGCCGCCACCGCGCGGCACGGGCCACCGACGACCAGGGCGACTACCACGGCGCGCTGGAGCGGGTCATCGGCGGCGGTGGCTCCACCGGGGAGTCCTTCCAGCGGGTCGACGCCGCGCTGGAGCAGGCGCTCGCCCACGAGCAGGGCGAGTTCACCGCGGCTGCCCGGGGCGGGCGCGGGGCCCTGCGGGGCCTGCCGGCCGGAGCCGTCGCCCTGGCGGTGCTGGGAGCGGCGGCCGTGATCGTCGGCGTCAACCGCAGGCTGGCGGAGTACCGGTGAGGGGGGCGGCGATGACCAGGGACCGGTCCTCACGCGGCGGGCTGCGCGGCTGGGGCGGCGTGACGGGCATGGCGGCGGCCTGCGCGGTGACCGCCGCCCTCACCCTGCTGCCGCTGGCCCGCCACGGCGACGGGGCGGGCGGTGCGGACGCGCGGGGCGGGACGGTGACGGCCGCCCCGGTGCGGGCCGCGGCCTGCACGGAGCCGGAGGCGAGCCTGAAGCCGTCGGGTGCGGACGGTCCGGACATCGACAGGATCAAGGCGCGCGGCAAGCTGGTCGCGGGCGTCGACCAGAACAGCTTCCGGTGGGGCTACCGCGATCCGGCGAGCGGGGAGCTGGAAGGGTTCGACATCGACCTGGTGCGGGCCATCGCGGACGACGTGCTGGGCGACCCGGACGCGGTGGTCTTCCGGGCGATCCCCACCAACCAGCGCATCGCCGCCCTGGAGAACGACCGGGTCGACGTCGTCGTACGGACGATGACGATCAACTGCGAGCGGCTGGAGCAGGTCTCCTTCTCCACCGCCTACTTCCAGGCCGGGCAGCAGGTCCTCGCCCCCAAGGAGTCGGCCATCACCGGCTACGACGCCTCGCTCCGGGGCAAGCGGGTCTGCTCGGCGGAGGGCTCCACCGCCTACGAAGCACTGGAGAAGGAGTCCTTCGGTGCGGTCTACCGGGACGAGCACGACGGCACCGGGCGCGACCGGGACCGGCTGACCGTGCCGAACCAGCTGGACTGCCTGGTGCGGCTGCAACTGGGCGAGGTCGACGCGATCGTCACGGACAACGCCCTGGCGGCCGGTCAGGCGGCCCAGGACCCGGCGGTGGAGCTCAAGGGGAAGGCCCCGTTCACCACCGAGTTCTACGGCGTAGCCACGAAGAAGGGCGCCGACGACCTGGTGGCCCGGGTGAACAAGGTGCTCGTCGACTACCGGGCGGGCGGGAGCGACAGCGCCTGGATGCGGTCCTACAGGAAGTGGCTGGCGGCCGGGCTGCCCGGCATCACCGCGCCACCCCCGCCCACGTACCGCGACGACTGACCCCTGCCGCCGGCAGGGCACACGGACCGGACCAGACCGAAGCAAGCGATCCCGCCGGGGCCACCGGCCCCCCGGGAGAGCGGAGAGGTGATCGATGGGCGTCGCGGGATCCTTCCCCAGCTTCGCGGGGAGGCCGCCCGGCCCGGTCATGGACCGGGAGGAGGCGGACCGTGCGCTGGCCAGGCTCGGCGCGGAGCACGAGGCCATCGAGACCTCGCTCCTCGCCCTCCAGGACCATGCGGGCCGCCGCCTCCTGGAAGGGGCCGAGCTGACCGGGGTGACCGGGGAGCGCTGGGCTGCCACCGAGCAGTCGATCACCCTGCTGTGGGGGTACTTCGACGCCTACGCGGGGGCGCTGGCCGAGGCCCGGGAGATACGGGCCCGCAGGCGCCACCCGAACCGGGAGGACCTCGCGGCCCTCACCGAGCTGCTGCGCGGCGAGGCGGTCACGCTCGCCAACGCGGGCGCGGTGCCGCCGCCCTCCGTCGCGGGCCCGGCCCGGCTCTCCGAGCGGTTCTCGCTCCAGCGGCTGGTGGCCCGGATGAACGAGCTGTACGCCAGGTCCCTGGACATGGTCGTCGCCGCCGACTCCGTCTGGTCGGCGCTGCCCGCCCGGATCGACCTGCTCGCGGCCGAGCTGCACCGGACGCGTTCGCTGGCGCACTCGGTCGGGGTGCGGCCCGGGGAGCATCCGGCGGGCGACGACCTGGCGGAGATCACCGAGGAGCTGACCACCCTGCGGGCACAGGTGATCTCCGACCCGCTGGCGTTCTGGCTGCCGGGCCCCGGCAGCGCGGCGCCCGGCGGCGGGCGCCCCGACACCTCGCGCTACGACCGGGCCGCCCGTGCCCTGGAGGATGTCCGCCGGGAGATCGAGGCGGTCCTCGCGGTCCGCCAGGACGCCGAGGCGCGGCTGGTGCGGCTGCGGGACGTGCTGTCCCGGGCCGACCGCACCCTGACCGAGGCGCGGGCGGCGCGCGGCGAGGTGCTGGCGAAGATCGCCGCCTCCGAGGTGCCTGCGGTCAGCGGGCCGCCGACCGCCCTCCAGGAGCGGCTGGCGGCCGCGTCGGACTACCGCAGGCACGCCCAGTGGCACCGGCTCTCGCCGCTGCTGGAGTCGCTGGAGCGGGAGGCCGAGGACGAACTGCTGCGCGCCCGCGAGTCGTTGACGTCGGTGACGGCCCCGCTGGCGGTCCGCGCCGAGCTGCGCGGCAGGCTCGACGCGTACAAGGCGAAGGTCGCCCGGCACGGTCTGGCCGAGGACCCGCTGCTGATCGAGCGGTACGACGCGGCGCGCCGGATGCTGTGGAGCGCCCCGTGCGATCTGCGGGTCGCCGAGCAGGCCGTCCTGCGCTACCAGCACGCGGCCCGGGAGCTGCTGGCGCCGCGTCCCGAGGGACCCGAGGACCGGCGGGACGCGGACGGCCGGGGGGAGAGCCGATGAGCGGTGCGCGGCGGTGCCAGCGCCCCGGCTGCGAGGGCGCCTACGAGGACGTGGGCGGCGGTGAGCTGTACTGCGACACCTGCGGTCTGGCCCCGGTCGTCTCGCCGACCGGCATGGTGAGTTCACCGCCCACCGGGGTTGCCGGGGGCGGCCGGGCGAGCGGCCGGAACAGCTCCTCGCAGCGCTCGTCCTCCCGCGCGTCGGCGCGTTCCTCGTCCGGTTCGTCGGGTTCACGGCGTTCGGTCTCCGGGCGGCTGTCGCGCTCGCTGTCCGGGGCGTCCACCTCCCGTTCGGTCTCGGTGCGCTCCTCGGGCTCGTCAGCGGCGCCCTCGGTCCGGGGGCGCCTGGGCGCGGGTCTGGTGGAGGTCCCGGACGTGCCCCGGCTCGATCCGCGTACGGCGGTGATGGAGCGGGCCCAGGTGCCCGAGCGCAAGCGGTTCTGCTCCCGGGCGGACTGCCAGGCCGCGGTGGGCCGTTCGCGCGGGGACCGGCCGGGCCGCACCGAGGGGTTCTGCACCAAGTGCGGGCACCCGTATTCGTTCGTGCCGAAGCTGGCCGCCGGGGACATCGTGCACGGCCAGTACGAGGTCGTGGGGTGCCTCGCGCACGGCGGGCTCGGCTGGGTGTATCTCGCGGTGGACCGGGCCGTCTCCGACCGCTGGGTGGTCCTCAAGGGGCTGCTGGACACCGGTGACCAGGACGCGATGGCCGCCGCGATCTCCGAGCGCCGCTTCCTGGCCGAGATCGAGCACGCCAACATCGTCGGCATCTACAACTTCGTGGAGCACCTGGACCAGCGGACCGGGTCGCTCGACGGCTACATCGTCATGGAGTACGTCGGCGGCAAGTCACTCAAGGAGATCGCCAACGAGCGCCGCACTCCGGCCGGGAAGCGTGATCCGCTGCCCGTCGACCAGGCGTGCGCGTACGGCATCGAGGCGCTGGGGGCGCTGGGTCATCTGCACGGCCGCAACCTCCTCTACTGCGACTTCAAGGTCGACAACGCGATCCAGACCGAGGACCAGCTGAAGCTGATCGACATGGGCGCGGTGCGCCGCATGGACGACGAGGAGTCGGCGGTCTACGGCACGGTGGGCTACCAGGCCCCCGAAGTCGCGGAGGCGGGCCCGTCGGTCGCCTCCGACCTGTACACGGTGGCCCGGACGCTGGCGGTGCTCACCTTCGACTTCCAGGGGTACACCAACGTCTTCGTGGACGCGCTGCCGGACCCGGACACCGTCGAGGTGCTGCGTACCTACGAGTCGTTCTACCGGCTGCTGGTGCGGGCCACCGACCCGGACCCGGCGCGCCGCTTCGCCTCGGCGGCGGAGATGGCCGAGCAGCTGACAGGCGTGCTGCGGGAGGTCGTGGCGCTACGGACAGGGCGGCCCAGACCCGCGCTGTCGACGTTGTTCGGCGCGGAACTGCGCGTGACGGACACAGAGTTGTTCCCCGTGCTGCGGGCGGACGTGTCCGAGCTGGGCGCCCGTGCCACCGCCGCGCGCGGCGGGCTCTTCGGCCGCCGCCGGAGCGGTGCGGGACTGCCGCCCGGGATCCCGCCGCAGCGGGGTGCGGCCGCCACCGTGCCGGGGGCCGGGCCGTCCGGGGTACCGGGCGCGGCGGGGGGCGCCCTCTCCCCCGGTCAGGTGCCGGACCCGGCGGGGGCCGCCCCGCTGGTGGCGCCGTCGACCCAGGTCCGGGAAGGCGCGCCCCTCGCGTACGCTCCCCCGGCGCAGGCTCCGGCGCGCGCCCCCGTCCCGGAGCCCCGGGGCGCGGAGTTCCCGCCCGCGTCCGGCGGGGTGCGGCCGGACCGGTTCGACGCGGGGGCCACCGCGCTGGCGCTCCCGGTCTCCCGGGTCGACGCGAGCGACCCGAACGCCGGTTTCCTGGCCGGGCTGATGGCCTCCGCCCCCGCCGAACTGCTCGCGGCCCTGCACACGGTGCCCGCGCCCTCGATGGAGACCCGGCTGCGGGAGCTGCGGGCCCGGCTGGAGATGCGGGAGCCGGACGCGGCGGCCCGCGCGCTGACCACTCTGGAGGGTGAACACCCGGACGACTGGCGGGTCGTCTGGTATCGCGGCGTCACCTCGCTGGTGACCGGCGACCACGAGACGGCGGCGCTCTCCTTCGACGCGGTCTACGACGCGTTCCCCGGGGAGACGGCGCCCAAGCTGGCGCTCGGGATCTGCGCGGAGGTGCTGGGCCAGTTGGACAACGCGGCCGAGTACTACCGCCTGGTGTGGGCCACCGACCCGGGGTACGTCAGCGCCGCGTTCGGCCTGGCCCGGGTGCGGATCGCCGCCGGGGACCGGGGCGGCGCGGTGCGCGCCCTGGAGTCGGTGCCGGAGGCCTCGATCCACTACACGGCCGCCCGCGTCGCCGCCGTACGGGCACGGCTGCGCGACCGCTCCCCGCGGGAGCCGCTGCTGGCCGATCTGACGGCCGCGGCGGGCCAGGTGGAGGCGCTGGCCGCCTTCGGCCTGGACCCGGTGCGGCGCGAGGGGTTGTCGGCGGAGGTACTGGGCAAGGCCCTGGACTGGGTACTCTCCGGTAGTCCCGGTGCCCCGTCACCGGGCGGGCCGGACACCGGCGCCCCGGGCGCCCGGAAGCTGCTCGGCGCCCACCTGCACGAACGGGGACTGCGGTTCGGGCTGGAAGGCTCGTACCGGACGCTCGCCCGGCTCGCGCAGCAGGGCGGGCAGAGGATCGAACTGGTGGAGCGGGCCAACCGTTTCCGCCCCCGGACGTGGGTGTGAGGATGTCACAGAGCCACCAGGAGCCCGCCGTGTCGAGCTGCCCCGGCTGCGAGGAGCCGATGGAGTCGGGTGATCTGTTCTGCGGGGCGTGCGGCTGTGACCTCGCGGCCGCCCCCGCCCGCCCCGACGACCGCCCCACACTGGCGATCACGGTGCCCGCGGCGGCCCCGCCCGCCGCCACGGCCGGGCCGGTGGCCCCCGCCGCGCCCGTCACCGGACCGGCGCGGACCTCCGAGCCCGCCGCGCCCGTCACCGCACCCACGGGCGAGCCCGCCCCGGCGGTGCGCCGGGACGACCGGGCGGAACCGGGGACTCCGGGCGCCGCGGACGTCCCCGGGGACTTCCCGCTCGCCGCGCCCGACCCGCGTGCGGCCGACCCGCAAGCGGCCGAGCACGCCGCCGCGCCGCTCGCCGCGCCCGGAGGGGCCGGGGCGAAGGTGTGCGTCGCCTGCCGCTCGGGCCGGGTGGACCGGGACGGCTACTGCGAGAACTGCGGCCACGCCCAGCCCCGCGCCCGCGATCACATGGAGCAGCAGCTCGACACGGTGGCCGCGGTCAGCGACCGGGGGCTGCGCCACCACCGTAACGAGGACTCCTTCGCGGTCTCCTCGACCGCGCTGCCGGACGGTTCGCCCGCCGTCGTCGCGATCGTCTGCGACGGCGTCTCCTCGGCGAGCCGCCCCGACGAGGCGTCGGCGGCCGCGGCGAGCGCCGCCAACGCCTCGTTGCTGGCGTCGCTGCCCGGCGGCACGCATCCGCAGCAGGCGATGCACGAGGCGATCGTCGCCGCGTCCGAGGCGGTCAACGCCCTGGCGCAGGAGCCCGCCGCGGCGATGGAGCACGACGCGCACCGCCACCGCAACGCCCCGGCCTGCACCCTGGTCGGCGCGATCATGGCGGGCGGCCTGCTGATCGTGGGCTGGGTCGGCGACAGCCGGGTCTACTGGGTGCCCGAGGACCGCTCGGGCCCGCCCGCCCGGCTGACCGAGGACGACTCCTGGGCGGCGCAGATGGTGGCGGCGGGTCTGATGAACGAGGCGGAGGCGTACGCGGACGAGCGCGCCCACGCCATCACCGGCTGGCTCGGCGCCGACGCGTACGAACTGGAGCCGCACACGGCCGCGTTCCAACCGGACCGGCCGGGCCTGGTGGTCGTCTGCACGGACGGTCTGTGGAACTACGCGGAATCCGCGCAGGAGATGGCCGCCGCCGTCCCGGCCGACGCCCGGACGCGCCCCCTGCACGGGGCCCGGGTGCTCGTCGGGCACGCGCTCGACGGCGGGGGCCACGACAACGTGACAGTGGCTCTTCTGCCGTTCGCCGTGGATGCCGAGGGGGCAGGATCGGCCTGCACCTCCGTGTGAGCCTCAAGGAGCCGTCCAGATGGCCAACTTCTCCAAGTCGAACGTGCCGCGGTTCTCCGTCGAGGTGTACCAGAACCCGTTCCTGCCCGAGGGCGGGCGCGAGGTCGACGCGATCGTCACGGTCACCTCGACCGGCGGCGGCACCACCGGGGGCCTTCCCCCGGCGGGGGCCGCGCCCGGGTCGGCGTACGGACCTGCCCGGGGCCCCGGGCAGGGGGCGGACACCGCCGTCGTGCTGATGGTCGACTGCTCCGGTTCGATGGACTACCCGCCGACCAAGATGCGCAACGCGCGCGACGCGACGGCCGCGGCCCTCGACACCCTGCGCGAGGGCACCCGCTTCGCGGTGGTCGCCGGGACGCACGTGGCCAAGGACGTCTACCCGGGCGAGGGACGGCTCGCGGTCGCCGACGAGCGGACGAGGGCGGAGGCGAAGGAGGCGCTGCGGAGGCTGAGCGCGGGCGGCGGTACGGCGATCGGCTCCTGGCTGCGGCTGGCCGACCGGCTGCTGAACTCGGCCGACATCGCCATCCGGCACGGCATCCTGCTGACCGACGGCCGCAACGAGCACGAGTCGCCCGAGGACCTGCGGGCGGCCCTGGAGTCCTGCGCCGGGCGGTTCACCTGCGACGCCCGCGGGGTGGGCACCGACTGGGAGGTCAAGGAGGTCACCGGCATCGCCGCCGCCCTCCTCGGCACCTCCGACATCGTCGCCGACCCCGCGGGGCTGACCGCGGACTTCACGCACCTGATGGAGAGCGCCATGGGCAAGGAGGTCGCGGACGTGGCGCTGCGGCTCTGGACGCCCGTGGGGGTGGAGATCCGCTTCCTGAAACAGGTGGCGCCGACCGTCGTCGACCTCACCGGCAGACGCACGGAGGCGGGCCCCCGGGCCGGGGACTACCCGACGGGTTCCTGGGGCGACGAGTCCCGCGACTACCACGTGGGCGTCCGGGTCCAGGAGGCCGGGATCGGCCAGGAGATGCTGGCCGCCCGCCTCTCGCTGATCCTGCCCGGCGCCACCGGCGCGGGCGGCCCGCAGCCCTCACCCCAGGGACTCGTCCGGGCGGTGTGGACGGACGACATGGCGGCGTCGACCTCGATCAATCCGCAGGTCGCGCACTACACGGGACAGGCGGAGCTGGCCCATGTCATCCAGCAGGGACTGGACGCGCGCACGTCGGGCGACATCGACGGAGCGACGGCGAAACTGGGCCGCGCGGTGCAGTTGGCGTCGGCGTCCGGGAACGAGGAGACCGCGAAACTGCTTTCGAAGGTGGTCGACGTGGTCGATGCGGCGACCGGTACTGTGCGACTGAAGGCGAAGGTCGCGGAAGCGGACGAGATGACCCTCGAAACGCGCTCCACCAAGACCGTTCGCGTCAAGAAATAGCAAGACGCGGCACAGAGCGATCGCCCCGCGGTCCGGTGCCGCGGACGACAGCATGCGGCCTCCGGGGCCGGAAGAGGAGAGGGGGAAGCGCCGACATGCCGACCTGCCCGAACGGACACCAGTCGGGTTCCGAGGACTGGTGCGAGGTCTGCGGACACCGCATGGCCGCCGGCGGTGCCCCCGCCGGCGCCGTACCCCCGCCGCCTCCCCCTCCGCCCGCTCCCGGTTACGGCTATCCGCAGGGCCCCGGCACCGGCGGTGGCCCGCCCACCATGCAGGCGGAGCTGTGCCCGCAGTGCCGGACGCCGCGCGAGGCGATGGCGCCGTTCTGCGAGGAGTGCCGCTGGAACTTCCTCACCAGTACGGCGACCTCCTACACCCCGCTGGCCCCGAAGCACAGCACACCCGGCGGCCCCCCGCCCGGCCTCAACCTGCCGCCCGGCTTCCAGGCGCAGGGCCCCGGCGGTCCGGGAGGCCCCGGCGGTCCGGGAGGGCAGGGAGGCCCCGGCGGTCCGGGCGGCCAGCCGCAGGGCCAGGGCGGCCCCGGGGGCCCGCCCCAGCAGCATGACCCGTTCGACCACCAAGGCTCGCGCCCCTCGCAGATGAACCGCCCGGCCGACCCCCCCGCCCCCGAGCAAGGCGGCCGGGGCGAGCGGGGCGGACAGGGCGAGCAGGCCGGTCCGGGTGGCGTCGGCGGGCAGGGCGGTCCTCCGCCGCAGCCGTTCCGGCAGGGCCCCCCGCCGACGCCCGCGCCCGGTTACGGCTACCCGCAGCCGGACCAGCAGGGACACCAGTCCCCGCGACAGCAGGTATCGCCGTCCCCGTTCGAGCCTCAGCAGTCCTCATCGTTCGAACCCCACCAGTCCTCGCCGTTCGCCCCGCAGCAGCAGTCGGCGCCGCCCGCGCCGCCGCGGTCCACCGGCCACCCCGGCGGCGGGGACGACTGGCTGCTCTCGCCGCCCTCGCAGACCCGGCCCCCGCAGCAGTTCCAGCAGCCGCCGCGTCAGGACCCGGGGCCGGGCCAGGACCCGGGGTACGACCGCCAGGGACCGGGACACGGACCGGGACCGGCACAAGGTCAGGCGCCGGGGCAGGGTCAGGCGCACGGCTTCGACCAGGGGCAGCCGCACGGCGGGGTGCCCGGCCAGGGCGGACACGAGCAGTCCACGCCCACACCCCTGTCCTGGACCGCCGTCATCGCGCCGGACCGCGCGTACTTCCTCGCCATGATGCAGCGCAGCGGCCCCGAGGCGACCGGGCTGAACCTGCCCGCGTACGCCCCCGAGCAGCGCCTCCCGCTCACCGGGAACCAGGTCACCATCGGGCGGCGACGCCAGAGCACCGGCGAGTCCCCCGACATCGACCTCTCGGTGGCGCCGGAGGACCCGGGCGTCTCGCACCAGCACGCGGTGCTGGTGCGACAGCCCGACGGCGGCTGGGCGGTCGTGGACCAGAACTCCACCAACGGCACCACGCTGAACGGCGCCGAGGACCCGATCCAGCCCTATGTCCCCGTCCCCCTCCAGGACGGCGACCGGGTGCACGTCGGGGCGTGGACGACGATCACGGTGCGCCGGGACTGAGCGAACGCGGGCGAGGTGGTGCCCGCTCAGCCGGCGGGGCCGCCCAACGGCCAGGTGTAGGGGCCCCGCGGGTCGTCGAGCCAGGCCCACTGGCGGCCCTGGCCGACCGTGATGCCGTACCTCTCCCGCCGGGGGCGCCCCTCCCGCTCCCAGAGGGAGAGCGCCTCGTGCGGGTCGAGGACGCCCGCGGTCAGCGACAGCAGGAACCGGAACAGGTCGTTCCCGGCCACGCGGCGCGGCAGTCCGCCGAGGTGCGGAAGCCCGGCGGGAAGCGGCAACGCCCCACGCAGGGGCACGAAGTACGCCGGGGTGGGCAGGAAGTGCCCCTCGGCGCACGGTCCTTGCGCCGTCGCGCGGACCCGGAGCGCGATCAGCCCGGTGGCGAGCGGCGCGAGGACCAGCGCCCCGGGGCGGCACTGCTCCGGCCAGGCCGGAGGCACGGACGGCAGCGTGCAGGTCGCGATGATCCGGTCGTAGGGGGCGCGGCGGGGGCAACCGCGGGCCCCGTCGCCGGTGATCACGGTCGGGCGGTAGCCGGCGGCCGCGAGGTGGCGGCGGGCCGGTTCCGTGATCTCCGGGTCGAGATCGACGCTGGTCACCGCCGCCTCACCGAGCCGGTGCGAGAGCAGGGCCGCGTTGTAGCCGGGGCCGGTGCCGATCTCCAGGACCGTGTGGCCGTCCCGTACGTCGAGGGCTTCCAGCATCAGCGCCATCAGGGACGGCTGGCTGGAGGACGAGACGAGTTCGCCGTCCTTCATCCGGGTGGCCAGGGCTCCGTCCGCGTACACCCCGCGCAGCCAGCGGGCCCGGCGCCCGGGGTCGGGGTCCTCCCCCCAGAGGCGTTCGTAGCCCCGGACGCCGTGCACGAAGTAGGCGGGGACGAACAGATGGCGGGGCACGTCGGCGAAGGCCGCGTACCAGGCGGGGTCGCTCAGCCCGCCCCGCGCCACGATCTCCCGCAGCAGGGCCCGCCGCGCCGCGTCGGCCTCGGCGGACGCCGGCCCGGGGGCGGCGGCCCCGCTCTGCTCCTCACCCATGCCTCCACTGTCCTGCGCCCGGCCGGCCGGGGCGAACGCGAAGCCGGACCGGACCCCGCGCCCGCCCCGCCCCGGTCCGGTCCGGTTCGCCTGGTGGGGTCCGGCCCGGTCCCTTGGTCCTAGGACCGCTGACCCCGGCCCGCCCGTCTGCGACCATGGACGGGTGACAGAGATTCCGCACCCCACGGTTCAGGAGCAGACCTTCTACGAGCAGGTCGGCGGCGAGGCGACGTTCCGGCGCCTGGTCCACCGCTTCTACGAGGGTGTGGCGGGCGACGAACTGCTGCGGCCGATGTACCCGGAGGAGGATCTGGGCCCGGCCGAGGAGCGGTTCGCTCTCTTCCTCATGCAGTACTGGGGCGGCCCGCGCACCTACAGCGACCACCGCGGCCACCCGCGCCTGCGGATGCGGCACGCCCCCTTCCAGGTGGACCGGGCGGCCCACGACGCCTGGCTCGCCCATATGCGGGTCGCGGTGGACGAGCTGGGGCTCGCGCCGGAGCACGAGCGGCAGCTGTGGGACTACCTGACGTACGCCGCCGCCTCGATGGTCAACACCCCGGGCTGATCCGTCGGCGTCGGCCGGTCGGCTGTCGCCGGAGTCCGGCGTTCTCCTGTCGCATACCGGTCACGATCGCATCAAGGTCGGTCGGAGAGCGGTTACCAGAATCCGTTCACTCTGAAAGCATCACCGGGACGCCGGGGGGCGTGCGGTGATGTTCATGGGCCGGGGGATGACAGGTGACGGGTTTCGTCCTGCTGCGGGTGCGGGCGCACCGCCTGCTGCTCTCGGCGGCCGTGCTCGCCGTCCTGCTCACCACGTCCGTCCTGGCCGCGCTCACCGCGTTCTCCGGTTCGGTGGGCGACGCGGCGCTGCGGCACACGCTCACCCACGGCTCGGCCGCCACGGCCGCGCTCACCGTCTCCGCCTCGGTGGACCACGAACGGCGTGCCGAGGCCGACGCCACCGTCCGCGAGGCGGCCCGCGACGCCTTCGACGGGCTGCCCGTGACCATCGCGAAGCTGGAGAGTTCGGGGTCCTACGCGCTGCCGCGCGGCCTCCGGCCCTCCGCCGACCGGCGCGGCGAACCGGACCTGACGCAGTTCGCCGCCCTTGACCGGGACCGGGTCCGGATCACCGCGGGCCGGGCGCCAGCCGCGCCGCGGAACTCCGGCGCCGTCGAGGTGGCGCTGCCCGTCGTCGCCGCCGAGGCGCTGAGGCTGGAGCCGGGCGCGCGGCTCACGGTGACCGACCGGCTGCGCGAGGACCAGCGGCGGCAGATCCTGGTCACCGGTCTCTA
Organism: Streptomyces sp. NPDC101181; assembly: GCF_044767975.1. Classification (NCBI taxonomy): domain Bacteria; kingdom Bacillati; phylum Actinomycetota; class Actinomycetes; order Kitasatosporales; family Streptomycetaceae; genus Streptomyces; species Streptomyces sp. NPDC101181. The sequence continues at coordinate 371,175 of NZ_JBIWOX010000003.1, read as the reverse complement.
CGAGCCCGTCGACGCCTCCGACCCGTACTGGCGGCTGGACCCGCTCGGCGGGCGCGGGGTGCGCGAGCTGGCCTTCACGACGTACGGCCCCCTCCTCACCGACCCCGCGCCGCTCGCCTCGGGGAGCCTCGGCGGCGGGGACGTGTCCTGGCTGGCCGGCGCCGACTTCGACACGCTGACCACCGGGTCCATGGCCGGGCTGCGCCAGGCGGCCGCGGACGCACCCGCGGCCCTGGCCGACGCACCCGTGTTCGCGTCCGGGGTCACCGCGCGGACCTCGCTGCCGACCGTGCTGGACCAGCTCGACCGGGCGCTGCTCGTCTCCCGCTCCACCCTGATGATCGTCGCGGTGCAGCTGGTGCTGCTCGCCGCGTACGCCCTCCTGCTCGTGGCCCGGCTGCTGAACAGCGAGCGCGACGGGGAGCGGGAGCTGCTGCGGGCCCGGGGCGGATCCCGGGGCCGGATCACCTCGTTCGCGGCGATCGAGGCGCTGCTGCTCGCCGTGCCCGCCGCGCTGGTCGCCCCGCTGCTGGCGGGGCCGCTGACCGGTCTGCTGGCCGAGCGCGGGGCGCTGTCCCGGATCGGGCTGCGCGCCGGGGAGAGCGTCACCGGCACGGTGTGGCTGGTCTCCGCGGCCGTGGCGCTGGCGTGCGCCCTGGCGGTGGTCGCCCCGTCGCTGACGGCCGGGGCGGGCGGGCGCCGGACCCGGGCGGCCTCGCTGCCCGCCCCGGTGCGGGCGGGCGCCGACCTCGGGCTGCTGCTGATCGCGGCGGTGGCGTACTGGCAGCTGGAGCGGCGGACCACGGCGTCCGGCGGCGGGGCGCTCACCGGCGACCAGGACGGCAGGCTCGGGATCGACCCGCTGCTGGTCGTCGCACCGGCGCTGGCCCTGCTCGCCGGGACCGTCCTCACCCTGCGGCTGCTGCCCCCCGCGGCGAAGCTCGCCGAACGGCGTGCGGCCCGGGGCCGCGGGCTGCCCGCGGCGCTGGCGGGCTGGCAGTTCAGCAGGCGCCCGCTGCGTGGCGCGGGGCCGGTGCTGCTGCTGGTGCTGTCGGTGGCGATGGGCATGCTGGCGATCGGGCAGAGCGCGTCGTGGGACCGGTCGCAGAGCGATCAGGCGGACTTCGGCTCGGGCGCGTCGATCCGGGTGGTGGGCGAGCACGGCACCACTCCGGCGACGGCCGGTGCGTACGCGGCCCTGGAGGGGGTGCGGCAGGCGGCCCCCGCCCACCGGACGGAGGTGGACGTCTCCGGCGGGCGCAAGGCGGAGGTCGTCGTCCTGGACACGGAGCACGCGGAGGAGGGGATGCTGCTGCGCCCGGACCTCACCGAGGGGTCCCCGCGGCAGCTGTTCGACGCGATCGCCCCGGAGCGGGGCGGACGGGCCGGACTCGTCCTCCCCGAGGACGGCGCTCGGCTGACGCTGGACCTGCGGATCGCCACGGTCTCGCCGAAGCGTGGCGACGCCGACGCCGACGCCGCCGAGGAGCCGGGCGGGCGGCCGCCCGTGGCCACCTTGCTGCTGGAGGACCGGTACGGGCTGCCGCACCGGGTCCTCGCCGGTTCCGTTCCCGTCGACGGTCCCCCGGTCCCGGTGTCCGTCCCGGTGTCGGCGGCGGGCCTGTCCCTGACCGGTGTCGAGGTGGACGGCGCGCCCCCGACGGGCCGCGCGGAGAAGCGGCGGATCACCGTGGAGCGGGTCCGGATGGTCACCTCGGCGGGCGGCGAGCGCCCCGTACCGGTGCCCGCGGCGCTGCGCTGGGACGCGCGCATGACGCTCAGCGAGTTCGGCGAGGACCGCCCGGGGAAGCCCCCGGTGCGCGGCGGGTCTCCGGGGGCCCTGGACTTCACGTACGACACCGGTGTGGCCGCCGACGAGTCCTTCGAGCCCGCCGGAAGCACGCTGCGGATCACCGCCGCCCGGCCCCGGGCGGCGGCGGTGAAGGCGGTGGCCACGGACGCCTATCTGCGGAGCACCGACGCGGAGCTGGGCGACGAGATCGATCTGACGCTGGCCGGGAACACCCTGCGGGTGACGCTGGTGAAGACGGTACGGCAGCTGCCGACCACCGGGGTGCCCACCGGCGCCCCGGACCCGACGGCGGGCGGCGGCGGACTGCTGCTCGACCTCAGGGCCGTCACCGAGGCCCTGGTCCGGCTGCCCTCCGCCACGATTCAGGCGAACGAGTGGTGGCTGAGCACCGCCCCCGGGGACACCGCGAAGGTGGCCCGGGACCTGCGCGCCCGGCCGGACACCGACCCGGCCCAGATCCTCGTGCGGGCCGAGGCCGCCGAGCGGCTGGTGGACGACCCGCTCGGGGCGGGACCGCGGTCCGCGCTGCCCGCCGTCGCGGTGGTCGCCGCCGCACTGGCCGCGGTCGGCTTCGCCGTCAGCGCCTCCGGCTCCCGGCGCGAACGCTCGGCCGAACTGGGCGTGCTGCGGGCGCTCGGCGCGCCGCGCCGCCAGCTGGCCCGCATGATCGCCGCCGAGCAGGGCGTGCTCATCGCCATCGCCCTGCTGATCGGGGCGGTGATCGGCACCGTGCTGACCCGGGCCGTCGTCCCGCTCATCGTGCTGACCGGACAGGCCGACCGGCCGGTGCCTCCCGTGCTGGTGGAGCTGCCCGCCGGACAGGTCGCCGCCCTGCTCGCCGGGGTCGCCGCCCTGCCGCTCGTGATCGTCGCGACGATGGCGCTGCGCCGCGGGGACCCGGCGGCGACGCTGCGCCACCAGGGGGACCACTGACATGAGCGACAACCGGCGGGCGGCGAACGCCCCGTGGACACGCACCCGGCTGCGGACCGCACCCGGTGCGGCGGTGGCCCTCGCGGTGCTGGTGCTGGTGACCGCGTTCCTCGCGGCCGCGTTCCCGCGCGCGGTGGACGCGTACGAGACGAAGGGGCTGCGCCACGACATCGCGGCGGCGAACCCGAGCCGCAGCGTCGTGGAGGTCGCCCGCCCGCAGCCCGGTCTCGAACTCCCCCAGGAGCAGCGGGAGTCCGAGGTGCGCCCGCCACAGCTGTCGCGGGTGGGCGGCGCGTTGCTGAAGGATCTGCCCGCACCGCTGCGCGCCAACGTCCCGCAGAGCGCCCAGGGGGTGCGCACCACGAAGCCGGTCGTCGCGAGGGAGCCCTGGCTGCCCAAACCGGACGGCTCACCGGCCCGGATCCACTACGCGGCGCAACTGGACCTGGAGCGGCACGCCACGCTCCGCTCGGGCGCCTGGCCGACGACGCGGACCCCGGTGACCTCCGGCACCCGCGAGGTGGAGGGCACGGTCACCGAGGAGACGGCGGCGGACCTGAAGGTGCGGACCGGCGCGGTCCTCGCGCTCCCCCTGACGTCGGGCGAGACCCTCTCGGTGCGGATCACCGGCATCGTCACCCCGCTTGATCCGGGCGGCAGTTACTGGTCCGCCGATCCACTGCTGCGCGCCCCCTCCCTCATGCCGGACCCGGAGAGCCGGTACCCCATCTACTACTGGAGCGGTACGGTCCTGCTGGCCGAGGACGCCGGTCCGGCGCTCCTGAACACTCCGACCGAACCCGCCCTGTACTGGCGGATCGCGCCCGACCCGACGGAGCTGACCGGCCCCGACGGCCCCCGGCTGGCGGCGGGGCTCGCCTCCCTGGAGAGCGGCCCGGGGCTGCTGGACGTACGGGAGACCGCCGGGGACACCGCGATGGTCCGCAGCGGGCTCGGCGACCTGGTGGCGGCCAACGCCCGGATGCGCGAGGCCATCAGCCCCGTGATCGCGGTCGCCGCCCTGGGGATCGGCTCCGTGGCCGCTGTCGTGCTGCTGATGACGGGGGCGCTGATCGGCGGCCGCCGCCGCGGCGAACTGGCCCTGCTGCGGGCGCGCGGCGGCTCCCTGACCGGCATCGGCGGACGGCTGCTGGCCGAGACGGCGGTGACGGTGCTGCCCGCCGCCGCGCTCGGGCTGCTGCTCGCGGTGCTGGCCGTCGGTGAGGGCCGCTGGTGGCCCGGGGCGCTGGCGGCCGCCGGAGTGGCGGCCCTGGTCGGTGTCGCCCTGCCGCTGCACACGACGCTCCAGCACATCCGCCCGACGCTGCACGGCGGGCGCGAGGACACGGTGAGCGCGCGGCCCTCCCGTCGGCGTACCGTCGTCGAACTGACCCTGCTGGTGCTGGCGGTCGGCGCGGTGACGGCCCTGCTGCGACGCGGTACGGCGGCGGGCGGCGGCACCGACGCGCTGGTCAGCGGCGCGCCGGTGCTGGTGGCCCTGATCGCCGCCCTCGTCCTGGTCCGCCTCTACCCGCTGCCCCTGCGGCTGGCGGCCCGCCCGATGGCCCGGCTGCGCGGGGCGATCGGCTTCCTGTCCCTGGCCCGAGCGGGACGGTCATCGGCCGGCGGGGCGCTGCCGCTGCTCGCCCTGCTGCTGGCCCTGGCCACGGCCGCGTTCGGCGGTTCGGTGGTCGCGGGCATCGGGGACGCGCGGGACGACGCGGCGCTGACGGCCGTGGGGGCGGACGCCCGGATCAGCGGGCTGAGCGACCGGACGACGCTGCCCGCCCCCCTGGCCGGGACCGTGCGGGATCTGGACGGGGTGCGGGACGTCGCTCCGGTACGGGTCGAACACGGCGTGGAGCTTCCGGCTCCGGGCCCGGACGCCTCGGGCGCCTCGCAGGACGGCTCGGGGGACGCCTCGGGGCCGGGTCCCGACAGTGCGGCCCTGCTGGGTGTCGACCCCGCCGCGTACGCCCGGCTGGCCCGCGCCACCGGGCTGCCGGAGTTCCCCGCCGCCCGGCTGAAGGCCGCCGGCCCTTCGGCGCCCCGGCCCGAAGGCGCCGCGCAGGACCGTGGGCGCGTCCTTCCGGCGATCGCCTCCCCCTCGGTGGCGGCCCGTCTGGGACCGGAGCCGGTCGCTCTGGACACCCTGAACGGCGAGTTCAAGGTCCAGGTCGTGGGGGTGGCCGCCCGCACCCATGCCGTCTCCACCACCGGCTTCCTCATCGTGAACATCGCCTCCCTGGACGCCCGGGAGCCCACCGAGCTGCTCCTGCGCGGCACCCCCGACCCCGGGGAACTGCGGGCGGCGGTCGCGGCGAGCGGCAAGGAGTACGTCGTACAGCTGCGGTCCGAGGAACGCGAGCGGTACGTGGACACACCGATGCAGGCGGGCGCCGAACGGATCTACCTGGCGGCCGTCGCGGCGGGCGCCGGATACGCGCTGCTGGCGGTGGCGCTGTCGCTGCTCCGGACCGCGCCGGAGCGCAGGACGCTGCTCGCGCGGCTGCGCACGATGGGCCTGACCACCGGGCAGGGCAGGCGGCTGCTGGCGTTCGAGGCGATGCCGCAGACGCTGCTGGCGGCGGTCGGCGGCCTGTTCACCGGCTGGGCGACCATCGCCCTGCTCTCCCCCGGCGTGGATCTGCTGCCGCTGGCGCTCGCGGGCGTCGCCGGGTCCGGCACCAGCCCCGTCCCGTTGCGGGTCGACCTGTGGTCGCTGGGGCTTCCGGCGGCCGGGGTGGTCGCCCTCGCCGCCGGGGTCGCGGGCGTCCAGGCGTGGTGGGCGAGCCGCCGCGGATCGATCACCGAACTCAGGGCAGGAGACCCCCGATGACCTCGTCCACCGAGACGCCGGACACCACCGGGACGACGCTGGCGGAGCTGGAGCGCCGGGCGGCGGCGCACCGGGACCGCCCCTCCTACGGGCACGACGCGCTGATCGCCTGCGACCGGGTGGTGCGGATCTTCACCACGGACGGGGTGGAGGTGCAGGCCCTCCAGGGCCTCGACCTGCTGGTCGCCGAGGGCGAGTTGATGGCCCTGGTGGGAGCGTCGGGCAGCGGCAAGTCGACGCTGATGAACATCCTGGCCGGGCTGGACGTGCCGACGGCCGGATCGGCGAAGGTCGCGGGCTGCGACCTGCTGTCCATGGGCCCCAAGGAGCGGCTGCGCTACCGCCGTGACGTGGTCGGCTTCGTCTGGCAGCAGACCGCCCGCAATCTGCTCCCGTATCTCACCGCGATCCAGAACATCACCCTGCCCATGCAGCTGCGCGGCGGCAGCGGCAAGCGCGAACGGGCCGCCCGCGCCGAGTCGTTGCTGGCCATGCTCGACATCGCGGACTGCCGCGACCGGCGGCCCCAGCAGCTGTCGGGCGGGCAGCAGCAGCGGGTGGCGATCGCGGTGGCGCTGGCCAACTCCCCCTCCGTGCTGCTGGCGGACGAGCCGACCGGTGAGCTGGACTCGGCCACCGGGGAGCAGGTGTTCGCCGCGTTCCGGCGGGCCAACGAGGAGTTGGGCACCTCGATCGTGATCGTCACCCACGACCAGGCGGTGGCGGGCGAGGTACGCCGTACGGTCGCCATCCGCGACGGCCGCACGTCCTCCGAGGTGCTGCGCCGCACCGAGGTGGACGCGGCGACGGGCCAGGAGTCCCAGGTGGCCCGGGAGTACGCGATGCTCGACCGCGCCGGACGGCTCCAGCTGCCCGCCGACCACACCCGGGCGCTGGGCATGGAGCACCGGGTGCTGCTGGAGCTGGAGCAGGACCACATCGGGGTCTGGCCGGACGGTCACGCGACGCCGGGCGGTACGGAGGACAAGGCCGAGGGGCCCGCGGAGCGCTAGCGGCCCGGCCGGGGACGACACAGCGACAGCGGTACAGCGCCGCCAGGGACACAGCGAGCACAACGGGTGCGGTAGTAGCGCAGGGGCACAGGGGTACAGCAGTACGGCGGGCACAGCCGGTGCGGTGGTGCACCGCGGCCGGGAAGGGCGGTTCAGCCGTGCCCGACGGTGAGTCCGAGACCGCCCGGTCCGCCGAGGCCTCCGGCCGGGTCGCGGCGCAGGGCGATCGAACCGAACGGGGTCCGCAGCCGAAGCCAGCCGCCCGAGGCGAACAGCGAGACCGGGAAGGCGGGGTCGGCGCGGAGAAAGCCGAGCGACTGGGCGGCGTGGACCGCGCGCAGCGGCAGGTCCGTGGCGCCGACGGGGCGGGACCAGATCTCCCGGCCGATACGGTCGCGTTCGGCGCGGGTGCGCAGCTCCTCGGGCAGGGCGTCGTCGCGGGCGCGGAACTCGGCGACGGCCGCGTCGAGCGCGGTACGCAGGACGTCCGGCCGGGGCAGTCCGGCCTGTTCCCGCCATGGCCCCCGGGGCGGCAGGACACCGGTCCAGGGCGGCCCGGTGACCGGTGCGGGCAGTGCGCCGCCCGGCTCCCCGGGGCCCTCACCGGAGACGTCGAGGGATTCCAGCAGTTCACCGGCCGACACCGTGACGTCGAGCGTCTCGGGGCGGGCCAGGCGGGCGGCGCGGATGGCGAGGACCTCGAAGGAGGGCGGGCGGCCGAACACGGCCAGTGCGTCGCCGCCGCCCGCCTGCAACCGGACCGCGGCGGCCCGGTCGTAGTGCAGGAGCCGGCCGAGGAAGGCGGCGAGATCCGCCGCCTCCCTCGGGTCGGCGAACAGCAGCGACTGCACGGGCACGGTCATGCCGCGGCGGGCTCCTCTGCCAGGTACCGCTGGAGGAAGAGCTTCTCCTCGGCGGAGATCCGCCGGGGCCGCCCGGCCGCCAGGTCGTACGGGACGACGATGGTCGAGGCCCGTACGTACACCTGCTCGGGATCCTTGATCTCGTAGGCGATCGTCAGCGACGCGGCGCCTATCTTCGTGACCCACGACTCGACCGTCACCGGCTCGTGCCGGTGCACCAGCGGCCGTACGTAGTCGATCTCGTGCCGGGCCACGACGGACCCGCCCGAGAACGACGGCGAGCCGTCCCCCGGCGCCAGCCGGAACATGAAGTCGATGCGCGCCTCCTCCAGATAGCGGAGGAAGACCACGTTGTTGACGTGGCCGAAGGCATCCATGTCCGACCAGCGCAGTGGGCAGCTGTAGAGGTGACGGGCCAAGACGATCAGCCTCGCGTGAGCTTCTTGTACGTGGCGCGGTGCGGACGGGCCGCGTCCGCACCGAGACGGTCGATCTTGTTCTTCTCGTACGACTCGAAGTTGCCCTCGAACCAGTACCACTTGGAGTCACCCTCGTAGGCGAGGATGTGGGTCGCGACCCGGTCCAGGAACCAGCGGTCGTGGGAGATGACCACCGCGGCGCCGGGGAACTCCAGCAGCGCGTTCTCCAGCGAGGACAGGGTCTCGACGTCCAGGTCGTTGGTGGGCTCGTCGAGGAGCAGCAGGTTGCCGCCCTCCTTGAGCGTCAGCGCCAGGTTGAGGCGGTTGCGCTCACCACCGGAGAGGACCCCGGCCGGCTTCTGCTGGTCCGGGCCCTTGAAGCCGAACGCGGAGACGTAGGCGCGGGAGGGCATCTCGACCTGGCCGACGTTGATGTAGTCCAGCTCGTCCGAGACGACGGCCCACAGCGTCTTCTTCGGGTCGATGTTGGCGCGGGACTGGTCGACGTAGGAGATCTTGACCGTGTCGCCGACCTTGATGGCGCCGCTGTCCGGCGTCTCCAGGCCCTGGATCATCTTGAACAGCGTGGTCTTGCCCGCGCCGTTGGGACCGATGACGCCGACGATGCCGTTACGGGGCAGCGTGAACGACAGGTCGTCGATGAGGACCTTGTCGCCGAAGGCCTTCGAGAGGTTCTCGACCTCGACGACGATGGAACCGAGGCGGGGGCCCGGCGGGATCTGGATCTCCTCGAAGTCCAGCTTCCGCATCTTGTCGGCCTCGGCCGCCATCTCCTCGTACCGGGCGAGACGGGCCTTGGACTTGGTCTGACGCCCCTTGGCGTTGGACCGCACCCACTCCAGCTCCTCCTTGAGGCGCTTCTGGCGCTTCTCGTCCTTGCGGCCCTCGACCTTGAGGCGGGCGGCCTTCTTGTCGAGGTAGGTGGAGTAGTTGCCCTCGTAGGGGATCGCGCGGCCGCGGTCGAGCTCCAGGATCCACTCGGCGACGTTGTTGAGGAAGTACCGGTCGTGGGTGACGGCGACGACGGCACCCGAGTACTTCGAGAGGTGCTGCTCCAGCCAGTTCACCGACTCGGCGTCCAGGTGGTTGGTGGGCTCGTCGAGGAGGAGCAGGTCCGGGGCCTCGATGAGGAGCTTGCAGAGCGCCACACGGCGCTTCTCGCCACCGGAGAGGTTGGTGACGGGCCAGTCGCCGGGCGGGCAGCCCAGGGCGTCCATGGCCTGCTCCAGCTGGGCGTCCAGGTCCCACGCGTTCGCGTGGTCCAGGTCCTCCTGGAGCTTGCCCATCTCCTCCATCAGCTCGTCGGAGTAGTCGGTCGCCATCAGCTCGGCGACCTCGTTGAAGCGCTTGAGCTTGCCCATGATCTCGGCGGCGCCGTCCTGGACGTTCTCCAGGACGGTCTTGCTCTCGTCCAGCTTCGGCTCCTGCATGAGGATGCCGACGCTGAAGCCGGGCGACAGGAAGGCGTCGCCGTTGGACGGCTGCTCCAGGCCCGCCATGATCTTCAGCACCGTGGACTTACCGGCGCCGTTGGGCCCCACGACACCGATCTTCGCACCGGGCAGGAAGTTCAAGGTGACGTCGTCAAGGATGACCTTGTCGCCGTGCGCCTTGCGCGTCTTGCGCATGGTGTAGATGAACTCAGCCAAGAGAAACCGTCCGGCAACAATAGAGGTGTGGGCAGATACATCCATCTTGCCTGACGCGCGCCCCCGGACGAAAACCCGTATCGCCGCAGGGTCCTTCCCGCACGTCACCCCATGGGCGCGGGCCCTCACCCGCCCTCGGCGCCCGGCCTCCGGCGGCGCAGGAGGAAGACCACGGCGCCGCCCACCACGAGCAGTCCCGTCGCCACGGCGGCGATCATCGGGGTGACGTCGGAGCCCCCGGTGGCGGCCAGATCGCCCGCCGGCCCCGGGGCGCCGGAGCCGTCGGCGGCCGGGACGGGCCGCTGGGCGCTGTGGACGCCGAGGCCGCCGCCCTCCCCGCCGTCGGTCCCGCTCTCCCCACCGGGCAGGACGCTGCCCGCGGTGGCGCAGTCCAGCACCCCGGTGAAGCTCTTCCGGAGGCCGCCGGACCCGGTGACGGGGACGTCGTACGCCTGGTCCTCGGCGACGGGCAGGGTCACCGTGCGGGTCTCCCCGGCGGGGACGGTGTGCCCGGCCCCGGCCGCCTCGAAGGTGAAGGGGGCGTCGCCCCGGTTGGCGGCGGTGATGTCGACGCCGCCCCTGGCGCAGTTCTCGCGGGCGGTCAGCGCGGGGGCGGGACCCGTCGTGGCCCAGGCGGCGGTGGCCCGTGCGGAGACGGTGGACTCGCTGGACCCGGCCAGGATCTGCGTCTGCGTCCGGCCGATCCCGGTGAAGGCCCGGCCGACCGGCACCGAGGTGGCGGCCTGGACGGTCAGCGCGGCGGAGCCGTCCGCGGTGCCCTCCGGCAGGTCGAAGAAGAGCTGGTCCCCGTCGCCCGCCGAGGTGACGGGCGCCCCCTTCGCGTCGGTGACCCGGATCCCGCTCGCCGCCGCGTCGACCGGGGGCGACACCGAGACCTGCTCGGCGTCGGTGCGCACGGTCACCGGACCGAGCCGCTCCGCGCCGCTGCCGGAGACGGCGGCCGGTTCCAGGGTGAGCGAGGCCCGGGGCTCCTTGGTGGTGCGGGCACTGCGGTGCAGCCAGTCGGCCAGCTTCTCCGCCTGCTTGTCCGCCGCGGTGACGTCGGCGCCGTCCGAATACCGCCAGATCGCGACCTGGGTCCCGGCGGCGGCGGTCCGCTCGGTCAGCGGGCCGGTCCCGGCGGCCTCCGCGAGGGCGGCGAGGTCGTCGACCTGCGGGTAGGAGTGCTGGAGGATCCAGCGGATCTTCCCCGCGTTCCGGTTGGCGCCGAGCGAGGTCTCGGCCCAGGGGGTCTCCAGATACGTGGCCTGGTTCTGGGTGGCGTTGTGGAGGTCGACGCCGTACGTCTTGATCCGGCCGCCGCCGTCCACGGTCATCTCGAACAATCCGGCGGGCAGTTCCTGGGCCCGGCCGGGAGCCCCGTTCTCCCCCGGCACCCGGAGCACGGCGCTGTCGAAGGTCTTCAGCCCGTCGAGCACCGCGGCCGCGCCACCGTGGTGCCGCCCCGGGTCGTCGGCCACGGCCGGACCGGCGCCGGTGAGGGCGGCCGCCGCGACGAGACCGGAGAGCAGGAGCGCCGCGGCCGGGCGGCGGACGGGGCGGCCGTGGCGAGCCCCTGTCGTACCGGACGACGCGGCGGACACCGAAGACGCAGACAGCACAGAATTCCCCTCCGGGCGGGACCCTCGCGCGTGGTGCGCGTGTGGGGAATGTCCCGCCAGCAGACCCAAGTGACCCGTGAGCACTGGGAATCCTAAGGAACGGGCGAAGGACAGTCCCCCGTAGCGCCCTTGGACAACCATTCCGAATCGGAATCGTTATCGCCCGCCCGATGTCCCCGATCAGTCTTTTCAGGACACCGCAGCCATTTCACCGGCTCCCTTCCGGTCCACCGGAAGCCGGCCCGTATCGCCGACCGTGACCCGCTCCGGACGCTCCGTCAGATCAGGTCCGTCTCCGGCCGCCGTACGGGGCTCTGTTCCGGCTGGCGTAAGGGACTCCGCTCTGACCGCCCGGCGGAAGGCGGCCGTTCCCCGGCTCAGGTCGTGGCCGATCGCGACGGCCTCGACGTCGACGAACGACCGCCGCTGACCGTCCTGTTCCTCCTCACGCACCTTCAGCCGACCGTGCACGACGAGCGGTTCGCCCACCGAAACGGAACCGGCCAGATGGGCGGCGAGAGTGCGCCAGGCCCAGACGGTGTAGAAGCTGGTGCGGCCGTCGGCCCAGAGTTGTTTCTCCCGGTCCCACCGCCGTGGCGTCACGGCGAAACGGAATCGCGCCATTCCGCCGGTGGCGGTCTCCCGGAACTCCACGGCCGTGGCGGCGTTTCCCACCAGCGTCACCAAGGTCTCATTCATTTTCCGCCCCCGATTTCCTCATGGCAGCGTGCTGATCGCAGCGCGTGACGACGTGTCGTCGCGACGTCGTGTCGTGATGACGCTGTACCGCTTTGCTGCCGTGCTGTCTTCCGGTCTCCATGGTGGACGCCGGAAGGGAATCGCGTCGGGGCCTGTGGACTACCGGCCGGTTGTGGAAAACTCCGTCACCGTCACGTACCGCTCACGCACTTCCCGGTAGCGCACCAGCTCGGCGGCGACCGGATCGAGGACTCGCGCCCGCCCGCAGGCCGCGGCGGCCTCGCGCAGCCGCCGCTCGGCGTCCTGCCCGTAGCGGCGGGCCGGTCCCCGGATGGCCGCCGCGCAAGCCCACTCCACCAGCGGTCCGCCCACGACTCCGGCCAGCATGATGAGCGCGGGGGTGACGAGCCCCGGTTCGAGGACGCCGATGATCTGGCCGGCCAGCCACAGCCCGCCGAAGATCTGGATCAGGGTCATCGAGACCTGGGCCAGCACCGCGGCGGGCCACCACCTGGGCCGGGGCGGCCTGGCCGGACGGGCAGCGGCCGGAACGACCGGCACCCCGCCCACAACACCGGCACCGGCCACAACACCGCCGCCGGCACCCTCCGCACTCCCCGCCCCCCGCCCGGTGCCACCCGCATCCTCCGTCCCTCCGGAGTCAGCGGTGCGGCCGGAGAGACCGGTCCCGGAGTCACCGGAGCGGCCGGAGAGACCGGTCCCGGAGTCGCCAGTCCTGGAGTCATCCGCGTGCTCCACCAGCCCGGTCCCGGAGTCACCCGCGCGCTCCGTCCGCCCGGAGCCGTCCGCGGCCCGCTTCCCTCCCCCGCGCCCCCGTCCGCCCGTGCCCGGTCCGCCCGCTCGGACGGCCAGGTCGTCCAGCGCCTCGGGCAACCCCTTCGCCCCGCTGAACGCGGCTTCCCGCACCGCTTGAGCCCAGGGGCCGGGCAGTCCGGCGGAGGCGTCGTCCGCGAGGATCCGGACCGCCTGCTCGACCCGCTGCCGGGCGGTCAGCTCCTCCTCGGGCGGGGTGAGCGCCTGGCCCATCCGGTCCAGGCTGCCGGGCAGCCCCCGGTTCTCGTACCAGCGCCAGAGCCGCAGCCAGGGCGTCCCGCAGGCCCGGCCCGCGTTCCTGCGCCACTCGCGCTCGGCGGCCTGTCCGGCGGCCGCCGCGCCGACGGCCTCGGCCAGCCGGTCGGTGAACTCGTCGCGCGCACGCTCGCCGAGTCCGGGACGCCCGTCGGCCACGTACACCGGGCGCAGCCGCGCAGCCGCCGCGTCGACGTCGGCGGAGAGGCGGCGGGTGGCGGCCGTGCGGTCCTGGACGAACCGGCCGACCATCTCCCGCAGTTCGGGCACGCCGTCGCCGGTCAGCGCGGACAGGGACATGACGGTGGCGCCGGGTTCGCCGTGCTCGCCGAGGGCGATGCCGTCCTCGTCGAGGAGGCGGCGCAGATCGTCCAGGACGAGGTCGGCGGCGTCGCCGGAGAGCCGGTCGGTCTGGTTGAGGACGACGAAGGTGACCTCGGCGTGTCCGGCCAGCGGGCGCAGATAGCGTTCGTGGAGCGCCGCGTCGGCGTACTTCTCCGGGTCGACGACCCAGATGACCGCGTCGACCAGGGCGAGGACCCGGTCCACCTGGTCACGGTGCTCGGTGGCCGCCGAGTCGTGGTCGGGGAGGTCGACCAGGACGAGCCCCTGGAGCGCTTCGTCGAGCGCGGCGGGCCCCGGATGGGGCCTGCGCCGCAGCCGCCCGGGGATGGCGAGGCGGTCCAGCAGCCCGGCGGCCCCGTCGGTCCAGCTGCACGCGATGGGCTGGGAGGTGGTGGGGCGGCGCAGCCCGGTGTCGGAGATCTGGGCCCCGGCCAGCGCGTTGAACAGGGTGGACTTTCCGCTGCCGGTGGCGCCCGCGACGGCGACGACGGTGTGCCGGGAGGAGAGCCGCTGCCGGGCGGCGGCCTCGTCCAGTACACGTCCCGCCTCGGCGAGGGTGTCCCGGTCGAGCCGCGCCCGGGAGAGCCCGACGAGTTCGCGCAGGGCGTCCAGCCGGGCGGGCAGCGGTCCGCCGGAGGGAACGTACGCCTCGACCTGCGGCCGTACGTCGTCCTCGTCGGGGGCCTGGGGTCCGGGTGTCCCGTCGCGGCCGGACGCCGCCTTCCGGCGGGCCCCCACGGCAGCGGCGCGCCGGGCGATGAGCCCGTCGTCCCAGCGACGGCCGGTGCGCTCGCCCGGGTTCCCGGGGACGCCGTCCTCCTGCGGCCGGTCCTCGGCCGCGCTGGCGGGCCGGGCCTCGCCCTTGCCGTGGTCCTCGTCCGTGACGGCAGTCATCGCTGCCACCTCTCCCTCTGTAGTACGGAAAGCGCGGCGATCAGTTCGGCCTGGGGCTCGGGGGCGACGTCGAGGGTGTCGAGCGGGGCGAGGCGGCGGTCGCGTTCGCCGCCGAGGACCTGGTCGAGGTAGCTGGTCAGCAGCTCGCCCCCCTTGTCACGGAGTCTCAGCGCGCCCTGGACGCCGATGCGTTCGGCTAGCTGCTCCCCTGCCTTGCGGGCCCGTCGTCCACCGAGGAGGGCGGCCGCGAGCAGCGCGGTGACCGTCTCGGGTTCGGGTGCGACGCTGCGGTCGAGCTGGCGCACCTCCTCCTCGGCCAGCTCCTCCAGCACCCGGCGCCACCGGCGTACGGCGACGGCGATCCGGCCCTCGACGTCCTCGGCGGGCCCCCACGCCGCGGCCTCGCGCCCGGAGCCGTCGGTCCGGAAGAGGGCCCCGGCGGGCTCGCGGCGCCACTGGGCGCGGATCTGTTCGTCGGCGGCGGAGACGGAGCACTGGAGGAGGGCGACCAGGCTGTCGACGAGCGCTTCGAGGAGTTCCTCGGGTGAGCTGTAGAGCGGGTAGCCGCGCCACCGGGTCCGCGCGTCCCCGGAGAGCACCGCCCCGCTCTGGAGGCGCCGCCGGATGCGGGCGGCCTCGGTGCCGTAGGCGTCCTCGACCACCCCGGTCAGCCGGACGGAGGCGGCGTACTGGGCCGCGACGGCGGCGGCCAGCTCGGGCATCCGTACGTTCAGCGACTCGATGACCCCCGACGCGGTACGCCCCACCGCCTGCTGCCGGGCGGCGGGGTCCTGGGCCCGGTGGGCGAGCCAGGCGCGCAGCGGGGCGACGGCGCTGGTGGGGAGCAGTCCGCTGCCGCCGCCGGTGGACTCGGGGAGTTCGGGGATGGTGAACCGGGGCACGTCCCCGAGCCCGGCCCGGGTGAGCAGCGCCGCGTACTGCCGGGAGACCTCGGCGATCACCTGGTGGGGCACCCGGTCGAGGACGGTGACGAGCGCGGCGTCGTACTCCTTGGCGGTACGCAGCAGGTGCCAGGGCACCGCGTCGGCGTAGCGCGAGGCGGTGGTGACCATCACCCAGACGTCCGCGGCGCAGATGAGTTCGGCGGCCAGGACCCGGTTGCGGACGACGAGGGAGTCGATGTCGGGGGCGTCCAGGAGCGCGAGGCCGCGGGGCAGGCTGACGGCGGTCTCCACCCGCAGCGCGCTCTCACCGTCCTCGCCGCCCGCCGTCAGGTCGTCGAGCCCGTCGGGGTCCCGCGGCCGGCCCGGCGGCAGCCAGACCCGGGTGAGCTGGGGCAGGACCCGGACGCCCGCGAACCAGTGGTGGTCGTCGGGGTGGCAGACCAGCACCGGCGTCCGGGTGGTGGGCCGCAGCACCCCGGCCTCGCTGACCCGGCACCCCACCAACGAGTTGACCAGCGTGGACTTCCCGGCCCCGGTGGACCCGCCGATCACGGCGAGCAGCGGCGCCTCGGGGTCCTTGAGGCGGGGCAGCAGGTAGTCGTCGAGCTGGGCAAGGAGTTCGACCCGGGTCTGCCGGGCGCGTTCGGCCCCCGGCAGCGGGAGTGGGAGACGCACAGCGGCGACCCGGTCGCGCAGGGCGGAAAGTGCGTCGATGAGCTGAGGCCGTACGTCCATGGTCGCCACATGCGAAGAATGCCCAATTTTGAATCCTTTTTGAAGCGTATAGCCCTCCCTGCGCGGCGGGTCCACCCTCGTGACAGAGTCCGGACAGAGGGGACGAGTGGGGCAGGGGCATAACGACTGCACAACACCCGGCCCGCAGTAGGCGAAAAGCGCTGCGGGAATCGCACCTACCTGCGATTATCGGTTCGCTTCACCGAACCTCCACAACGTGCCACGCAGGTGAAGCAACCGGGTCCAGGGGATCGGAGCCCTATCCTTGTCCCGGCACAGCCGAGGAACCACCCGATCAGGACCCCCGGCCCCCGTAGCTCAGTGGATAGAGCAGGCGCCTTCTAAGCGCTTGGCCGCAGGTTCGAGTCCTGCCGGGGGCACCACTGACGCCGCCTCACCGAGGCGGCGTTTTCACAGGTCAGACCGTGCCTGTCTGCCGTCCGAAGCGAATCGGGCTCTTCACGCCGCCACCTTGATGCAGGTCGTGGACGCGTTCGATCCGTTTGAGGTAGTCATCCGGTTGGCTGACGATGCAGCGCGCGCGGACCGCCAACAGGACGGGCCGCTGTTGTCCGCCCGATCGGCGACCTGCGCCGGCGGGACGCCGCTGTCGAGTCACGCCGTGAGACAGGTGTGGCGCAGGTCCTGGACGCGCTCGCCGGTCGGCGTCGTGAAGTCACACTCGGACAGGATCTCCCCCCGGGCGTTGGCCCAGACGCGTCTGGAGACGAATCCCGCGAGCATGCCACCCTTCTCCCGGGGAGGCTGTCACCCCACCGCAGATGGGACCGCCGATGGGCCAGGGCGAGCAGGGCCGACTGGCGGGCGGTCGCCGCCCACCATGTGCCGAGCTCCCGCCGCCTCGCGGTGAGCCGTCGCGTCAGATGCCGCGGAGTGCTGCTGGACAGATCGATCGGGGACGGGTGGACAAGCCCTCGAAGTTATTGGCAGACACGGGTGATCTTGGTCGAGAACCCGTCCACCAGGAACTTCGTCGTTGCGTACAGCCCTTGACCCTCAACAGCCCGCCATCGGGACCAGGTCGGAGAAGGCTCAGTCGGTGCGGCTGGAACAGGACGCCGCGAACGGCGACGGAGGACGCTGCCACTCCTCCGCCATCACGCCTTCCTCACTCGCTTCGTACAGAGATCCACCGCAGCCCACAGGGGCCATGGCCCCATGAGGTCATCCGGGGACAGGCCCTCAAATCCCAGCCGGTTCAGATGCTTCGTCACTGCCGGCGTCAGGACAGCGCTCCCGCCCTGCTGGATGTATGAGCGGTCCATGTCCACCCGGATACCACCTAGAGCGAGCTCCACAGCGGTCGCCAAGGCCTCGTAACCCGCTGAAGCGGCGCGGCTCTCCGGGCCGGCTGGGAAACACGCCGTTCCTTCGGAGGCACCGGACATCGTCGTCCCGGCAGCTGACGAAGACCCCGGCCCCGGCAGCTCGTCGTACCAGACGAACTCGGACGGGCACATCAGGTCCACGTTCTCGCGCATCGAAGCTAAGACGTGTGCGCGCACCTGGTCCTGCCTACTCGGCTCTCCCACGAGTTGAGCCACGAGGGCCTGGTCTCCCGATGGGCGCTCCACAACCTTGGCCCGGGCAGCCTCGACGCCCTCCACGGAACTCAAGAACCGCGCCAGCTTGGCCGTGTCGACCCAGCTGTGATCAACATGAACCCACTCCTCGCCATAGGCGGACACCGGCAGTCCGAACCGCTCGATGACCTCAGCGACGGTGGCAGTCGCCATATCCAGCTCGTTCGCCCAAGCGATGAGCAAATGCTCCATCGCCGAAAGCGTCTTCTCGATCTGGTCTTCCTCGAGTACGGACCGGTGGGCGATCAGGTCCAGATAAACTTCCCCTCCCCGCGCGGTGCTTCTGAGGCACAGATCGGTGTACTCATCTCGCCACAGGCACTCAAAGCGCTTCATCGTGGTTGGTCGCTCTGCGGAAGTCCTGTCCTGGGAGACCGGCTCACGCAGATGCCGTTCGAGCTTGTCACTGCAGTTGAGAACCGTCCCCAACCGGATCGGCAGACCGCGTTCTGTTTCGATTTTTGCCTTGAGGTCCCGAAAATCAAGGTAGGAGTATTGTGCGTACCGGTTTGCAATGAGAATCCTTTTCTTGACCTCGGCCATCACCTCACTCATGGTCGCCCGCAGAGGCAGGCGTATGGGGACCAACGCCTCCTGGAAGAAGCAACCGACTGACTGACGTACCTCCGCGAAACGGTTTGAGAAGTTCATCCTGAGGGTGGTTGCGGAATTTCCAGACAGTGCGAGAACCGCCACAGCGAATGCGACAGAAACGCAGTTTGCGGCACTCGAGCCGTACGTTTTATGAAGTTTCCGCAAAGCGGCAAAGAGAGCGGACGACTGCAGAACTACCCTGTTGTAGTAACTGTCACCACCCCGCCGCGATTCCAGAAGTGCGGCGGGGCGAAAGCGAGGGAATTCAGCGGCCGGAGAGCTTTTTAGGATGGTTTCGTAGTATCGCATGGATCGATCATGGGCGGAGGGCTCCGCATTCGACTGCCGCCGTGCGACGACGAGCGGCTGCACAGGTATCCCTTGACCATCTGCCGAGGAGCAACTCACCTCATGAGAAGCGCTCAGGTACTGCGTAATATCATCCTTGATGAGGGTCCTACTCGCCCCGTCCACGGCGATGTGGTTTATCACCAGGACCAGAGTAGCCACGCGCCGATTTGTGAAGTTCAGACCCAGCCTCAGCGGGAGTTCCGTCGCTTGATCCATGGGCGGCGCAAAAAGAGCATGGAAGACAGCGTCAATATCTTCGGTAGCATTACCGTCCCGCCGGAACGGGACGGGGCTCTGGAACTCGTCGAGCACCAGCTGGAACGGCCTACCGTGCTCGTCCGTCGGATAGATCGTACGCAGCGCCTCGTATCGGTGCATCACGTTCCGGACAGCAGAAACAACCAGATCCTCGGGAACTCCCGGATCCGGCATGCGAATAATCAGTGGAATTCGCGCGCTGTCCACAACGGGAAGGGGCAGATGGTACTGGTACCAGTACATCTCCTGCGACCACATCAGTGGCCCACTACGACCGCCTCCTGTAGGCGTTACGACCTCCGCTGGTCCTGCACAAGATTCCGGCAATGCCATCGCGCTCCTTCGGAAATCGCGGGATGAGCTGGGGGACTTGGTGAAAGCGAAAGCTTGACTTGGCCAGTGCCGGAATACGCGCTCAGCTGACGACGCAGGCGTTGCGTCATGGCGGCCTGCCTGACGTCCGAAAGGCCAGCGGGGGCCATGGAGATGGCAAGCCACTCCGGGGTGGCCTCGGAATTCAGGTCAAGTCCGGCAGTGATCTCGGAGCCAAACAGCATGTCGGTGTGGGCAGTCACCCAGGCCATCGGTCGAGTCAGCCCGAATCGGTTGATGGCATGGGCGATCTCAACATGCCCGGCAGGGCTGAGCTGATGCCACTCAGTGAAAAAATCGGCAATCAATGCGCACCTTATCCTGCACGCACAGTGAAGTAGGCGTCCCGCGCGCGGACTCGAATCGAGATGTCCTGACCCTGCCAGATCAACAAGTCGGCTGTCTCCGAAATTGCCAATATGCGCAACAAACGCCGCCTCTGAGAGCCGGACGTGAGAACCTGAGGAGTGGCACATCTACTGATCATCCGGCGAGAGGCGGCCTGTTTCTGCCCCTCGTCGGCGCGGTGGAGGCTCGCCATTCGAGACGGACTCCGGGGGTCACATCTGCTCCGCGTTTCGATGATCACGGCTCTGTCAATTGTTGATGTGATCGAGAGGCAGGTTTCCGCCACGCTCCGAAAAGGACCTTCTGCGATCTCATCGTCCTGGACGCCGCCGCCGACACCCATGGCGTTCGCACCGCATCACGGCCCTGGTCGCTGGTGGACGCCGTCGGCGCGCGGAGCGGCCGGTGAGCCCCCGGGTCGGCAGCCCGGCCTCATTCGCGCTCTTCAGTGCGGTGCGAGCCCTACGCGTGCTTTCCCGGTACGACCAGCTACTCGCGTCGTCGACCGGGTCGTGATCGGTGACATCTCGATCCGCGCCAGGCCTGTACGCGAGCGCTTCGCGATTACCGCGGCCCACGACCTGGACCGGCGCCTGCCGGTCCACACAGGAGGAGAGAAGTGATCCCCCACGTCAACGAGCGCGCACACAGCCCGAGCGTCCCGCTCAGCGAAGCGCTGGGCCGCTCCGTTCCCATCGGGGGCGGCGCTGTCGAACACACCGTGGTCGCCCACTGGTCGGGGCGGGACTCGTGCGCCCCGGACGAGGCACCGAAGAGCTGGACGGCGGCCCAATGGTCGCAGCACCTCGAAAAGCCTCTGCTGCAGCATCCGTTCGCCGCGAGCCCGACGAACGACCGGCGGGCGGTCTTCCACCTCGTTGTCCGGCTTCATCCCGACGACCGCGACCTGTCCGCGGCGGAGTGGACCGAGACAGCTCTGCGTCTCGCACGCGCCGCCGGCATCGAGATACCGGGGGACGCCCATGGCTGCCGCTGGGCCGCCGTCCGCGGCAGACCTGGACGCCTCGATCTGATCGCCAACCTCATCCGGCTCGACGGCGCCTGGCAGTCTCAGCCCGACGACCTCATGCGACGCCTCTGCGACGAAGCCCGGCATATCGAGCACGACCTGCGCCTGAGCCTGACTCGCGACGGCACCGCGCAGCCGAACAGTGCTCAGGCCGTCATGCCGACCTCGTCAGCGCGCTTCGCCACGATTCTTGCCCAGTTGGCCGACGAGGCGTCCGGACCGCTGGCCGCGACACGCAGAATCATCGAACAGACCGCTCACCACGTCGGCTGCCGACCCGGCACCGAGAACCTTGGTACCGCGCGCTGGTTGGAGCTGATCGCCCGCCGTCTCCACCACATCGAGGAGGACCTCAACGCCACTGTCACACCCGTGCGTCGGGCCGCGGGCGGATAGATTCCTTCCCAGGAGGGGCCCCGGGTATGGGTGAGCCCTGCCCTGATGTGGTGCCGGTCAACGAGGCCGCACCCCGGATCAGCTCGACCGGTGCACGGGCCGCCACCGATGGGCGTCAGTGCGCGGGGAGGGCGCCGCGCGGACCGAAAGCGCGTTGCAGAAGGCCGGTGCGGGGCGGCGGAGCAGGTGGTCGGCTCGATGGTCAGGAGCGGTCCCGGCCACAGGATGACTCGGCACCCCGTGGCGGGCGAGACCCCGGACAACGCCGCGAGCTGCCGCAGACAGCCCTTACTCCACTTCCACTCGTGCCAGGTGCGGGAGGGACGGTTCGACGCCCGCTTCACGGCACCAGCGCAGCGACAGCGCGAGGGGCACACCCCGCTCCGACCACAGCCGCGCGAGTTGGCGTGCGGCGTCCCCCTCATCCTCCGAGAGAGCGCCCGATCGCAGAAGCAGGTCAGGACCGCGCGTCAGCACTCGTTGAAAGGCGTCCTGTTCTCTTTCGACGTACGTCCAGGAGCGGTCCGGCAGCTCAGGGAACCCCAGGGGAGCCCGGTAGGCGATGTCGGCGGTGGCGATGACCGCCGACATCAGGTCGGGAGACAGTCCTTGCAGTGCCAGTTCGGTACCGATCATGCGCATCATCCGGCGGAGGACGTAGGGCCCACCACGGAGTCCGGGTGCCATGCCGTCGCCCAGCAGCAGCACGACGACGCTGGCAAGGTCCGCGAGAAGAACGGGACTTCGGCCTGTCACATTGCCGGCGAGGGGCTGAAGATCGGCGATCGCCCGAGTCAGTCGGCTGAGCAGAGCCGGTACCGGGATGCTCCGGCCGCCCTGTACCGGCAGGCCCGCGATGTCGACGGCCGGAGTCAGTGCGTGTTCGAAGACGATGATCTCCGACAGTGGCTGGCGTAGCGGCGTGATACGACCCCCGGTGCGGTAACGCTCCGCGAACTGGATGTGCGCGACCGTGACGTGACATCCACACGGGCACTGGGCGTCACAGTGGCCGAACCTGGCTGTCCCGGACCTGCGCCGAACGCTCAGGCAGGGTCCCAACTCGGGTTCGAGGCGTACCAGCCCGTCCGGCAATCGAGCACCGCGCACGATGCCTTCGGGCCGGATACCCAGTTCGAGCAGGGCGGCTGTGACAGACGGGCTCTCATGCCGCTCCGCCCTGAGGTGGAACGTCAGATCACCGGTGCCGACGTGGGCCTTTCGCAACGCCTCCAGGACGCCGCCCAACGCTTCGCGGTACGGGCGGCGGCCGACCCAGATGGCGCCGATGGTGCGGTGGGCGCTGGGCGGGATACCCGACGGAAGGTGCATCAGACGGCTTGTGCTGACTGTCCACTGAAGAACCACGGAACCCCCGGGCCGGGAACGGGGGTATCCGGTCAGGAACCTTCGCCAGGCCGGAGCCGCCACCGAAGTGAACAGCGTGGTGTCGTCGTCGGCCGCGACGAGGGGTCCGGGCGGGAGGCGCCGGTACCCGAGGCCCACCAGATGCTCCACGAACGCCACTGCTCTTGAGACTGTCCCGCCCACGTCTGCCTCTCCCCGTCGCTGTCAATACACGTTGACTGACAGTCACAAATCTACAGCACCGAAGAGAATACCCTTACCCGATAGACTGCCAATTTACGCAAAACCCGCTTCACCCCCCTTCATCCTGTCCGCAAAAAAGCACACAAATTGCCCTACAGCGGACAAATTGAAATGGAGGGTCGGGATGTTGACTGCCGTGTCGCAATGTGACAACGTTTTAAACGAAGCGGTCAGTAAGGCACTGCTGGCGGAGTTGACCGTCCGCCATTGCAAAAGGAAGGTAATGACTCAGATGAACCGACTCAGGTACCTCTCGGCAGCCGCGATACTTCTGTTGGCGTGTGCCGCTCCGGCGGCGTCGGCCACGCAGCCGGCCCGGACGCCCCTTCCTGCGTTAACCACCGAAACGACACAGCTCACGCCGCAGGACCCGATCGACGACATCCCGGTGTGCTGCTGACCGCAGGGGGCGACGTACCGAGGAGCAGGGATGTGTCCGGATTCCCGGCGACACTTGCCCTTCATGCCGCCCCTATGTCGGCGACGTCAGCTTCTGGTTCGTCAGGAAGGTCTCCCGGTGGCCCATGCAGCGCACACTCTGCCGGTAGGCCCACACCGCACGCTCGTCCTCACCGCAGAGCTTCAAGATCTCGGCCAGCTCGGCCCACGCGAATGCGGCCTGGCGACTGGCCTCCGACGCCTCCAGCATCAAGGCGCCACGCTCATAGGCATCCCGAGCGGACTCCTTGTCGCCAAGGGCCAGTTGGGCGGCAGCCAGCACCAGATGGTTGCGGGCGCTCTGCAGCCGGTGATCAGAGCCAAGCAATTCCAGGGCCCGATTCGCATGATCAATCGCGTTCGCCGCGTTTCCGAGACGCAGCTCGACCTGCGCCAGAGCGGAGAGACAATAAGCGATGTCTACATTGCTGCCGACCTCGCGCAAGCTCGCCAGACTCTGATCGAGCACCTCACGGGCGACCTCCGGTTGCGCCGTGTCCGAATGGAGGAGAACCATGGCGTAGGCATTCCTCAACCGCGCGAGAGCTCGCTGGTCATCACCCTCGGCATAGATGGCCAGTGCCTTCTCGATAAGTGTGAGAGCGTCTGCGGTGTTGCCGTTACGGTGCATGACGACGCTTGCGTTCCAGTACGCGGCGCCGAGCGCGCGGGAGTCGGTGACCACCGCGGCTTGCGTGATCGCTTGGTTGGCCAGGTAAGCCGCCCGGTGCAGGTCCCCGCGCTCCATATAGACGCCGACCAGGGTCGAGAGCAGTTCGACCCCGACGACCGTCGGCGCGAGCCGCATATCCTCCCACTCCGCCAACGTGGCTTCCGCCACCTCGATGGCGCGGGACAGATCGCCCAGTTCCCGGTAGCACCGGCAGAGGGCGATCACCGTAGGCAGGCGCGGCACCAGGTCGGGGTGGTCGAGGGAAGCGGTGAGCAGGCGCTCCAACCGGACCGCCGCCTCCTCCAGTCGTCCGCCGTGCTCCAACGACCTGGCCATACCATGCTCCGCCTTGTACCAGATCTCTGGCTGGTCATCGAGGCTCACCTTCTTCTGTACATCGCGGTAGGCGTTGAGCGAGGCTTCAGGATCTCCGTTGTTCAACGCCATCTCGGCGTAACTCAACTCGAACCGGAACTCGGTGACCACGCTCCCCGGCGGAATACCGGTCAGATCGGACGGGTCACAGCCCAGCCTCCTCGCCAGTTGCGCAAGCACATCGGTCGAGGGCACGCGCTTGCCTGCCTCCAGCAGCGAGATGTAACTGGTGGACATGGCGTCGCCGGCAAGGTCGGCCTGGGACATTCCCGCTGCACGACGAAGACGGCGGATTCGCTCACCGATTCCCTCCGAATTCTTCACAACCACTCCTTGACAATCCAGACAGATATGACTCAGTAGTCAATTTTAGCTGACAAAAACAAGTTTGGGAAGGTCAATCCTCGCGCAAAAACTCGCCCGAGCTGGCGTGGACTTCACGAGATGAGCCGCTGATCGAAAGCCGCATGGCCCCGGCAGCACACTCCAGTTTGACGAGGGCGACCCTGCAACGCGCGGTCCAGACCATAGCGCGGAACGATTTTGGCCTCAGCCGTACTAATGGCCCCCCGGTATCAGCTTCCTTTTCGACGAAAAACGCGAAATGCACCGCCGCGCCCGTCCCACCGCACCGAGTAGGAGCCGGCCTCATGCCCAACGCAACGGATCCCGCAGCTCTACGTCGCAGTGACCCTCGCATACTCGAGCGCCGACAGCGGACTGCTCCGGCGCGCCCGTCCCTGGAGGAGAGGATCGCCGCCGTCATGCCCCTGGATGAACGCCAGCGCAAGCTGGTGGCATTACTGCTCGCGGGGCACACGGACGCGAGTGCTGCCGGCCGACTCGGCGTCAGCCCCCGCACCGTGACCAATATCCTGCGCTCGCTCATGGACAGACTGGGGGTCGACAACCGCTTCCAGCTGGGTGTAGCACTCGGCCGCCGGATACGGCCGTCCGACCAGCTGACCCGTTCGTCATAGCCTGTGCGCTCAGCAGGCGTCCCTGCCCGAGGTTCTGACTCTCAGCACGGTGTCGTCGTGGATCACGTCGCCGACGGTGAGCCGCCCGACGCGGCTCACGCGATCTCTGTGAATCCACGTCGTTCGTCGGCAGGTGGTTGTCAGCCGGTGCGGTGAAGCCTGAATAGGGCGAGGAGGCGCCGAGGTGTGCCTGCGGGCCTGTCGAGCGCGGCTTGGTGGATGCCGTCATGCTCTGACCGGCAGTGGCTGGACGTCCTACGGGGTAGGACAACCGAGGTGGCTTCGAAGGTCGCCGCCGATCGTCACCTGCTTCTCGATGCCCTCGCGCGGCCAGAAGGCGCAGGCGTGATGCTGCCGGTGGAGCCGCCCAGCATCGGGGAGCGCAACCGGTCCTTCGCGGCGGCGCGCTGGTAGGTGTTCAGCGACCGCGACCAGCGGGAGTCGGCGCAGACCACGTGGTGCCGGGCGGCCGCGGTGTGCTCGGTCCTATCGCCCAGTCCGTGAAGGGGGCGGCACTGGCTTGCCCTGGGAGGGCGCCTGCCATGCCTTGGCCTGCGCGGGCAGCGAGGCGTTGCTATGGCGTTCTCAAACGCGTCCTCGCACCGTCCCTGGACGAGGCGATCGAGAAGGCTCGGGAGAAGGCGTTACGGGGGTTGAACTTGTGCCCTTGGCGCCGCCTCACCGCGGCGGCGTCTTCTCAGGCCGGACGGTGTCCGGTGGGCGCGCGAGGCGGACCAGGCCCTCGCTCTTGCACAGTCGCCCGGTGCCCCGGGCCCGAGGGGCGGGCTCTCTCAGCTGCGGCTGCCGGTGAGGGTGGCGTAGACGACGACGTTGTCCGCGTACCGGCGGTCGGCCTCGGAGAAGTCGCCGCCGCAGGTGATCAGGCGGAGGCCCGCGTGGTCCAGGTTGCGGTAGACCTCGACCGTGGGGAACTCGTCCTTCGGGTAGACGGCGCTCCGGTCGACGGTGAACTCGGCGGTACGGCCGTCCGCGCGGCGGACCTCGATGCGGTCGCCCGGGTCGAGGTCGGCGAGTTCGAAGAACACCGACGGGGCGCCGTCCCAGGTCACATGTCCCGCGATCACCGCCGGGCCCATGGCCCCCGGCGTCGGGCCCGGCGTGTACCAGCCGGCCTTGTCCGGATCGCGCGGGGTGTCCATCGCCCGGTTCTCGCCGAGCCCCAGGTCCTCCAGAGTGGAGTTCACCTTCAGGGACGGGATCGAGATGCTGACGGGGCGGGAGGCGGGCAGCGCGGTGCCGCGCCGCCCGCCTCCGCCGCCCGGTGACGCGGACGACCCTCCGTCAGGTGAGGCCGTACGGTCCGCCGGGGCCGGGGCGCCGCCCTTGTCGGTGGCGGTCGGCGGGGCAGGCTGCTGGCGTCCGGTTCCCAGGGCCAGCAGCAGCCCGCCGGTCAGGAGCAGGGCCACGACGGCGGCGGTCAGCACGAACGTCCGCCGCCCGGGGCGGGGCGCGGTTCCCTCGTTCGGGTCCGTTGCGTTCATCGGGGTCACCTTTCCCTGCTTCCTGCCGCCGAGGGGCGTTGGACACGGACCGGGCGGCGCGGCGGGATTCAGCCGCCGCGACGGTCGTCAGCCGTGGGTCGTGGGCGGTACGGGCCGGACTGCTCAGGCACCGTGACCGTCGTCGGCGGTGCGGGTCCGGCGGCGTACGGCGAACAGGCCGCCTGCCGCGAGGAGGGCCGCGCCGCCCGCGGCGAGGAGGCCCGGCGACTCGACGCCCTCCGTGGTGCCGCCGCCGGTCTCTACGCCGCCGACCGGCATGGAGCCGACGGCCGCGCCCTTGACCATGCCGCAGTTGGCCGGAGCGGTGGCCTCCTGCGGGAGCTTCGGGTCGAGCTCGCTCTTGCCCGCGCCGAAGTCGTACTTGCCGTCGTTGTTCCGGTCGATGCCGTGCTGGACGATGTGCAGGTCCTTGAGGTGGTCCGCCACGTCCTGGGACACGGTGATCGTCCGGGAGTACGTCAGCTTGCCGTCCTTGTCGGCGACCGGCATCCGGTCCACCGCGAGGCCGCTGTCCTTGGACGTGTCGCCCTTGGTGGTCAGGGAGATGTTGATGTCCCCGTACTGCGGCAGCCCCTCGGCGGTGGTGACGATGCCGTCGCCGTCCTTGTCGGCGCTCTTGTCCGGGCAGCGGAAGTCGTGGCCGTCGGTCGAGCCGTGGATGTGCTGGGCGTGCGGCTGACCGGGAACGAGCCCCTGGGCGTCGATCTTCACGGTGAGCTTGTCACCGTCCAGGCTGACCAGGGCGGCGCCACTGGCACCGGAGTCGTTCAGCTGCTCCAGGTCGATCTGGTACGTGTCACCGTCGGCCGCCTTCGTGGTGCTGGCGGTGTGGCCCTCGTGGGCCAGGGCGGGCACGGACACCCCGAGGGTGAGCGCGGCGGGCAGAGCGAGCAGTGCGGCGAGGCGAGTTGTACGGCGGGCTATCACGAGGACACATCCCCTTCCGGAGGTCCCGGCGCGGGCCGGAACGACGTTCGGTCGCTGATGTCGTCTATTCGGAGCCGCCGCCGGAACGGATTGGCCCGCACACGACAAAGATGTTGCGCGTGCGTCTGGAGGGGCGGCCTCCCGACGATTCCGCTGGACCGGCGCGTGGGTTGGCGCGAGACCGGCACCTGGGTTGATGCGTGAGGTGGTGCGGCGTCCGGAACGGGAACCCGCGTTCGCATATGTCCGGACAGGCGTTCGGGTTCGGTGAAACCTTCCGTCGGACGGGACGTTCGGAGGGGTGCGGGAGCGGGAAAAACGATCAGGTGAGCACGGGGGCGGAACCGTCGCAGGGCGCTCCCGACCACCGCACAGCCGGCGGGGTCCGCGCGAGCGACGAACGTCGTCGAGGCCCCTGGATCCCGTCGCCCCCCGCCGAACCGCCCGCGTGAACCTACGCACCCGCAGGGAAAGGAGCGCCACGATGGCGACGCCGCTGTCCGCCGACAAGCTGCTCAAAGCCCTCCGCGACGAAGGCCTCCAGGTCGTCGAACACCGGAGCTGGCGTACCAACAACCGGAACCACAAGGGGCCCTGGGGCCCGACGCACGGGGTGATGATCCATCACACCGTCACCTCGGGCACCTCGTCCTCCGTGGACCTCTGTTACAACGGCCACTCCGCCCTGCCCGGCCCGCTCTGCCACGGCGTGATCGCGAAGAACGGGACCGTCTACCTCGTGGGCAACGGCCGCGCCAACCACGCCGGGCTCGGGGACGACGACGTATTGCGCGCCGTCGTCGCGGAGAAGGCGCTGCCACCGGACAACGAGGCCAACACCGACGGCAACAGGTACTTCTACGGCTTCGAGTGCGTCAACCTCGGTGACGGCAAGGACCCTTGGCCCGCCGCCCAGTTGCTGGCGATCGAGCGGGCCGCCGCCGCCATCTGCCGGGCCCACGGCTGGTCCCAGCGCTCCGTGATCGGGCACCTGGAGTGGCAGCCGGGCAAGGTCGACCCGCGCGGCTTCACCATGAACTCGATGCGCTCCAGGATCGCCAAGCGGCTGGGCGGCGCCCCCGACGGCCCCTCCGACCCGCCGCCGCAACCGACGTACGAACCGTTCCCGGGATCCGCGTTCTTCAGGGTCGGCCGCAACAGCCCGGTCGTCACGGCGATGGGCAGGCGCCTGGTCTCCGAGGGGTGCGGCCGGTACACGGTGGGACCGGGGCCGTCCTGGTCCGAGGCCGACCGGAAGTCGTACGCCGCCTGGCAGCGCAAGCTCGGCTACACGGGCGGCGACGCGGACGGCATCCCCGGCAAGAGCAGCTGGGACCGGCTGAAGGTCCCCAACGTGTGACCGCGTTACGGGGGTGGGGCCTCGCCCGGACCGGCCCCACCCCCGTACGCCCCGTACACCTTTGCCCCACCCGCGTACGCCCCGAAGACCCCCGTACACCTCCGCACCGCCCCCGTACGCCCCGTCGGCCCCGCGCACGCCCCCGGCCCACGGCGCCGGTCCCGGTCAGGTGCCGCCCCCGGCCCACGGCGCGGGTCCCGGCCTGGGCCCGTGCCGTTCTGCCGGGGCCCCTCAGCGGATCTCGCCCTCCGTCGGTTCCGGTCCGCCGTCCGTTCCCGGCCTGCCGCCCCTGAGGCGGTTCGCGTCCGAGACGGCCGTGGCCAGCTTCCGCACCGAGCTGTCCCCGGTCGCCTCCGCCAGCTCGGACGCCCGGGAGGCGAGAGCGCCGAGGCCCGGCGCTCCGGGCAGGTCGCCGTTGCGCAGGTCGTCCGCGAAGTAGGCGGCCACCGCCGCCACTTGGAGGCGTTCGCTCTCGCCGCCCCACAGGGCGCCGCCGATCGCGTCGGTCCGCAGCGTCCCGGTCTCCTCGTGCGCCTCGCGGGTCTTGGGGTCGAGCCAGCGGACGGTGGCCGTGGCGACGGTGCCGGGCGTCCCCGGGCGCAGCCGTACGGCGTAGAGCGCGGTCACCGTGTGGCCGGGGCCGACCTCGCCGCCGTCGACGCTGTCGTCGCGGAAGTCCTCGTCGGCGACCTCGCGGTTCTCGTAGCCGATCAGCCGGAACTGCCGCACCGTCTTCCGGTCGAACGCCACCTGGGCCTTGGCGTCCCGTGCCCGGATCTCCAGGTGGGCGGGGAGCTGGTCGACGAAGACCTTGCGGGCCTGCTCCTCGTCACCGACGTAGGTGGTGTTCCCGTCGCCCTTGTTGGTGAGCCGCTCCATGAACGCGTCGCCGTAGTCGCTGCCGACACCGACGCCGAAGAGGGTGATGCCGTACTCGCGGCGGGCCGACTCGATCTTCTCCAGGATGCTCTCGGCCCGGGTCTCGCCGGTGTTGGCCAGCGCGTCGGACAGCAGCACCACCCGGTTGGTGACGCCCTCGCGGTGTCCCTTCACCGATTCCTCGTAGCCGAGGGTGATGCCCGCCGCGGCGTTGGTGGACTGGGCCGGGGCCAGCTCCCCGACCACGTCCTTGATCCGGTTCCGGTTGCCCTTGAGGCGGGTCATCGGCAGCCGGGTCTCGGCCTCGTCGCTGAAGGTGACCAGGGCGATGGAGTCGTTGTCGCGCAGTTCGTCGGTGAGGATCATCAGCGACTTCCGGACCAGGTCCAGGCGGCCTGGCTCGGCCATGGAGCCGGAGATGTCGACGACGAACGTCAGCGCGGCGGGCGGGCGTTCCGCGGCGGGCGGGGCAGCCTTGGTGGCGAGGCCGACGCGGAGCAGCGACCAGTCGGCGGCTCCGGTTCCGCCTGCTGTCCCGCTCTCGTCACCGCTCCCGGCCCCGCTGTCGGTCTCCGTCCCGTTCCCGGGCCCGGCGCCCGGTCCGCCGCCCTGGAGAGCGTCGATCCGTGCCCCGTCGACGCTCACCGCGAAGCCGTTGCCCTTGGGCCGTTCGTACTCCTGGCGGAAGCTGTTGACGAACTCTTCGGGCCGTACGGCTCCGGGCTCGGGCAGCCTGCCGTCGCCGAGGATGCGGCGCGCGTAGCCGTAGCTCGCGGTGTCCACGTCCAGGGCGAAGGTGGAGAGGTAGTCGGGTGCGGCCCGCTCCGGCCGCGCCCGGTCCGCCTCGAAGCCCTGGCCGCTCCGACCGGGCGCCGCGGCGTCGGGGGCGGGCTGTCCGCCCGCGGCCCCCGGGCCCCTGCGGGCGGCGGAGTTCCGGTCTGCGGTCGTGCCGTCGCCGCTGGAGGCGCTGCACGCGGTGAGCAGCAGGCCGCCCGCCAGCAGGAGCGCCAGCCCTCCGACGCGCTTCCCGCGCCGTCGGCCCGGCCCTCCCGACTCCCGCTCTCCACCGTGCTGTTCCTGCCGTCCGGCCTCGTACATACGTATCCCCCCACGTCGTCACGGTGTCCTCGACACCTGTGAATGTGACGTACGGGGCCGCCCGCCGGAGCCGACGAAAGCGTTGCGGAAGCGTCTCGATGCCGCAACAGCGGGCGGCCCTGGGCGGTCAGCGGCCGTTGAAACGGCGGAACATCAGATTCAGGACACGATGTCCTTACGACTGAACCCGCGGAAGGCCAGTGCGAACAGGATCAGGGCGTACGTGACCGAGATCGCCGCCCCCTTGATCATGCCGCCCCACTCCAGCTGCGGCTGGAGCGCGTCGGCCCACGCGAACTGCCAGTGGGCGGGCAGGAAGTCGCGCCAGGAGCCGAGCGCGGTCACCGCGTCGAGCACATTGCCGACGATGGTGAGGAAGACCGCGCCGCCGACCGCGCCGAGCGGTGCGTCCGTCTTCGTGGAGAGCCAGAACGCCAGCCCGGCGGTGACCAGTTGGGAGACGAAGATGAACGCCACGACGAGCGCGAGGCGCGGCACGGTGTCCCCGGCGGCCAGCGCTCCCCCGGTCGGCAGTTTCAGCGGCCCCCACCCGTAGGCGGCCGTGCCCGCCACCAGGGCGACGACCGGCAGCAGCACCATCGCGGCGAGGCTGAAGCCGAGCGCGACGACCAGCTTGGACCACAGCAGCCGGACCCGCGGCACGGGCGCGGCGAGCAGATAGCGCAGGGAGGACCAGCTGGCCTCGGAGGCGACGGTGTCCCCGCAGAACAGGGCCACCGGGATCACCAGCAGGAACCCGGCCGAGACGAACAGCGAGGTGGCCGCGAAGTTCGCGGCGGACTCGGTCGCCACGTCCATCAGGTTGATCCGGCTGCCCCCGCCCCCGCCCCCTCCGCCGCCGTCCTCACCGTCCGGCGTGCCGCCGATCGCGAAGGCGATGATCAGGATGAACGGGAGGGCGGCGAGCACCCCGCCCATGAGCAGGGTGCGGCGGCGGCGCAACTGCCGCATGGCCTCGACGCGGAGCGGGAGGGTGCGCCCGGCGCGGTAGCCCGCGGCCTCCGGGTGTTCGCTCTCCACCCGGGCCTCGGGGGGCTGAACGGGGGCGCTCATGCTGCTCCTTGGGAGATCAGGGTGAGGAAGGCGTCCTCCAGGCGGCGATGCGGGCCGACGCCGGTGACCGGCACGTCGAGCCGGACCAGGTCCGCGACGAGCCGCGAGGTGGTGGCCCCGTCCAGGCGGACGAGGAGGCCGTGCCCCTCGCCGGTGCGGACGGCGGAGCCGATCCCGGGCAGGGCGGCGATCTTCTCCACGAGCGGTTCGGGCACCTCCTCGGCGGTGGTCACCAGGATCATGTCGCCGGAGCCGGTGATCTCGGCGACCGGACCGGCCTGGACCAGGCGGCCCCGGTCCATGACGACCAGGTGCGTGCAGGACTGCTCGACCTCCGAGAGGAGGTGGCTGGAGACGATGACGGTCCGGCCCCCGGCCGCGTACCGGATCATCACGTCCCGCATCTCGCGGATCTGCGGCGGGTCCAGCCCGTTGGTCGGCTCGTCGAGGATCAGCAGGTCCGGCATGCCGAGCATGGCCTGCGCGATGGCGAGCCGCTGCCGCATGCCCTGGGAGTACGTCCGTACCGCGCGGGCCAGCGCGTCGCCGAGCCCGGCGATCTCCAGGGCCTCGTCGATGTGGGCGTCCTCGGCGGGGCGCCCGGTGGCCTGCCAGTACAGGTCCAGATTGGCGCGCCCGGAGAGGTGCGGCAGGAAGCCCGCGCCCTCCACGAAGGCGCCGACCCGGGACAGGACCGGGGCGCCGGGGCGGATGGCCTGGCCGAAGACGCGGATCCCGCCCTCGTCGGGGGTGATGAGCCCCATCAGCATCCGCAGGGTGGTCGTCTTGCCTGCGCCGTTGGGGCCGAGGAGTCCGAGGACCTGGCCCTTCTCGACGCGGAAGGACAACTCGCGCACGGCGTACCGGTCGACGGACTTCGCGTACTTCTTGGAGAGCCCGGTGATCTCCAGCGGTACGTCGGCCAGTGCGGGATCCGGTGCGGGGGTCGCCGTCCGCCGCCGGGCGGTGATCAGGAGCACGGCCGCGATGACGAGGGCGGCGGCCGGGAGACCCCAGGTCCACCACGGCAGCGGGGCGGCCGCGGTCCGTACGGCGGGGGCGGTGGGGATGGTCAGCGGTCCGTCGGCGGTCACGGTGTACGTGGCGGGCTCGGCCGGGGACGCGTAACCGAGGTCGGTCGCGGAGAACACCAGCCGCAGCCGGTGTCCGGCGTCGAACTCGTGGTCCACGGCGGGCAGCGCCAGCTCAAGGGGCCTGCCCTGCTCCCCCGGGGTGATCCGGTAGGGCGCGACGAGCTGGGAGGGCAGCCGCTGCTGCCGGCCGTCCGGTGAGACGTCGTACAGCTTGCCGAAGAGCACCGCGTCCCGGCCCTCGTTGGCCGTGACGTTCACGCGGACGGTGGGCGTGCCCGTGACGCGTACGGCAGCGTCCAGCGGGGCGGACTCGAAGCGGCCGTACTGGCCGGGGAAGTCCAGCGAGAGCCCGACGCCGAGCGAGGAGAGCTGGGAGAGTCCGCCGCCGAGGCCGGGCACGGCGGAGATGGCGGGCGGCGCGGCCCCGGCCGGGTTGCGGAAGGTCTTCGTGCCCCCGTCGATCGCGATCTCCCGGCCGCCGCTGCGCAGCCCCGGGTAGGTGTCGCTGCTCGCGCCGCGCAGCAGGGCGGCCCCGTCGGTGGAGTCGACACCTCCGGTACGGGTGACCCGGAAGGCGGGCCCGGTGCCGGTGCCGGTGTCCTCCTTGAGATACCGGTCGAACCAGGCGCCGACGCGCCCTTGGACCCGGCTGGTCTCGTTGTCGCCGCCGTCGTGGCCGCCGGAGATCCAGTCGACGGAGACGGGCGCGCCGTTGGCGCTGATGGCCTTCTGCATGGCGTCGGCCTGGCCGAGCGGGAACAGGGAGTCGGACTGGCCCTGGAGGAGCAGCGAGGGCACCTTGATCCGGTCGGCGACGGCGGACGGCGAGCGCTCGGTGAGCAGCTTCACGGCCTCCGCGTCGGGCTCGCCGCTGACGGCGACCCGCTCGTACATCGCGCACAGCCGCTGCTCGAACCGCTCGCAGCCGCCGCCGGTGGTGATGAAGATCCCGGCCCAGAGCTTCTTGAAGACCCCGTCGGGGAAGAGGGCGTCGGCGAGATTCCAGTACGTGATCACCGGGGCGATGGCGTCGACGCGCTCGTCGTGCCCGGCGGCGAGCAGCGAGACCGCTCCGCCGTAGGAGGCGCCGGTGAGACCGACCCGGGGGTCGCCCTCCTTGTCCAGCTCCACCTCGGGCCGTTCCGCCAGCCAGTCGATGAGCCGGGAGACGTCCCTGACCTCGCGGTCCGGGTCGTTGAGGGAGATCTTGCCGCCGGACTTCCCGAAGCCGCGCGCGGACCAGGTCAGCACCGCGTACCCGTCCGCGGCCAGCTTCTCCGCCTGGGCCCGTACGTCGTTCTTGCTGCCGCCGAAGCCGTGTCCGATGAGCACGGCGGGCCGCTTCCCGGACCCCTCCCCGTAGAAGTACGAGGTGTCGACCGGCACCCCGTCCATCCGCAGCGTCCGGTCCTCGCGCCGCACTTCGGGCGAGCCGTCGTCGGCCGCGGCGCTCCAGGCGCCGCCGCCCACGAGCACGGCGAGCGCGGCACCGACCGAGGCCCACCGGCCGGGGGTGCGGGGCAGCAGACGCCGCCATCGAGCAGTAGGGGTCTCCATCCCTCGACCCTAAACGGAGGACGCAACCCTTTCGCGTGCCGCCAGGGTGAAGTGCGCGGCATCCCGGAGAGGTACGGTGCGCCTTCCCCGTACTCCGGACGCGGTACGCCGTGCCCCGGGAAACCCTTAGCCTCGGGAGGCCATGGTGGACATTCGCCGCACCACGACCGTGACGGAACTGCGGGCCGCCGCCCACCTCTTCGACGCCCCGCCCCGCGCGGAGTGGGCCGCCGGCTTCCTCGCCGCGGACGGCCACCTGATGCTGATCGCCTACGTGGACGGCGTCCCGGCGGGCTTCGTGACGGGCGTCGAGATGCTCCACCCGGACAAGGGCTCCGAGATGTGCCTGTACGAACTCGGCGTCGACGAGCGCTTCCGCCGCCGGGGCATCGGCGGGGCCCTGACGCGGGCGCTGGTGGACGTCGCCCGGGAGCGCGGGTGCTACGACGTGTGGGTCGGCGTGGAGCCGGACAACGACGCGGCACTGGCCACCTACCGCTCGGCGGGGGCGGTGCCGGACGGCGGATGCGCGGTGCTGGTATGGGAGTTCGGCACGCAGTAGCGGGGAGGTCCCGGCCGGTGGGCAGCGGGCCCGGCGCTCGGCCCGAGTGGGGGGCGGCGCCCCGGGAGCGGGTGCGGGGTCGGGGTCGGACCAGGGCGCGTTCGGGGTCTCCCGGATGCCAGGAGGGGTGCAGGGCCTCCTGGTCCAGGGAGGGGTACAAGGAGTCCCCTGATCCCGGGAGGGGTGCAGGGGCCCCCTGGGCCCGGGAGGGGCGCGCGGACGTCGGGGCCCGGGAGGAGTACGCGGACTTCGGGGCCCGCCCCCCGGGCTGTGACCGGGGGGCGGGCGGGGACTGGGTCAGTGGTTGCGCGGGAAGCCGAGGTCGACGCCGGCCGGGGCGTCCGCCGGGTCGGGCCAGCGGGTGGTGACGACCTTGCCGCGGGTGTAGAAGTGCACGCCGTCGTTGCCGTAGATGTGGTGGTCGCCGAAGAGCGAGTCCTTCCAGCCGCCGAAGGAGTGGTAGCCGACCGGCACCGGGATCGGCACATTGACGCCGACCATGCCCGCCTGGATCTCCAGCTGGAAGCGGCGGGCCGCGCCGCCGTCACGGGTGAAGATCGCGGTGCCGTTGCCGAACGGCGAGGCGTTCATGAGGGCGACGCCGTCCTCGTAGCTGTCCACGCGGAGCACGCACAGGACCGGGCCGAAGATCTCGTCCCGGTACGCGTCGGAGTCGGTGGAGACCTTGTCCAGGAGGGACAGCCCGATCCAGTGGCCGTCCTCGAAGCCCTCCACCGTGTGTCCCGTGCCGTCCAGGACGACCTCCGCCCCCTGGGCGGCGGCGCCGGTGACGTAGGAGGCGACCTTGTCGCGGTGGGCCGCGGTGATCAGGGGGCCCATCTCGGAAGCGGGGTCGTTGCCGGGGCCGATCGTGATCTTCTCGGCGCGCTCGCGGATCTTCGCGACCAGCTCGTCCCCGATCGCGCCGACCGCCACGACGGCCGAGATCGCCATGCAGCGCTCACCGGCCGAGCCGTACGCCGCCGAGACCGCCGCGTCCGCCGCCGCGTCCAGGTCGGCGTCGGGGAGGACCAGCATGTGGTTCTTCGCGCCGCCGAGGGCCTGGACCCGCTTGCCGTTGGCGGAGGCGGTGGCGTGGATGTGGCGGGCGATGGGGGTGGAGCCGACGAAGGAGACCGCCGCCACGTCGGGGTGGTTCAGGAGGCCGTCCACCGCGACCTTGTCGCCGTGCACGACGTTCAGGACGCCGTCCGGAAGGCCCGCCTCCGACGCCAGCTCGGCCAGCAGGTTGGCGGCCGACGGGTCCTTCTCGCTCGGCTTCAGCACGAACGTGTTGCCGCAGGCGATGGCCAGCGGGAACATCCACATCGGCACCATGGCCGGGAAGTTGAACGGCGTGATGCCCGCGACCACGCCGAGCGACTGGCGGATCGAGGAGACGTCGACCCGTTGGGAGACCTGGGTGGACAGCTCGCCCTTCAGCTGGGTGGTGATCCCGCACGCCAGCTCGACGATCTCCAGACCGCGGGCGACCTCGCCCAGCGCGTCCGCGTGCACCTTGCCGTGCTCGGCGGTGATCAGCGCGGCGATGTCGTCGCGGTGGGCGTCCAGCAGCGCGCGGTAGCGGAAGAGGACGGCGGTGCGCTGGGCGAGCGAGGACGTCCCCCAGGTGGCGTACGCGGCCTTCGCCGCCGCGACGGCCGCGTCGACCTCCTCCGCCGAGGCCAGCGCCACCCGCGTGGTGACCGCGCCGGTGGCCGGGTCGGTGACGGGACCGTACTGGCCCGACGTGCCCTCCGCCGTCCTGCCGCCGATCCAGTGGTTGACGGTCTTCGTCATGACGTACTCCTTCGGGCTTCAGGCTTCGGCCGGGCTCCCGGCCGCAGCACCTGAGGCGGGCGCGGGGCTGGTTTCACAGGTGGCGGCGTCGGGCGGCGACCTGCCGGTCGTACTCCTCCCGGGCCTTCACCGCCGCCGGTCGGCTCGCGGTTTCGGCCACCGGAACATCCCACCACGCCTGTGCCGGAGGGGGGCCCGACACTGTGTCGGGCGTTTCGGTCTCGACGTAGACACAAGTGGGGCCCTCCGCGGCACGGGCCTCGGCGAGGGCTTCGCGCAGGTCGTCGACGGTGGCGGCGCGCAGGACGCGCAGGCCCAGCGACTCCGCGTTGGCGGCGAGGTCCACGGGGAGCGGCGGGCCGGTGAAACCGCCCTCGGCGTCCCGGTGGCGGTAGGCCGTGCCGAAGCCCTCCGCGCCGACCGTCCCGGAGAGGCCACCGATGGAGGCGTACCCGTGGTTCTGGAGGATCAGCAGCTTCAGCGGCAGGTTCTCCTGGACGGCGGTGACGACCTCGGTGGGGTTCATCAGATACGTGCCGTCGCCGACGAGCGCCCAGACGGGGCGGGGAGAGCGGCTGCCTGCGGTGATCCCGGCGGGGGTTCCTGCAGGGGTCCCGGCGGGGGTTCCCGCGGGGGTCCCGGCGTGGGTCCCCGCGGAGGTCCCGGTGGGTGTCTTGGCGGCGGTCGCCAGGAGGACGCCGATCGCGGCCGGGATCTCGTAGCCCATGCAGGAGTAGCCGTACTCCACGTGGTACTGGTCGCGGGAGCGGGTCCGCCAGAGTTTGTGCAGGTCGCCGGGGAGCGAACCCGCCGCGTTGATGAGGATGTCCTCCTCGGTGACCAGGGCGTCGAGCAGACCGAGGACCTGGGTCTGGGTGGGGCGCGCGGTGGGGTCGGGGGTGGCGAAGGACGCCTCGACCCGCGCCTCCCACGCCTCCTTCGCGCCGGAGTACTCCGTCTCGTACGCCGGGTCGACCCGGTAGCGCCGTCCGGCGAGCGCGCTGCTGAGCGCTTCGAGACCCGTCCGGGCGTCGGCGACGAGCGGGAGGGCGGCCAGCTTGTGGGCGTCGAACCCGGTGATGTTGAGGTTGAGGAAGCGGACACCCGGGTGCTGGAAGAGCGTGCCGGACGCGGTGGTGAAGTCGGTGTAGCGGGTGCCGACGCCGATCACCAGGTCGGCGGTGCGGGCCAGTTCGTCCGCGGTGGCGGTGCCGGTGTGGCCGACGCCCCCGACGTCGGCCGGGTGGTCGTGGCGCAGGGCCCCCTTGCCCGCCTGGGTGGTGGCGACCGGGATGCGGGTCGCGGCGGTGAACGCGGCGAGCGTCTCCTCGGCGGCGCTGTGGCGGACCCCGCCACCCGCGACGATCAACGGGCGGCGGGCCGAGCGCACCGCCCGGACCGCCGCTTCCAGTTCGAGCGCGTCGGGCGCGGGCCTGCGCACGTGCCAGTCCCGCTCGGCGAGGAACTCCTCCGGCCAGTCGTACGCCTCCGTCTGCACGTCCTGCGGCAGCGCCAGCGTGACCGCCCCGGTCTCGGCGGGGTCGGCGAGGACCCGCATCGCCTGGAGGGCCGCGGGGATCAGCGCCTCTGGCCGGGTGATCCGGTCGAAGTAGCGCGACACGGGCCGCAGGCAGTCGTTGACCGACACGTCACCGGCGTAGGGCACTTCGAGCTGTTGCAGTACGGGGTCGGCGGGCCGGGTCGCGAAGGTGTCGCCGGGCAGGAGCAGGACGGGGAGCCGGTTGACGGTGGCGAGGGCGGCCCCGGTGACGAGGTTGGTGGCCCCGGGCCCGATGGACGTGGTCACCGCGTGCGCGGAGAGCCGCCCCGACTGGCGGGCGTACCCGACGGCCGCGTGCACCATGGCCTGTTCGTTGCGGCCCTGTAGATACGGCATACGGTGACCGGTTCCGCTGCCTCGCGCCTGGCCCGGGTGGTTCGGACTGCCCGGGTGGCGCGGGTGGCTCTCGCCTGGGTGGCGCGGGTGGCCCTCGCCCGGGTGGCCCGGGTGGCCTGCTGGACCCGCCTGGCCCGCTTCCACGAGCGCCTGGCCGATGCCCGCGACGTTGCCGTGGCCGAAGATGCCCCAGGTGGCGGCGATGAGCCGCTGCCGTCGGCCGTCGCGTTCGGTGTACTGCCGGGCCAGGAAGGCGATCAGGGCCTGCGCCGTGGTGAGGCGGCGGGTGCGGCCACCGGGGTTCGCGGGACTCGTCGGGCTCAAGGCGTTACCTCCGGGCCGGGCGACGGATGCGCCGTGTACAGCGGGAGTCTGGCGTCGACCGGCTCGTCCGGCCAGGTGTCACGGATCCAGCGGTGGTCGGGATGGTCGCGGATCAGCCAGGCCCGCTCCTCCCCCGGCCCCGCCATCACGTTCAGGTAGTACAGCGTTCGGCCGGGCGGGGCGATCGACGGACCGTGCCAGCCGTCGGGGATGAGGACGGCGTCACCGTCGCGCACTTCGGCGAGGACGTCCGTACCGCCGTCGCGCGACGGGGAGACCCGGTGGTAGCCGAGGCCGCCGCCCTCCACCTCGAAGTAGTAGATCTCCTCCAGCTCGCACTCCTCGCCCGGGACGTGCTCGTCGTGCTTGTGGGGCGGGTACGAGGACCAGTTGCCGCCGGGGGTGAGGACCTCGACGGCGATCAGGCGGTCGCAGTCGAAGGTGTCCGCGGCGGCGAAGTTGTTCACCTGACGCGAGCAGGTGCCGGAGCCACGCAGTTCGACGGGTACCTCCGGCGCGGGGCCGTAGCGAGCGGGGAGTCGTCGCTCGCACCTCGCTCCTGCCAGGGCGAAGCGGCCTCCTGCGCCGGAGGCGATCTGTGCCTGGGCGTCGCGGGGTACGTAAGCGAAGTCGGAAACCCCGCTGAACACGCTTTCCCGGCCCAGCAGTTCAAAGGTCTCACCTGCTGTGTGCACCGTACAGCCGCCGGTCAACGGCAGGACGATCCATTCACTCCCACCGGTGACCAGTGTGTGAACACCGCCGGGTTCCAGCTCCAGTACCCGCAGGCTCGACCGGTCCCACCCGGCCCGCTCGGGATCGATGTCCAGGGCGTAGGGGCCACGCGCGGCGCTGCCGGCGACCAGGTGGTGCCGCCGATGCCCCTCCGACGGGTCCGGGCAGGCCCCTCCCGACCGGTCCGGGCGGTGACCCTCCGGCGGGTCCGGGCGGTGCCCTTTCGGCGGGTCTTGGTGCTCAGGTCGGTCTCGGCGGTGGCCTCCTGGACCGTCCTGGCGGTGCTCCGGCCGGTCCTGGTGAGGGTGATGCGTCGTCATGTCCTACTCCCTTCCCGCTCCCTGCCCGTCGCCCGCTCCACTCCCTACCCCGTACGGAGGCCGTTCCCCACCGACCCGTACGGGAGCCCGTTCCCGGTCCGTACGGGCCCGTTCCACACCCACCCGTGCGGGAGGCGTTCCCTGCCCGTGCGGGGAGGCGTTCCCCACCCGTACGGGAGACGTCTACAGCGACACGGCGGTGTCCACGGCGCGCGCCACGTCTCCGTCGGCCGGGTAGAGCAGCGAGCGCCCCACGACGAGACCCCGCACGGTGGGCAGCCGCAGCGCGACGCGCCACTTCTCGTAGGCGGTGTCCTCGTCCCCGCCGACGTCACCGCCGAGCAGGACGGCGGGCAGGGTGGAGGTCTCCATGACCGGCCCCATGTCGTCGGGGTTCTCGGTGACGGGAACCTTCAGCCAGGTGTACGCGGACGTCCCGGCGAGGCCCGAGGCGATGGCGATGGAGGTCGCCACGGCGGTCGCGCCGAGGTCGTTGCGGAGGCGGCCGTCGACGCGGCGGCAGAGGAACGGCTCCACGAAGACGGGCAGCCGGTGCGCGGCCATGGCGTCGATGGTCCGGGCGGCGGAGTGCAGGGTGTCCAGCGAACCGGGGTCGTCGTGGTCGATGCGCAACAGCAGCTTCCCCGCGTCGAAGCCGTGGCGGACCAGGTCCTCGGGGCGGTGGCCGGTGAACCGGTCGTCGAGCTCGAAGGCCGCCCCGGCCAGCCCGCCCCGGTTCATCGAGCCCATGACGACCTTGCCCTCCAGTGCGCCGAGCAGCAGCAGGTCCTCCAGGACGTCGGCGGAGGCGAGGACCCCGTCGACCCCGGGGCGGGAGAGGGCGAGGCGCAGCCGGTCCAGCAGCTCGACCCGGTTGGCCATGGCCAGGGCTCGGCCCCCGACCGCGAGCGCGCCGCGGGCGGGATGGTCAGCCGCGATAATCATGAGCCGGTCACCGCCGGCACGGAGCAGGGGGCGTCGCCTCCGCCGAGCGGCGGCCTCGGCCACCGCTTCGGGGCGCTCGGCCCGCAGCCGGACCAGCTCGGTGACGGAGGCGGCGACCGCGCTCATGCCCGCGCTCCGTTCCCGTCGCCCCGCCCCGGGGCGCGGCCGGGAGCGGGGGCGGAGCTATGGCCGGGGGCGGAGCTGCGGGCGGAGGCGGAGCCGGAGTCGTCCCCGGGGCCGCTGTCGGCACGGCGGCCGGAGCCGTCGTCGCCGGGGCCAGGGTCGGGGTGGCGGCCGGTGCCGTCGTCGGGGCTGCGGCTCACGCCGCCGTCCGCGAGGGCCTGGTCGACCTCGTACGGGAAAGGCATCGCGGACGAGCAGGCAAGGCGGGAGGCGACGATGGCCCCGGCGGCGTTCGCGTGCCGCAGGACGCGGTCGAGCGGCCAGCCCGCGAGCAGCCCGTGGCAGAGCGCGCCCCCGAACGCGTCTCCGGCACCGAGGCCGTTGACCACCTCCACCGGCAGCGGTGGCACGTCGACGGTGGACCCGTCACGGTGGACGGCGAGCACACCCTTGGGACCCCGCTTGACGACGGCGAGTTCGACCCCGGCCGCGAGTAGGGCACGGGCGGCGGCGTACGGTTCGCGCTCGCCGGTCGCCACGGCGCATTCCTCGACGTTGCCGACCGCGACCGTGGCGTGGGCGAGCGCCTCGCGGTAGCGGGCGGGGGCCTCCGTGTCGGCGTCGCCCCCGTCCCAGAACATGGGCCGCCAGTCGAGGTCGAACACGGTCGCGGTGCGGGGCCTTCCGGGCAGGTCCGGCGGCCCGTCGTCGGCGTCACGGGCCCGGAGCGCCGCCAGCGTCGCGGACCGGCTGGGCTCGGCGCTGAGCCCGGTGCCCGTCATCCAGAAGATCCGCGCCGCGCGCACCGCGTCGAGGTCGACGTCCGATACCTCGATCTCCATATCGGGGGCCTTGGGCTGCCGATAGAAGTACAGGGGGAAGTCGTCCGGCGGGAAGATCTCGCAGAAGGTCACCGGCGTCGGATACGCGGCCACCGCCGTCACCCACCGGTCGTCCACCCCGAACTCGCGCAGTTCCTGGTGGAGATAGTCCCCGAAGGGGTCCTCTCCCGTACGGGTGATCACGGCCGTGCGCCGCCCCAGCCTCGCCGCCGCCACCGCCACGTTCGTCGGGGAGCCACCGAGGAACTTGCCGAACGTCCCGACCTCGGCGAGCGGCACCCCGGTCTCCAGCGGATAGAGGTCCACCCCGATCCGCCCCATGGTGATCACGTCGTACGGCTCGGCCGCTCCGACAGTCCTATCGTCCGGCTCGGGCAGCTCGGGCAGCTCGGGCACTTGGGTGGTCACATCGTACGGCTCAGGCATGCGTATCCCTTCGAACCGCCGGTTCGCCCCGCCGGTGGCCGGCTGGTCCCAGGTCTAGCCCTCCCCCGGGAACCCTGTCAACATTTTGTCCGGACATTCGGACGAACCCTTGACACCCTTCCGTGCGGGCCCTGAGGCTGGGCGATATGACCGCCTCCGCCAGCTCCTCGGCCCGTATCCGTATCGGCTCGGCACCCGACTCCTGGGGGGTGTGGTTCCCCGACGACCCGCGGCAGGTGCCGTGGAAACGCTTCCTCGACGAGGTCG
This sequence comes from Streptomyces sp. NPDC101181, assembly GCF_044767975.1. Lineage (NCBI taxonomy): Bacteria > Bacillati > Actinomycetota > Actinomycetes > Kitasatosporales > Streptomycetaceae > Streptomyces > Streptomyces sp. NPDC101181. The sequence continues at coordinate 328,553 of NZ_JBIWOX010000003.1, read as the reverse complement.
CCGAGGCCGGTTACACGTGGATCGAACTCGGTCCGTACGGCTATCTGCCCACCGATCCCGCCCGGCTGGCCGACGAGACTCGCAGCCGGGGGCTCTCCGTCTCCGCGGGCACCGTGTTCACCGGACTGCACCACGGCCCCGACGTCTGGGACCGGACCTGGGCCCATGTCGCGGACATCGCCGAACTGACCCGGGCCATGGGCGCCGAACACCTGGTCGTGATCCCCTCCTTCTGGCGCGACGACAAGTCCGGCGAGGTGCTGGAGGACAGCACGCTCACCCCCGCTCAGTGGCGTGACCTGACCACCCAGACGGAGCGGCTGGGCCGGGAGGTGCGGGAGCGCTACGGGTTGCGGATCGTCGTCCACCCGCACGCCGACACCCACATCGACACCGAGGAGAACGTCGGCCGTTTCCTCGACGCCACCGACCCCTCTCTGGTCTCGCTCTGCCTGGACACCGGGCACTACGCCTACTGCGGCGGCGACAGCGTCAAGCTCATCGAGACGTACGGGGAACGCATCGGCTATCTCCATCTCAAGCAGGTCGACCCCGAGATCCTGGCGGGTGTGGTGGCTGACGAGGTCCCGTTCGGTCCGGCGGTGGCGCGGGGGGTGATGTGTGAGCCGCCCGGCGGCGTCCCCGCCCTGGAACCGGTCCTGGACGCGGCGCGCGCCCTGGACGTCGACCTGTTCGCGATCGTGGAGCAGGACATGTACCCGTGCCCGCCGGACAAGCCGCTCCCCATCGCCCGTCGCACCCGGGAGTTCCTCCGCTCCTGCGGGTCGCCACGCTCCGGACTCTGACACCCCGCGAAACCCCCTCTCCCCTCCTCCTTCACCCCTTCCCTCCTTCCGCGTCACCCCGTCACCCCGCCCGCCGTCAGACGCCGGTGCGGCCGTCGACGCGTTCGCGGATCAGATCGGCGTGGCCGCAGTGCCGGGCGTACTCACCGATCACGTGCGTGTAGATCCAGCGCAGCGTCACCCGTCCGCCCGCGAACGGACTGGTGTCGTCGAGCGCGCGGCTCGAACAGTTCTCCCGGGCCACGGCCACCTCGGCGCGCCACCGCTCCGACGCCTCTTCGTACGAGGAGGCGTCGGTGAGGTCGAACCCGCCGTCGTGCCCCTCGCTCCGGGCCTTGTCCCCCTCCCGAGCGGGGTGGATCGGCGGGGCGTCCTCCTGCGCGAGGACCCGGCGGAACCAGTTCCGCTCGACCTCCGCGAGGTGCTGGAGCAGTCCGAGCAGGGTGATCGACGACGGCTCGGCGGAAGCCTCGCGCAGCTGCTCGTCGGAGAGTCCCTCGCACTTCTGGGCCAGGGTAGCGCGGTAGAAGTCGAGCCAGCTCTCCAACGAAGTGCGCTCGTCGGCTTCCAGTGGGGGCATCGGGCGTTCGGCAGTGCTCATGGTCACCATCGTGGCACCCGGGTCTGACAACGCCCTGTCCCGATGCCGGTCACCCTGTCGAGCCCCGGTCGCACCCACGACCACGGCACCGTCCCGCAACACCGATACCCGTTCGCCCTTTCTGCCACAGCGGTAACCATTTCGCCACACATATCTCCGTTACGCGGGTTTTCCGTCACAGCCGGTCGACAGCCCCACCCCGCCTGTCGCCCCGGGGCGTTCATCCGAGCACAGGCTGAGTGATCGTCAACTTGCGCTCCGTGACGGCCCCGACGAGCCTCGCGGCCCGCCACCGCGGAGCGCCGTAGAGCAGAGCAGAGAAGTGCAGAGAGGTGTCACGGATGACGGACAAAACACTCTGGTCCTACAAGGACATTGCCGCGCACATTCAGGTCCAGCCGGACACGGTCCGCTCCTATCGCAAGCACGGTCTCCTGCCCCCGCCCGACCAGGTGAAGAACGGCAAGCCGTACTGGTACGGAGACACCGTCCGCGCCTGGGTCGCCTCCCGCCCCCGCAATCGAGGCCGCTGACACCCCGCCACCCAGCGCGATACAGACCGGAGCGCCTGGACCGGAGCGCCTGGACCGGAGTGTTTACGCCGAAGGGCCCGCCTGACCCTGGACGGCGGCTGACCGGAACAGCGCCGTCCAGAGGAAGGCTTTCCGAAGCGCGGGGACGCGGGCGCCTCGTCGGCCATTCGCCGCAGTTCGACCTCCGTCAGACCGGCGACGACGCGGCGCAGCGCTTCCAGGGTGTCGGCAAGCCCGCCCTGCATCCCGCCACTTCGGTACAGGTCCCGGTCCGACAGCTCCGAGCCCATACCGCCTTCCCCGGCCGCGAAGAGCAGGTCAGGGCGAAGATGCCCGCCGGGAGCCAGACAGCGCTCCAGGAGGGAGAGATTGCTGATACGGCGGTGGGGTGGCAGGTGGTGGAAGCACCCGGAGTCGTAGATCCGGTCGTACGGTCCGGTCCACCCGGCCCCCCTCTCCGCTGCCGCGATTCTCCCGAGCACGAGCGCTAATCCCCAGGTCACATCACCTTTCCCGAAACTCCGGGAGGTCGGTTGACGCCGCCCTGGACCGGCTCGGGCGACAGGCCCTACGCCCCGGTGGTGACCCTGCCTCCGCCACGGTCGGCCGTGGATATGTCCTCCGCGTCCGAGCCGCCCGGCGTGTCCGGAGCGCTCCGGGCTTGCCCGGACCGCTCGGCGGCCGAGCCGTCCGGCGCGTTCGGGGCATCCGGCCCGCCGGGGGCGGCCGGGGCCGTGTCCCCCTCGCTGAGGCCGAACTTCCGGTGGAAGGCCCGCAGCGGCGCGGGGGCCCACCAGGTGGCGGGACCCATCAGCTTCATCACCGCGGGCACCAGCAGGCCGCGCACCACCATGGCGTCCATCAGGACGGCGAGGGCGATGCCGAGTCCGAGCATCTTGGTGTTGGTCACCCGCGAGGTGCCGATGGCGACCATGACGACCGCGAGGATCACAGCGGCCGCGGTGATCAGCCCGCCGGTGTGCCGCAGGCCGAAGGTGACGGAGTGTTCGTGGTCGCCGGTCCGGTCGTGCTCCTCCTTGATCCGGGATATGAGGAAGACCCCGTAGTCCATGGAGAGCCCGAAGGCCACGCAGAACATCAGGACGGGCAGGGTGGTCTCGATGTCGCCCGTGCTGGTGAAGGCCAGCACTCCGGAGAGGTTCCCGTCCTGGAAGACCCAGACCATCGCCCCGAACATCGCGGTCAGGCTGAGGGCGTTGAGCACGACGGCCTGGAGCGGGATCAGCACGCTGCCGGTCATCAGAAACACCAGGAGCAGGGTCGCCACGACGATGACGCCCAGCGCCCAGGGCAGCCGGTCGGCGATGGCGTCCTTGGAGTCCACCAGCACCGCGGCGGCGCCCGTCACCGACGTTTCCAGGGAGCCGGAATCCACGGCCCTCAGGTCCCGCACGAGCTGCTGGGTCTCCTCGCCGACGGCTTCTCCTTCGGGCAGCACGCTGTAGTACGCGACGGAGTCGGCGGTGACCGGGCCGTCGACCCGCAGCACGCCGGGGATCCGCTCCATCCGGTCCTTGAGCGCTCCGTACGCGGCGGGCGTGCCGGATCCCTCCGCGAGGATCTCCAGGCCGCCGCCGGGGCTGCCGGGGAAGGCCTCGCGGAGGTGTTCCTGGACGACGCGGGACTCCGCGCCGGTCGGCAGCTGGCGGTCGTCGGCCGTGCCGAACTTGGCGCCGAGGAAAGGCAGCCCGAGCAGCAGGAGCCCGACCGTGGTGACGATGGCGAAAACGGGTGCCCGGCGCATCACCAGCACGGCGAGCCGGGCCCACCCCTCGCCGGCCTCCCGGCCTTCGGCGTTCTCCCGCCCCTCGCTCGCGCCCCGGCCCTCGGCCGCGCCCCGGACCTCGCCCGCGGCGGGAGCGGACGCGGAGCCGGCCGCGCCGCCCTTCCTCCGGCGACGCAGCAGGCGGCGCAGGTCCCACGCGTTGATCCGGGGGCCGAGGAGCATGAGCGCCGCCGGCAGCAGGATCAGCGCTGCGGCCGCCGCCAGCAGGACCACGGCGATCCCGGCGTAGGCGAAGGACCTCAGGAAGTACTGCGGGAAGACGAGCATGGCCGACAGCGACACCGCCACCGTCAGCGACGAGAACAGCACGGTCCGCCCGGCGGTCCGCAGGGTCGTCCCGACCGCGGTGCGGGTGTCCGCCCCGGCCGACAGCTCCTCGCGGAAGCGGCGGACGATGAACAGGGCATAGTCGATGGCCAGTCCGAGGCCGAGCGCCGTGGTGAGGTTCATGGCGAAGACGGAGACGTCGGTGAACTCCGTCAGGCCCCGCAGCACCGCGTTGGTGCCCAGGATCGCGACGATGCCGACGCCGAGCGGCAGCATCGCGGCGACGGCACTGCCGAACACCATGACCAGCAGGACGAGTGTCACCGGCAGGGCGATCAACTCGGCCCGCAGCAGGTCCTCCTGGATGATCTCCTGCATCTCGTGCTGCACGGCGACGGGACCGCCGATGGAGACACGCACCGGCCCGCGCTCACCGGCGAAGTCGGGGGCTATCCGTTCGAGTGTTTCGCCCGCCGCCTTCTCGTCGCCCCCGATCCGCGCGGCGATGACCGCCTCGCGGCCGTCCTCGGAGCGCAGCGCGGGCGAGGCGTTCTGCCAGTAGGAGCCGATGCCCGAGACACCCGGCTCGGCGTCCAGCCGTTCGGCGAGCCGGGCGGCCTCGGCGGCCACCGCCGGATCGTCGACGGTCGCCGTGCCGCTGTCCACCAGGAGCAGCAGGTTGGGCTGGGAGGCCGGGAACTCCCGCTCCAGGACCTCCGTCGCGTAGGACGACTCGGCGTCGGGGGCCTGCCAGCCGCCGCTGCCCATCCGGTCGGCCACCCCGCTCCCGGCGAACACGGCGAGCGCGGTGATCACCAGGGCCGCCAGGAGGGCGAGCCGCGGCCGGGCGGTGACGAACCGGGTCCAGCCGCCGACGGGCGGCGGCTCGGGTCGGTTGACTTCGGGCATGGTGCGGTGTCCCCTTCACCCAGACCCGGGCAGCACGAGGCAGCATGGGTCAGTCGTTGCCACGTAACCTGGCAAACACGAGTGTTCGCTCGCGTTCCTCTAGAATGCGAGTGATGACTCGCGTTTGTCAATCGCATCACGGAAGCCGGGGATTGACCGTGTCGGAGGCCAGAGCCACGAGGGGCACCGCGCCGCAGGGCGCCGAGGACGGAGGCGCGGGCGAGCGCGCCGCCGGAGCCGCGGACTCCGCGCGCCCGCGCCGCCGCCAGGCCCGCGGCGAGGCCCGCATCGCCCAACTGCTCCAGGCCGCGGCAGATGTCTTCACCGCCAACGGCTACACCGCGTCCAGCACCAACGCCATCGCGCGCCAGGCCGGGGTCTCACCGGGCACGCTCTACCAGTTCTTCCCCAACAAGGAAGCCATCGCCGTCGAACTGGGCGACCACCTGCTCAACCGCTGGCGCGACACCTACGGCGCCGCCTTCGACCAGACCCGCACCGACCTGCCACTCGATCGCATGCTGGACACCGTCCTCGACCCGCTGATCGCCTTCAACTGCGAGAACCCCGCGTTCGCCGTCCTGATGCACGGATCGGAGATCCCCGGCCGGATCACCCAGGAGCACGACACCGTGCACGCCGTGATGCTGACGCGCGTCGAGTCGGTGCTCGCGGACTACCTCCCCGACGTGCCCGCCGCCCAGATCCGCCGGGTCGCCGAGATGAGCTTCATGCTGTTCACGGCCGGGCTGGACCTGATCATGGCCAACGAGGGCGCGGAGCGCGAGGCGTACATCCAGGAGATGAAGACGATGATGTTCCGCTACCTGGACCCCCTGGTCGGCGACGACGCGCCGTGCTGAGCTCCGCCCACCTCGCCCTGGAACCCGCCGAACCCGTCGCGCCCGCCGAACCCGACGGACCCGACGGACCCGACGGACCTGCCGCCACCGACGCGGGGCCCGTGCGACGCATTCATACCCCGTAGGGGTATATTCGAGGGAAGGTGAGGCACCCGGAGCCCTGAGTCCGGCCGCGCCCCGCCCCGCCCCGACCGCCGAACCGCGACGCGTTCCGAGGAACGCGTTCCCGAAGAGGAGAACGCCATGACCGCCGAGACCGAGACCCTCCAGTCCACCGGCTCCTGCTGCTCGCCCACCGGTTCCTGCCACGACGGTGCGGCCGACGTGCGGATCTCGTCCGACGCGGTCACCACGGTCTACCAGGTCACGGGCATGACCTGCGGCCACTGCGAGGGCGCGGTGTCGGAGGAGATCGCGGAGATCGCGGGCGTCACCTCGGTCAAGGCCGTCGCCGCCACCGGGCTGGTGACGGTGGAGTCGCAGGCTCCGCTGGCCGAGGAGGCGGTCCGCGCCGCCGTGGACGAGGCCGGGTACGAGCTCGTCGGTACGGCCGCCTGAGGCGCACGGCCGCCTAGGCCGCCTGAGGCCGTGGCGGAGCCGCACCACTCCGTTCAGGTCGGGCCTTACCCCGCCAGTCGATACTGGAGGGGTACGGCCCGACCTGCGTCATCCAGGAGTTCGGACACATGGCCCGCACGGCAACAGCCGGGATCCCGGCCGCCGACGCCTCCGAGGCCGAGTTGATGATCGGCGGGATGACCTGTGCGTCGTGCGCCGCCCGCGTTGAGAAGAAGCTCAACCGGATGAACGGCGTCACCGCCACGGTGAACTAGGCGACCGAGAAGGCCCGCGTCTCCTTCGGGGAGGGACGGGAGCTGGCCGAACTCAGCGCAACGGTCGAGAAGACCGGCTGCACCGCCCGCCCCGTCGCACCGCCGAAGCGCAGCCCGACCCGCGCCCCGGCTTCGGCCCCGGCCGGGGCGACGGCGGCCACGAGGCCCCCCGCTCCTCCCGTCCCCGGCACCGGATCCGACGGCGGGAGCGGTGGTGGCGGCGGCGAGGACAACCGCGTCCACGACGACCCGGCCCGCGACGCCGAAGCGAAACCGCACGCCACCCAGTCCACCACCGCCCCCGCCCACGCCACCCACCACGGGCACTCCGCCATCGCCGTCGCCTGGGACGGACAGGCACGAGCCATCATCGAAGTCACCGACGCCGTCAAAGACACCAGCGCCGAAGCCATCCGCCGCCTCCGCACCCTCGGCCTGACCCCCATCCTCCTCACCGGCGACAACCAGACCGTCGCCCGGACCGTCGCAGCCGAAGTAGGCATCGACGAGATCTACGCCGAAGCCATGCCCGAGGACAAAGTCACCGTCATCAAACGTCTCCAGGCCGAGGGGAAGGTCGTCGCGATGGTCGGGGACGGGGTGAACGACGCGGCGGCTCCGGCCGCGGCGGATCTGGGGCTGGCGATGGGTACCGGGACGGATGCGGTGATCGAGGCGAGCGACCTCACACTAGTTCGTGGAGATCTCAAGGTGACAGCTGACGCAATCCGCCTTTCCAGGCGTACTCTGGCCATCATCAGGGGCAACCTCTTCTGGGCCTTCGGGTACCACGTCGTGGCTCTGCCCCTGGCTGCAAGTGGCCTGCTCAACCCTATGATCGCGGGAGCCGCCATGGCGTTTTCGTCCGTGTTCGTCGTCACGAACAGCCTTCGGTTGCGTGCCTTCACGTAACATGCACAAAGAGATTTAGATCACACTGGTTTCAGGGTAACCATCCAGTGGGTTCGAGAGTCTTAGAGTGCGACTGCCAAGGATGTCTTGGGGGACGTCCGACGGAGTGTCTTGGGGGACGCTCCTGATGGCATGCGTTGGCCGGGGCACGTGCACCGGGGAGCTTTGAGCGGCCCTCCCGTGCGTACGTACCCCGGCGTACCGCAGCACAACAGAACAACGGGAGCCTCGGCTCCCGGCAGACGCCCGGCCGGATCCCGTGGGGGGAATCCGCTCCGGGATATGGGAAGCGCCCTGACCGTCGACCCGTGGGGGGATCGGCGGCGGGGCGCTTCTCCCTTTTCGGCAGCGCGCCCGGCCCAGCTTCCGGCCGCCCCAGAGTCACGTGCCCCGCACCCGGGACGCCGCCGCTCGCCGCAGCGCCCCGCGCCAGGCCGAAGCGCCCAGCGCCCGGCCGAGGGCACCCCGCCCCGACCCCGCCCCCGTAACGCCGAATCGCCCCGGACACCGCGCGCTCTGTGCGAGGCGCGGTACGCGGGGCGAAGGCAGTCGGCCGAGGAGGCCGGGGACTACGGAGGGGCTGGGGTCAGCGGCCCTCGACGGGGACGAAGTCACGCAGGACCTCGCCGGTGTAGATCTGGCGCGGGCGGCCGATACGGGAGCCGGGCTCCTTGATCATCTCGTGCCACTGGGCGATCCAGCCGGGCAGGCGGCCGAGCGCGAAGAGCACGGTGAACATCTCGGTCGGGAAGCCCATGGCCCGGTAGATGAGGCCGGTGTAGAAGTCCACGTTGGGGTAGAGGTTGCGCGAGACGAAGTAGTCGTCGGAGAGCGCGTGCTCCTCCAGCTTGAGCGCGATGTCGAGCAGCTCGTCGGACTTGCCGAGCGCGGACAGCACGTCGTGGGCGGCAGCCTTGATGATCTTGGCGCGCGGGTCGAAGGACTTGTACACCCGGTGGCCGAAGCCCATCAGGCGAACGCCGTCCTCCTTGTTCTTCACCTTGCGGATGAAGGAGTCGACATCGCCGCCGTTGGCCTGGATGCCCTCCAGCATCTCCAGCACCGACTGGTTGGCGCCACCGTGCAGGGGGCCCCACAGCGCCGAGATGCCGGCGGAGATCGAGGCGAACATGTTCGCCTGCGAGGAGCCGACCAGACGCACGGTGGAGGTCGAACAGTTCTGCTCGTGGTCCGCGTGCAGGATGAGCAGCTTGTCCAGGGCCGAGACGACGACCGGGTCGAGCTCGTACTCCTGGGCGGGGACCGAGAAGGTCATGCGCAGGAAGTTCTCGACGTAGCCGAGGTCGTTGCGCGGGTAGACGAAGGGGTGCCCGATCGACTTCTTGTACGCGTACGCGGCGATCGTCGGCAGCTTCGCCAGCAGGCGGATCGTCGAGAGGTGACGCTGCTCCTCGTCGAACGGGTTGTGGCTGTCCTGGTAGAACGTGGACAGGGCACTGACCACCGAGGACAGCATGGCCATCGGGTGGGCGTCGCGCGGGAAGCCGTCGAAGAAGCGCTTGACGTCCTCGTGCAGCAGCGTGTGCTGGGTGATCTCGTTCTTGAAGGCGGCCAGCTCGTCGACCTTGGGGAGGTCACCGTTGATCAGCGTGTACGCGACCTCCAGGAACGAGGAACGCTCGGCGAGCTGCTCGATCGGGTAGCCGCGGTAGCGCAGGATGCCCTGCTCGCCGTCGAGGTACGTGATGGCGGATTTATAGGCGGCGGTGTTGCCGTATCCGCTGTCCAGGGTGACCAGGCCGGTGTTGGCCCGGAGCTTCCCGATGTCGAAGCCCTTGTCGCCGACGGTGCTGTCGATCACCGGGTAGGTGTACTCGTCATCGCCGTATCGCAGTACCACAGCGTTGTTGGTGTGCTCGCTCACGTCATCCCTCACCGACGTAGTGCCTCTTCTTCGAGGTGCCCTGACTGTCTCCACCCTCCCCCATTCGGCTCAGGAGAGTGCACTCGGGGTCGTCCATTGGACCTACTGACGGCACTGAGTGCCGCCAATTTACTCATCCTGCCCCGTCGGCCGCGGTTCCGGAAGACCTCCGTGATGTTTCCCACCGATTTGATCGATCATTTTTTCGCCGTGATCACAGGAAGTCTTCTCCGGAGCCGCCCCGGAGCCGGAAATCCAGTGCCGTACAGCGTCTGCCTGCGGAAACCGTACGGACGGCCTGACCGATCGCCTTACGGGACCCGACCAGCACCACGAGCTTCTTTGCGCGGGTCACCGCCGTGTAGAGGAGGTTGCGCTGGAGCATCATCCACGCGCTGTTGGTGACGGGGATGACGACGGCCGGATACTCGCTGCCCTGGGAGCGGTGGATGGTCATGGCGTACGCGTGGGCCAGCTCGTCCAGCTCGTCGAAGTCGTAGCCGATCTCCTCGTCCTCGTCGGTGCGGACGGTCAGCCGCTGCTCGTCCACGTCGAGGGCGGTGACGATGCCGACGGTGCCGTTGAAGACGCCGTTCTCACCCTTGTCGTAGTTGTTGCGGATCTGGGTGACCTTGTCGCCGACCCGGAAGACGCGGCCGCCGAACCGCTTTTCGGGGAGGTCGGGGCGGCCCGGGGTGACCGCCTGCTGGAGCAGCCCGTTCAGATGACCCGCACCGGCCGGGCCGCGGTGCATCGGGGCGAGGACCTGCACGTCGCGGCGGGCGTCGAGGCCGAACTTGGCGGGGATGCGGCGGGCCGCCACATCGACGGCGAGCTTCCCCGCGTCCTCCGTCTCGTCCTCCACGAAGAGGAAGAAGTCGTTCAGTCCCTCGGTGAGCGGGTGCTGTCCGGCGTTGATCCGGTGTGCGTTGGTGACCACGCCCGACTGCTGGGCCTGGCGGAAGATCCGGGTCAGCCGGACGGCGGGGACCGGGCCGCCGTCCGCGAGCAGATCGCTCAGCACCTCCCCCGCCCCGACCGAGGGCAACTGGTCGACGTCGCCCACCAAGAGGAGGTGGGCACCGGGTGCCACGGCTTTGACGAGCTTGTTGGCGAGCAGCAGATCGAGCATGGAGGCCTCGTCGACGACGACCAGGTCGGCGTCGAGCGGCCGGTCCCGGTCGTACGCGGCGTCCCCGCCCGGCTTCAGTTCGAGGAGCCGGTGCACGGTGGAGGCCTCGGCTCCGGTGAGCTCGGAGAGCCGCTTGGCGGCCCGCCCGGTGGGGGCGGCGAGCACCACCTTGGCCTTCTTCGCCCGCGCCAGCTCGACGATGGACCGCACGGTGAACGACTTCCCGCAGCCGGGCCCGCCGGTCAGGACGGCCACCTTCCGGCTCAGCGCGAGCCTTACGGCCTCCTTCTGCTCCGGGGCGAGAGTGGCCCCCGTACGCGTGGCGAGCCAATCCAGCGCCCTGTCCCAGTCGACGTCCTGGAAGGCGGGCATCCGGTCCTCGCCGGTGCTCAGCAGCCGCCTGACCTGACCGGCCAAGGACAGTTCGGCCCGGTGGAAGGGGACCAGGTAGACGGCGGTGACCGGATCGCCGCCCTCAGGGGACGGCACCCTCTCCCGTACGACGCCCTCCGGGTCGGCGGCCAGCTCGGCCAGGCACTCGATGACCAGCCCGGTGTCGACCTGAAGCAGCTTCACCCCGTCCGCGATGAGCCGCTCCTCGGGGAGGAAGCAGTGCCCCTGGTCGGAGGACTGGGACAGGGCGTACTGCAAGCCCGCCTTGACCCGCTCCGGGCTGTCGTGGGGTATGCCGACGGCCTGGGCGATCTTGTCGGCGGTCAGGAAGCCGATACCCCAGACGTCGGCGGCCAGGCGGTAGGGCTGGTTCCGCACGACGGAGATCGAGGCGTCCTGGTACTTCTTGTAGATGCGGACGGCGATGGAGGTGGAGACGCCGACCCCCTGGAGGAAGACCATGACCTCCTTGATCGCCTTCTGTTCCTCCCAGGCGGCCGCGATCATCTTCGTGCGCTTGGGGCCGAGGCCGGGAACCTCGACGAGCCGCTTCGGCTCCTGCTCGATGATGTCCAGGGTGTCGACCCCGAAATGCGTGGTGATCCGGTCGGCCATCACCGGCCCGATACCCTTGATCAGCCCCGAGCCGAGGTAGCGGCGGATGCCCTGGATGGTGGCGGGCAGCACGGTGGTGTAGTTCTCCACGGTGAACTGCTTCCCGTACTGGGAGTGCGAGCCCCAACGCCCCTCCATCCGCAGCGATTCACCGACCTGCGCGCCGAGCAGCGCACCGACCACCGTGAGCAGGTCACCGGCTCCACGCCCGGTGTCGACGCGGGCGACGGTGTACCCGTTCTCCTCGTTGGCGTACGTGATCCTCTCCAGGACCCCTTCAAGGACGGCCATGTTGGACATGTTCCGACGCTACCGGGTGGCACTGACAGCACGGGGGCGCGGGCCGGAGCGCACGTGCGTGCGTGGGTACGTGCATGTACGAGGCGGCGCGTATGTGCGTGGGTGGGTGTACGCGTAAGGAAACGGCGCGGGCGAGTGTGGGGGCGGCGCGAACGGGTGCGGGGAGGGGTACGGGGGTGGCGCGGGTCAGGGGGAAGCGGCCGCATGCCGGAAGGATTCCTGCCGCGCGTCGGCTCACGGAGGATCTTCATCCGATGCGTGGGTCTTGGCGCGCGGTTCCGGCCGGTCCGGCAGGCTCTCTTCGAGCCAGGTCCCGCGGCTCTCGGCGATGCGCACGGTCTGGAGCAGCGATTCGGTCAGCCGACCGGCGAGGAAGCGGAGCTGCTGTTCGGTGGTTCCTTGATCGTCCAGCAGATCGGCGGCGTGGCCCAGCAGTTCGTCAGCCATGTCGAGCTGGACGCTCTCCACTTCGTCGGCCATCCGTGAGACGCGGCCGCTGCCGTCGCCCACGACGTAGCAGGGCTTTCCGCCGATGCCCGTCCACGGCAGCAGCCGCATCACGGGGACGGGGGCGTCGGGGCGGTTACCGAAGCCGTCACCGGTGCGTTCGTTGCCCACCCTCATGCCCCGACCTCCGCGCCCTGGCCGAGCTGTACCCCATGGACGGCGACAAGCAGCGCCCCGCCCCGGACACGCCGCCGCCTCGCCTCGACGGCGCACTCCCCGGCCACCCGCTGCTCGTGCGCCAGAAAGTACGGACGCACCAGCGGACTGTCCTCGCCGCACGGAGGCCGCTCGCCGGTGCGGTGGACGGTCGGCCCGGCGACGTACGCGCAGGAGTAGGGGCACACGTACGTGTCCGTGTCCGAGTCCGTGCCCGAGTCCGTGTCCGAGTCCGAGTCCGAGTCCGAGGGGTGTTGTCGACGCCGTGCGTCGGTCAGCAAACTCCTTGCCAGCGTGAGGAGTCGGGCGATAGCGAGGTTCATCGTCAGCCTGCTTTCCGGGGATGGCCGTGCTCCCGGGCCGGTCGCGTCGGTCACGGAGCTCTCGGTGTCTCGGTTCGCACTTCTCGGCCCGAGATCAGCCGCTACCTTTGCGTAGCGAACTCATCACAGAGTGAGGTCATCGTTCGCTGCGCCGCCAGGGGGTCGGGCATGACAGCACGCTGGTCAGGTCAAGGAGTTGGACACGTATGAAGCCGGACGAGAAGCCGCGTACGGCACGTCAGAAGTACGGCGAGGAACTGAAGCTACGACGGTTCGCCGCCGGTCTGACGCAGGAAGCTCTGGCCGAACAGGTCGTCTGTTCACCGACGCTCATCAGCCACTACGAGGCGGGGCGACGCCTGCCGAGCCCGGACGACGCGCGGCTGATCGACCGGGCGCTCGGGACGGACGGGTTCTTCGAGCGGTGGTTGGCGGATCTGGAACCGGCGTTCGCTCACTACTTCTCGGAAGTCGCCGAGCTGGAGCGGGAAGTCACGGAGATCCGTCACTACGGCGGCTCGGTCATCCCGGGGCTGCTCCAGACGAAGGCGTATTCACGGGCCGTGTTCGAGGCATACCGCCCGAACTACAGCGCCGAGGAGCTTGACGAGTTGGTTGTCAGCAGAGCCAATCGAGCCTCGCTGCTGGAGCGGCCGTCAGCGCCGGTCACGTGGATTCTTCTCGATGAGGCAGCACTCAGGCGCCGGGTCGGCGGATCGCAGGTGATGGCCGAGCAGCTTCACAAAGTGGCGGACATGGCCGACGCGGGCCGCCTGCGCCTGCATGTGCTGCCTCTCGCAACAGGAGCGCATGCCCTCCTGGAGGGCATGCTCTACTTGCTGTCCTTCGCAGACGCGGCCCCGCTGGCGTACCTCGAAGGAGTGCACAACGGGCGCTTGGTGGATGATCCGGCGCTGGTTGAGGCCTGTCACACCTCCTACACTCTCGCAATGAGTGACGCGGCCTCACGGCAAAAGTCGATGGCGCTCGTCAGAAGCATCGCGAAGGAGCACGAACATGCACACCAACGAGCCTGCCACTGACGACGTGGCCCTGACCGGTTGGCGCAAGTCCAGCTACAGCGGTGGGGCCAACGGCGATTGCCTCGAAGTCGCGGACGGCCATGCCACAGTCCCCGTACGCGACAGCAAGACCCCCGCCGGCTCCGTGCTGAACTTCTCCGCCCAGGGCTGGTCCCGGTTCGTCGCCGCCGTCAAGAGCAGCGAACTCTCCGTCTGACGTACGCCGCCTGACGGGACGACGTCGTCACGGCCACCGACCTGACGGGGCCGTTGTCATGAGGCACCGAACTGTTCCGGTCCGTACGTACTGTTCCGGCCCGTGAGCGACCTCTCCACAGCCTCGACTCCGAGGCAACGCACTCGTGGATGCGCCCGTACGTGTACGGGGTGGTCTAAGGCGGAGTTCATCGGCTCCAGCTGTACGGGCCCCCCGGGGGGCGTCCTAGCAGCACGGCACACGCGAGGTGCCAGAAATCTGAGAGAGCAGCTGAGGGATCCCGAGGCGTGCGTTTTGGTGGGGAGATGCCGGGCAGAGCTGTCGGCTTTCGTTCTCTGCCAGCATGTAGAGGTGAGCGACACACTCATGGGTCAAGAAACAGCAAAGCGGTTATAAACCTGCACGTCAGGAAGAGTGGTCCCCGCGCGAGCGGGGGTGTTCCGCCGCGGACGGTGGCCTCGGTGCGCTCGGTGAGGTGGTCCCCGCGCGAGCGGGGGTGTTCCGGAGACGATCGCCGCCCGCGTGAAGATCAGCGAGTGGTCCCCGCGCGAGCGGGGGTGTTCCGTTCGTTCGGGGCCCTGACCTGTTGTGATACGCGTGGTCCCCGCGCGAGCGGGGGTGTTCCGACGGTGTGTGCGCAGCGTTCGTGGGAGTCCTCGTGGTCCCCGCGCGAGCGGGGGTGTTCCTCTCCGCGCTCCACTCGGGATGCGCGAGGCGCTGTGGTCCCCGCGCGAGCGGGGGTGTTCCGACTCCGGCTTTTGGTGCACGGCGGCGGATGGCGTGGTCCCCGCGCGAGCGGGGGTGTTCCGTCAGCCGCGCGCTCTGGGACGCCGACCCCGCAGTGGTCCCCGCGCGAGCGGGGGTGTTCCGATCAGTCACCAGACGAACGGCGTACTCAGCGAGTGGTCCCCGCGCGAGCGGGGGTGTTCCGTTGATGGCGCCCATGAGACCGACGAGGGATACGTGGTCCCCGCGCGAGCGGGGGTGTTCCGCAACTGCGATCGACCAGCAAAGCGGCGCTCCCGTGGTCCCCGCGCGAGCGGGGGTGTTCCGCTCGTCGAGGCCATGACCGGCGCCTTCGCGGAGTGGTCCCCGCGCGAGCGGGGGTGTTCCCTGGGCGCACCCGAGCTGACGCTCAGCCAGTCCGTGGTCCCCGCGCGAACGGGGGTGTTCCGTGTGGTGCGACGCCTGCAACGGCTTCGCAGACGTGGTCCCCGCGCGAGCGGGGGTGTTCCGCTGCGGGCTCTGCTCGCCGACCTCGGTGACTGCGTGGTCCCCGCGCGAGCGGGGGTGTTCCGGCAGCCCTGAAGCGCTGGGACGGCGAGGACGGGTGGTCCCCGCGCGAGCGGGGGTGTTCCGTTGGTGCTCTCCGGCGGCCCGCTGATGAGTCTGTGGTCCCCGCGCGAGCGGGGGTGTTCCGACGACGCACTCGCCGGAGCAGTACGGCCGGGTGTGGTCCCCGCGCGAGCGGGGGTGTTCCGGAGAGCCACTGATGGACCTGACCCGCGAACCGGTGGTCCCCGCGCGAGCGGGGGTGTTCCGGGTGAGCGCGGCCGTGTCCTGGTTGGCCTTTGGTGGTCCCCGCGCGAGCGGGGGTGTTCCGGACTCCAGCCGGGCCTTGATCGCGCCGGACGTGTGGTCCCCGCGCGAGCGGGGGTGTTCCGTCGAAGATGTCCCCGTACTCCGGGCCCTCCCCGTGGTCCCCGCGCGAGCGGGGGTGTTCCGAGGTCGAGCACGGCGGGCCAGGCCCAGGCGCGGTGGTCCCCGCGCGAGCGGGGGTGTTCCGCGGACGGCGTGGGGCGGGCGGTAGCGGGTGGAGTGGTCCCCGCGCGAGCGGGGGTGTTCCGACGACGCACTCGCCGGAGCAGTACGGGCGGATGTGGTCCCCGCGCGAGCGGGGGTGTTCCGGCTGATCCCGATCCCGACGATCGCCGGGTTCTGTGGTCCCCGCGCGAGCGGGGGTGTTCCGCTCGGCGGGATCCTCATCCTCGACTGGCCCGTGTGGTCCCCGCGCGAGCGGGGGTGTTCCGCGTTGATCCGCGCCGTCGACATGGTCACCGCCGTGGTCCCCGCGCGAGCGGGGGTGTTCCGGAGTCCGGCGCGCGCTTCGGCGTTGCTCAGACGTGGTCCCCGCGCGAGCGGGGGTGTTCCGGCGGCCCGCCGATGAGGTGCGCCCGCTGCGACGTGGTCCCCGCGCGAGCGGGGGTGTTCCGACCGGGCGTGGGCGGAGGCCCTGACGGAGATCGTGGTCCCCGCGCGAGCGGGGGTGTTCCGATCTGGGACAGCCCGCAGCAAGTCGTTGAGCAGTGGTCCCCGCGCGAGCGGGGGTGTTCCGCCCGCCGGGCCGTAGGCGACCGCATCCGCATCGTGGTCCCCGCGCGAGCGGGGGTGTTCCGCCTGGGTGGCTATCGTTCCCGGGGTAATGGCCGTGGTCCCCGCGCAAGCGGGGGTGTTCCGCGCACCGTAGATCCCGCGCCAGTCCTCCGGCGGTGGCCCCCGCGCGAGCGGGGGTGTTCCGGTGCAGGCCACCACCGAGGGCACCACCGTGCGGTGGTCCCCGCGCGAGCGGGGGTGTTCCGACCGAGGCCCCACCGTCACCCCCGTCGGTGGGGTGGTCCCCGCGCGAGCGGGGGTGTTCCGATGGTCCTTGGTGACGACGCGGTGGCCGGAGGGTGGTCCCCGCGCGAGCGGGGGTGTTCCGTACAGCTCCTGCGCGGCTTCGGCCAGGATCTCGTGGTCCCCGCGCGAGCGGGGGTGTTCCGCGGTGCTCGGCGCTCGCGCTGCGGGCGCTGGTGTGGTCCCCGCGCGAGCGGGGGTGTCCCGAAGCTGGGCTACGGGCACGCGTGGGCGCTGGTGTGGTCCCCGCGCGAGCGGGGGTGTTCCGAAGTCCCCGCCGGTCCCGTTCTTCCACTCGGTGTGGTCCCCGCGCGAGCGGGGGTGTTCCGCCGCCTCGGTGATGTCTCCCTGCACCGCCGCCGTGGTCCCCGCGCGAGCGGGGGTGTTCCGCACGGCCACCACGCGTCGACCAACTGGTAGGTGTGGTCCCCGCGCGAGCGGGGGTGTTCCGAGTTCCGGATGGCGCCGCCGCGCTGGCTCCCAGTGGTCCCCGCGCGAGCGGGGGTGTTCCGTCGGCGCGGCCTTCTCGGTCCGGAGCGATGATGTGGTCCCCGCGCGAGCGGGGGTGTTCCGTACGGCCACCACGCGTCGACCAACTGGTAGGTGTGGTCCCCGCGCGAGCGGGGGTGTTCCGCCCGTCGACGAGACGAACACCGAGTACGTCGAGTGGTCCCCGCGCGAGCGGGTGTTCCGGACCTGCTGGAGCGGCTGATCGAGTACGGGCCCTGGTCCCCGCGCCAGCGGCGGTGTTCCGTCCGAGGACCCACACACCATCGGCATCGCTGCGTAGACCCCGCCCGTCGCCTGTACCCGTGAACCACCATGCCCCCTGCATCGGCCATCACGGCCAGGCAGGGGGCGGTTTCGTGCGTCCTGTGTCAGGTGCGCCGAGCGGCACCGGTGGGCCAGACCACGTCGACTGGCAACCCTGCACGGCGAGCCTGCTCCACAGCGTCGGCGGTTCCGCCGCCTTTACCTGACGGCGGCGTACCGTCCCACACGGCCACGAGTCGGTCTGCTCGGCGCAGCAGTTCGGCGTTGGCTGCCTCGTAGGCTGCTCGGGTAGCGGTCACTTGAGGCAGTGTCACGACGTCTTCGGCCTTCTCAAGCAGGTGGTCGTAGACGGCAGCGTGTGCTGGCTTCACCTTTGCTGCCCCGGTAATCCCCGGACGGGATGACTGCGATCAGGCGGCCGCCGATGGCGGTGACCTCCTGTGCGAAGAGGCTGTCCGCTCCGGCGGCGATGCAGGACACTCCGGTCAGGTCGTCGCCGTGCTCGGAGAGCAGCTCGCGCAGGGCGGCCCGCACCAGAGGTGTGGTCTCGTCGGTCAGGTCCATGTGTCCGGTCACGGAAAGCATCGTCATGCCCGGCTCCTCAGCTCGACAGCGGGTCGCGGATACTATCGCGGGCCTCACTCACCGGACGTGACGCGCTGTGTCCCACGGTGTACGGGTGCAGCTGCCCCTGCTGTGTTCGGACACGCCTCGACTGTCTCCCGCGCGCCGCCTGGACCGCCAGCGCTGTCTCGGTTGCGGCCCTTTGGACGTCTCCGGCGAGGAAGGCGCATTCGGCCAGTCCGATGCGGTCAAGGGCATGGGGGTGCCCGGCTTCGGGGCCACGGGTCGCCAGGGCGTCCCGGATGTTGTCGTCCGAAGTGGAGTTGTACGTCCGCGCCTTCGCGGAGCTGTGGCGGGCCGCCGTGTGTGGCGCGGCGGCGCGGGCGTTCATGGTGCGGGCCATTGACGCACTCGGTGTCTACTGCCCGCCGGTGGGCTCAGGCTGACGGGTTGAACGGGACGTCCTTCGGGAGGGCCTTTGTCAGGTGGCTGGTGAAGCGGTCGTCCCTGATGCCGGTCGTGGCCTTGCCGAAGTCGGCCGCCAGGAGCTTGTCGCGCAGGCCGGGTGGGTAGCCGTTCCAGCCGATCAGGGGGGCGCGGTGCCAGGTGCCGAGGTGGTTCTCCGGGGGTTCGTCCTTGGCGGTGGCCTTGCGGAAGCAGTGGGTGCTCGCGCCGTCCTTGTGGTAGACGATCTTGGGGTGCGTGCCGTCGAAGGGGACGTCGGAGGCCCGGTGCACGGTGAAGTCGCCGTGGGCCGAGGTCGCGACGTACCGCGCCGTGTTGTCGTTCACCCACACCACGACGTGCTCCCAGTCGTGGCGGTGGCCGCCGAAGAGGCCGCCGGGGGCCACCTGGTCCTTCTCGAAGTAGTACGTGTAGAGGATCGCGCACCAGCCGTTGTCGCACTTCGCGCGGGAGTAGGCGTTGCTGGTATCCAGGTCGGACCGGTCGCGGCAGTCTCCGTACACCGCGCCGCCGAGCTTGAGGCCGGGCGCGATCGTGCCGTCCGGGCCGATGGCCGAGGTGGCGTAGCAGCCGTCCTTGTCGTAGTCCAGGGTCGGCTGGAACGTCCGCTCCAGCTCGTCCGCGTTCGCGGGGAGCGCCGGCGGTGGTGCGGCGTGGGCCGCCGTCGCCGAGGCGAGGACGAGGGTGGCGGCCGTCAGGGCGATCGTCAGCGCGCGGCGGAGCGGGGCGGGCGGGGGCACGGTGTCCTCCGGCAGGTCCGTCGGGAGGTGCGAGTGGGGGGTGGCTCGCGATGAAGCGAACCGGTCCCGTCACCCCGACGTCAAGGCCGTCCGTTCCGGCGCTCGCCCGAAAGCGCAGGTCAACGGCGTTCGCCCCGGTAGGATTTGGGCCCGCGGTTGGGTCCCTGGGCCCAACTGGGCCCCGGGGGCACGACAAGGGGCCGGTCGTCCCCGGGGACGACCGGGGCGCGCCGCACCGTCGGCATGGCCTCGCTCTCGCCGTGCCGCCGACAAGCCCTCGGTCAGGCCGTGCCGCCCGCGAACTTCTTCGCCGTGCCGCAGTGGCGGGTCCTGGAGTGCCGCCACAGCTGGACCACCGCCAGCGCGAACAGGGCGCTGAAGACGGCCAGCAGCACGGCCGCGATCTCGACCTGCCGTCCGGTGCCCGCTCCCCGGTTCAGTTGGAGGACGAGGCCCAGCAGGGAGAGCATCATCCCCACCAGGTAGACCGAGCGGACGCGCCTGAGCTGGCGCACAGCGCGGGGGGCGAGGACTACACGCTTCAATGTGGCGCGCTTCGATTTGGCCATGGATGAATGATGCCCCCGGAACGGCCCGCCAACGCCTGGATCAGTTGTTCAGCCAGAGGGAGAGGTTCAGCGCCGCCGCGTAGGCGACCCAGACGCCGTACGGGACCAGCAGCCAGGTGGCGCGCCGGTCCACCCGGGCGGCGAGCAGGGCGGTGGCGACGACGGCCGCCAGCAGCAGGGCGATGTCGAGGAAGGCGAGTCCGTACCGCTCCGCGGCGAAGAACAGCGGTGTCCACAGCGCGTTGAGCACCAGCTGTGTTCCCCAGGCCACCAGCGCCGGGCGGCGCCCGGGGGCCGCGCGGCGGGCGACGAGCCAGCCCGCCACCGCGATCATGCCGTAGAGCACGGTCCACACCGGGCCGAAAAGCCAGCCGGGCGGTGCCCAGGCGGGCCGGTCCAGCGCGGCGTAGGTGCTGCCCGCGTCTCCGGTCGCGAGCGCTCCGGCCGCCGCCACGCCGTAGCAGAGGACCAGCAGCAGGAGCAGGGTCAGCACGCTCCGGCGGCGGGAGAGGTCCGTCCGGGCGGTGAGGGCTGTCGACACGGGGGCTCCTGATCAACCGGGGACGGCGTACCGGACGTGCACCGTTTGAGCCACGAATACCCCGGAGAGGGCACTTCAGCCCGGAAGGTGCTCCTCCGTGCGGGCCCCCGGGGCCCGGGTGTTGGGTGACGTGCGGAGTGCGTGCTGGGCCCGGGAAGCCGAATGGGGCCCGGCCTCGCGGCCGGACCCCCTCGCTTTCCCCTCCCGTCGGGCCTTCCCGTTCCCCCCGGACCCCTCCTCGGAAGTCCCGACGCCCTGTGTGACCCGGGAGGGTACGCAAAGGTTGCAGCCCTTGACGATCTCTTTACCTTCGGGCCCGGCCGCTCAGCAGGCGTGTCGCCCGTAGCGCTCGGCCACCTCCGCCAGGACCTCCGCCCCGTCGCGGGCCCACAGCGCCTCGTTGAAGATCTCCACCTCGATCGGGCCGTCGTACCCGGCCGACTCCACCGCGCGGCGGAAGGCCCGGAAGTCCACGCTGCCGTCGCCCAGTTGGCCCCGGCCCAGCAGTACGCCCGCCGGGAGCGGGGTGATCCAGTCGGCCAGCTGGAAGGCGTGGATACGGCCACCCGCTCCGGCACGGGCGATCTGGGCGGGGGCGGTGTCGTCCCACCAGAGGTGGTAGGTGTCCACGACGACGCCCACCTGGTCCGCCGGGAAGCGCTCCGCGAGGTCCAGGGCCTGGGCCAGGGTGGAGACCACGCAGCGGTCCGAGGCGAACATCGGGTGCAGCGGTTCGATCGCCAGGCGTACGCCGCGCTCCGCCGCGTACGGGGCCAGTTCGGCCAGCGCCTCCGCCACCCGCTCGCGGGCTCCGTACAGGTCGCGGCTGCCCGGCGGGAGGCCGCCGGAGACCAGGACGAGGGTGTCCGTGGACAGAGCCGCCGCCTCGTCGACGGCCGCCCGGTTGTCGTCCAGGGCGCGGGCCCGCTCCCCGGGGTCGAGCGCGGTGAAGAAGCCGCCCCGGCAGAGGCTGGTGACGGTGAGCCCGGCGTCCAGCAGCAGGCGCGCCGTACGCTCGACGCCGTAGGCCTGGACCGGGGCCCGCCACAGGCCCACCCGGCCGATGCCCGCCTTGCCGCAGCCCTCGGCCAGCTCCTCCAACGACCACTGCTTGATGGTCTCCTGATTGATGCTCAGGCGGGCCAGGTCCGCGTCCGTCATCGTGCTCCTCCCTGGACGGCCAGCAGCGCGCGCATCCGGTATTCGGCCAGGTCCGGGTCCGGGAACAGGCCGAGGCCGTCGGCCAGTTGGTACGCCTTCGCCAGGTGCGGCAGCGAGCGCGCCGACTGGAGGCCGCCCACCATCGTGAAGTGGTCCTGGTGTCCGGCCAGCCAGGCCAGGAACACCACGCCCGTCTTGTAGAAGCGGGTGGGAGGCTGGAAGAGGTGGCGGGACAGCTCGACCGTGGGGTCGAGGAGGGCCCGGAAGCCGGCCACGTCCCCCGTGTCCAGCACCCGCACCGCGTGCGCCGCCAGCGGTCCCAACGGGTCGAAGATCCCCAACAGCGCGTGGCTGAAGCCGCGTTCGTCGCCCGCGATCAGCTCCGGGTAGTTGAAGTCGTCGCCCGTGTAGCAGCGCACCCCGCCCGGCAGGCGGCGCCGTACGTCGATCTCGCGGGCCGCGTCCAGAAGGGAGATCTTGATGCCGTCGACCTTGTCCGGGTGTTCGGCGATGACCTTGAGGAAGGTGTCCGTCGCCTCGTCCAGGTCGGCGCTGCCCCAGTAACCCTCCAGCGCCGGGTCGAACATCGGGCCCAGCCAGTGCAGGATCACCGGCTCCGACGCCTGGCGCAGGAGGTGGGCGTAGGTGGCGAGGTAGTCCTCCGGGTCGCTCGCGGCGCGGGCCAGGGCCCGGGAGGCCATGAGGATCGGCTGGACGCCGTGCTCCTCTGCGAGGGCCAGTTGCTGCTCGTAGGCCCCGCGGACCTGCGCGAGCGTCACCTCGCCCGTCGGCGGCAGCTGGTCGGTGCCCACGCCGCAGGCGATCCTGCCGCCCACCGCCCGCGCCTCGGCCGCCGAGCGGCGGATCAGCTCGGCCGCGCCCGCCCAGTCCAGGCCCATCCCGCGCTGCGCGGTGTCCATGGCCTCCGCGACACCCAGGCCGTGCGCCCAGAGGTGCCGGCGGAAGGCGAGCGTGGCGTCCCAGTCGACGGCGGCCGGGTCGTCGGGGCTGATGTCGGCGTACGGGTCCGCGACCACATGGGCGGCCGAGAAGACCGTACGGGAGGTGAGGGACGCCGCTCCCGGGCCGGTCAGGCCGAGGGGGACGGCGCGGGGGGTGTACGGGCCCTGAGGGAGGGGGACGGGCCCCGTCACAGCGTCAGCTCCGGGATCGTGAAGCGGCGGCCCTCGGCGGACGACTTCAGTCCCAGCTCGGCGAGTTGGACGCCGCGCGCCCCGGCCAGCAGGTCCCAGAGGTAGGGCTCGTCCAGGGCCACATGGCGCAGGAACAGCTCCCACTGCGCCTTGAAGCCGTTGTCGAACTCCTGGTTGTCCGGGATCTCCTGCCACTGGTCACGGAAGGACTCGGTGGCCGGGAGGTCCGGGTTCCAGACCGGCTTGGGGGTCGAGGACCGGTGCTGTACGCGGCAGTTGCGCAGACCGGCGACCGCCGAGCCGTGCGTCCCGTCGACCTGGAACTCGACCAGCTCGTCCCGGTTGACCCGGACCGTCCAGGAGGAGTTGATCTGCGCGACGGCCCCTCCGGCCAGCTGGAAGATGCCGTACGCGGCGTCGTCGGCGGTCGCCTCGTACGGCTTGCCGTGCTCGTCCCAGCGCTGCGGCACATGCGTCTGCACATGGGCCGTCACGGAGGTGACCTGGCCGAACAGCTCGTGCAGCACGTACTCCCAGTGCGGGAACATGTCGACGACGATGCCGCCGCCGTCCTCCGCGCGGTAGTTCCAGGAGGGGCGCTGGGCCTCCTGCCAGTCGCCCTCGAAGACCCAGTACCCGAACTCCCCCCGGACGGAGAGGATCTCGCCGAAGAAGCCGCCGTCGATCAGGCGCTTCAGCTTCAGCAGGCCCGGCAGGAAGATCTTGTCCTGGACCACACCGTGCTTGATGCCCGCGTCCCGGGCGAGGCGGGCCAGGTCGAGGGCCCCCTGAACGTCCGTGGCGGTCGGCTTCTCGGTGTAGACGTGCTTGCCCGCCGCGATGGCCTTCTTGATCGCCTCCACCCGGGCCGAGGTGACCTGGGCGTCGAAGTAGACGTCGATCGTGTCGTCCGCGAGGACCGCGTCCAGGTCGGTGGACCACTCGGTCAGACCGTGGCGCCCGGCGAGTTCCTCCAGGGCGTGGGCGCGGCGGCCGACGAGCACCGGCTCGGGCCACAGCACCTCGCCCCCGCCGAGATCCAGGCCGCCCTGCTCGCGGATCGCGAGGATCGAGCGCACCAGGTGCTGCCGGTATCCCATGCGTCCGGTGACGCCGTTCATGGCGATGCGCACTGTCCTGCGTGTCACGAAGTTCCCTCCATACCGCCGTAGCGTGGCCGCGCCGCCGCAGCGGGACACCGACCAGCGGGACACCGGCGTAGCAAGCGCTTTCTATGCACGATGACGCTAGCCTGCCGACAGCGGCCGGACAAGAGGGGGCCGCACGTGACCTCCCGGAGGACAGCGATGACAGTCACCCTGGCGGATGTGGCGGCCCGCGCCCGGGTGTCCCCGGCCACCGTCTCCCGCGTGCTGAACGGGAACTACCCGGTGGCGGCGTCGACCCGGGAGCGGGTGCTGCGCGCGGTGGACGACCTGGACTACGTGCTCAACGGGCCCGCCAGTTCGCTCGCGGCGGCCACCTCGGACCTGGTCGGCATCCTGGTCAACGACATCGCCGACCCGTTCTTCGGGATCATGGCGGGGGCCGCGCAGACGCAGATCGGCGGACCCGGGGACGGCTCGGGGCGGGCGGGCGGCGAGAAGCTGGCCGTCATCTGCAACACCGGCGGCTCCCCGGAGCGCGAGCTGACCTACCTCACCCTCCTCCAGCGCCAGCGCGCCGCCGCCGTCGTCCTCACCGGCGGCGCGATCGAAGACCCGGAGCACCAGGCCGCGATGACCGCGAAGCTGGCGAAGCTCGCCGACGCGGGCACCCGGATCGTCTTCTGCGGGCGCCCCCCGCTCCCCGAGGGCGACGCGCTCGTCGCCGCGCTCACGTTCGACAACCGGGGCGGCGGCCGCCGGCTCACCGAGCACCTGATCTCGCTGGGCCACCGCAGGATCGGATACGTCGCCGGGCCACCGGAGCGCACCACCACCCGGCACCGGCTGGAGGGCCACCGGGAGGCGTTGCGGGCGGCGGGGATCGGCTTCGCCGGGGGTGCCGAGGGCGCGGGGACGCCCGAGGGCCCGGCAGTCCCGGACGGGCCGGACGGGTCCGGGGCGCCCGAGCCCGCAGCCGTCTCGGACGGCTCGGAGGGCCCCGGCGGTCTCCACGGCCCCGACGGCCCCGGCAGCCTCGGCGAGCAGGAACGGCTCACCGTGCACGGGCCCTACGACCGGCGCTCCGGTTACGAGGCCACCCTCGAACTCCTCCGCAGGGCCCCGGATGTGACCGCCATCGTCGCCGCCAACGACACCGTCGCGCTGGGCGCGTGCGCGGCCGTCCGGGACCAGGGAATGCGCATCCCGCAGGACATCTCGGTGGCGGGCTTCGACGATCTGCCGTTCTCGGTGGACGCGGTTCCGGCCCTGACCACGGTGCGGCTGCCGCTCTTCGAGGCGGGGGCACGGGCGGGACGGCTCGCGATGGGCAAGGAGAACCCGCCGCCGGGCGGCATCGCGACCATCGCTGCCGAGCTGATGATCCGGGGGTCGACGGCTCCGCCCCGGGGGTAGCGGTCCCCCGGCGGCGGGAAGGTCATCCGCGCGCCGGACCGGGTGCGGCCGGGTACTGCCCCCGGGGGTGCGGCCGGGTACTGCTCCCGGGGAGCCTGGGGACGCGCCGGACCGGGCACAGCAGGTAACAGCAGCTCAGCGCCGGTCAGCGCCGGAGGCCGGCCGGGGTGAACCCCCGGGTCCCCGCGGTGGGGGCGAAAAGATGGGGGCCGGTCCCCCATGCGCCGCACCCCCACCCCCAGCCACCATGAGCGCGGGCGGTCCGGACGGGGCGCCCCCTGAACCGGGGAGGTGCGGAGCGGTGGCGGAGAAGGACCTGATCGACAGAGGCGCGAGCGGCGTCCTCGACGCGGAGCGCTCCCCCGCGCCGCCGTCCGACCTCGCGGAACACTCCGCCGCGCCACTGTCCGGCCTTACGGAGCGCTCCCCCGCGACGCCGTCCAGCCTCGCGGAACACTCCCCCGCCGTGGCACCCCGCCTTCCGGAGCGCTCCCCCGCCGACCTCGTCGGCGTCCTGTCCGTCACCGCCGACCTGTTCGGGGAGCGGGACGGGGAGCCGTGGTGGCGTGCCGGTGTCGTCGGCGGCCGGCCCGACGGCGAGCCCGCCTGGGCCGCCTTCGCCCGGGACGCCGTCGCCGCCGCGCCCCCGGAGGCCGTGGTCCCCGAGCGGGACTACCCCGGGCTGAGCGGTTTCGGGCCGGTCGTCGCGCCCTTCGTGGAAGCGGCGGCGGTACGGCTGCGGGGCGCGCTCACCGTGGGCGGCGGTGCGTCCGGCCCGGTCGCCGACGCCTCCCCCGTACTCACCGACTTCCGGGCCCATCTGACCCGTCGGCTCGCCCGGATCGCCGCGCGCACCCTGGTCACCGAACTGCACGAGGCCCGGCGGCTCGGCCGGCTCGCGGGTGACGGGCCCGAGGAGCGCTTCCGGGACTTCGTCCGGCTGACCGCCCGCCGCGACGGCCTCGCCCTGCTCGTCACCGGCTACCCCGTGCTGGCCCGGCTGCTCGCGACGGCCTGCCTCCACGCGGGTGACGCGTTCGCCGAGATGGCCGCGCGGCTCGCCGCCGACCGTGAGCTGCTGGGCCCCTCGGGGGTGCTCGGGGACCGTGCGGGGGCTCCGGGCGGGGTGCTCGGCTCGGGCGCCGGGCCCGGGGCGCTCCACGGGGTCGCGGTGGGGGCGGGCGACAGCCACCGCGGGGGCCGGTCGGTGATGCTGCTGCGGTTCGCCGACGGTACCCGGCTGGTCTACAAGCCGCGTCCGCTCGCGGCCCACCGGCACTTCAACTCACTGGCCGAGTGGTTCGGTTCGCTGCCCGGCGCCCCCGATCTGCGGACGGTGCGGGTGCTGGACCGGGGCGCGTACGGCTGGGCCGAGTTCATCGAGGAGCGGCCCTGCGCCACGGTCGCGGAGACCCGGGGGTTCTACCGGCGGCAGGGGGCGCTGCTGGCGCTGCTGCACACGCTGGACGGCACGGACCTGCACCACGAGAACCTGATCGCCTGCGGTCCGCATCCCGTCCTGGTCGATGTGGAGACGCTCTTCCACCCGCCGCTGGGGACCGCCCGGTCCGCCGATCCGGCCTCCCGCGCCCTGCACGACTCGGTCCACCGGGTGGGCCTGCTGCCCCAGTTGCTCGTCGGGGACACCTCCGCGCTCGACATGTCCGCCATCGGCGGGGGCCGGGCCGCCGCGTCCCCGATCGAGACGGCGGACTGGGCGGAGGCCGGGACGGACCGGATGCGGCTGGTGCGGCGGGCCGGGCGGTTCACGGACTCCGCCAACCGGCCCCGGCTGGGCGGCGAGGTCGCCGACCCGTCCGCGTACACCGAGGACCTGTGCGGCGGCTTCCGGGACGGCTACACGGCGATCCGCGACCACCGCGGTCAACTACTGGGCGATGAGGGCCTGTTGCGGCTCTTCGTCCGGGACGAGGTCCGGGTGGTGCCCCGGCCGACCTGGACGTACACGACGCTGCTGGACGAGTCGACCCACCCGGACGTGATGCGGGACGCCACCGAGCGGCACCGGGTGCTGTCCCTGCTGCGCACCCCGCTCCTGGGCGTGCCCGCGCTGCCGGGGCTGGAGGACGCGGAGATCGCCGAGCTGTGGGACGGCGACGTGCCGGTGTTCACCACCCGGCCGGGCGACGCGGAGCTGTGGGGCGCCGCGGAGCTCCCGGGGAGCACGGAGCCGTCGGGCGCCGCGGAACTGCCGGGCAGCACGGAGCTGCCGGGCGGCGCTGAGCTGTGGGGTGGCTCGGGCCGCGCGGGCGAAGACATGGTGGGGGGCGCGACGGGGGGCGCCCCCCACCAGGACACCTCGGGCGGCACCGGACACGGGACCGGAGCGGACACCGTCCGGCCCGCGACGCGGGACGCCCGGCACGGGACCGGAGCGGACCGCGCACCGTACGCACCCGGCAACGGCGGGATCGGGGACGACGGCCGTCGCACCGCCGCACCGGGTGCGGCCGCCACCGGGCTGGAGCGGGTGGCGGAGAAGGTCCGTGCCATGGACACCGTGGACCGGCAGGACCAGGAGCGGATCATCCGGGCCGCCATGGTCAGCACGTCGCCCGAACCGGCGCACCGGGCGGCCCCCGGCGACCGGGCGCGGGACATGGCGCGGGCCCCGGAGCCCGAACAACTGCTGTCGGCAGCCGTGTCGGTGGGCGATCAGCTCGTCTCCCTCGCCTACCGGCACGAGGGCCGCACCAACTGGATCGGACTCGAACTGCTCGGTGAGCGCTACTGGCGGCTGACGCCGATGGCCGCCGACCTCGCGGGCGGTTACGCCGGACCAGCCCTGTTCCTGGCCCAGTTGGCCGCGCTCACCGGGGCACCCCGGTACGCGGAGGCGGCCCGGGAGGCGCTGACTCCGGTGCCGGGGCTGCTGGACGCCCTGCACGGCCGGGCGGACGAGCTGGGCGAGCTGGGGTCGGGGGCCTTCGCGGGGCTCGGCGGGATCGCCTACACGCTGGCCGAGGTCGGTTCGCTGCTGGCCGACCCGGAGGTGCTGGACTGGGCCGGTCCGGCGACCCGGCTGTGCTGCGCGGCGAGCGCGGCCGAGGGCGGCTGGGGGGTGCGCGGCGGGGCGGCGGGCGGACTGGTGTCGCTGCTCGCGGTGCACCGGGTCACCGGCCGGGCCGAGGCCTGGCGCGGGGCCGAGCGGATCGCCGAACGGATCGCGGCCGCCCCGCTGCTGGACGGCGGGGGCTTCGCCGACGGGGCGGCGGGGATCGGCTGGGCGCTGCTGCGGTTCGCCGCCGCGGGCGGCGGAGACCGCCACCGGGCGGCCGGGCTGCACGCCCTGCGGCTGGCCACCGCGGCGACCGGCACCGGGGCCGCCTGGTGCGACGGGGCGGCCGGGGCGGCGCTCGCGGTCGCGGACAGCCCGGACGCGGTCGCCGACCCGGAGCTTTCCGGCTGGCTGGCGGCGACCGCGGGCGAGCTGGCCGACTCCGCTCCCCTCGCCAACGACAGCCTCTGCCACGGCGAGCTGGGCCTCCTCGAACTGCTCGGCCACCGCGCCCTGCCCGCCGTACGGGCACCCTGGGTGCGGCGGGCCGGGGCGCTGCTGACGGCGGCGGACCAGGACGGGCCGCGGTGCGGCACCCCTGGCCGCGTACCGCATCCGGGGCTGCTGACCGGATTGTCCGGGATCGGGCACGGGCTGCTGCGGGCGGGGTTCCCCGACCGGATCGGTTCGGCTCTGCTCTTGCGGACTTCCGCCCCGGGCTCCTTGAGTTTCCGCCACCATGGAACACCTTCGTCCCGGGGCTGACCCGGGGTGTCCGTTGTCGACGTCCACGCGACCGACGATCCATCCACCACCGAAGAATGAGGCAGAGATGACGCAGTTCGACGAAGCGGCCACGCAGGCGACCGACGAGAACGCGTACGGGGGCGCCGCCGAGCACCCGGCCGGGCGCATCTCCCTAGGCTCCACCGGAGGCCTCGGTGCCCGCAGCAGACTTCTGAGCGCGTCGGAGGGCGAGAGCGGCTACAGCCACGACCTGCCGTGGACCACCATGACGTCCCCGTTCTGACGGTATCCGGCCGACTGAAGGCGAAAACAGTCGTTTTGGGCCGCTGCCAAGGGAGTTGAGGCTCCAGTAATCTGCGGCCATGCGAGCGACTTCGCCGGTCATCGTCGGTCGGGACGATGAGATCGGACTGCTGGGCGACGCCCTGGACTCCGTACGACGGGGTTCGGGGCGTGCGCTGTTCCTCCTCGGGGAAGCCGGGATCGGCAAGTCCCGGCTGGTCGGCGCGTGCGCCTACCGGGCCTACGAGCTGGGGATGCCGGTGCTGCGCGGCCGGGCCACCTCGACCGGTCTCGTCGTCCCGTTCCGGCCCCTCGCCGAGGCGCTGGCCTCCCGGTTCCGGGCGGCGGGCACCCCGACCGACCCGGAGCTGACGCCCTACCATCCGGCGCTGGCCCGACTGGTCCCGGAGTGGCGCAGAGGGGACTCCCCGGGCTATCCGGAGACGGTCGTCGAGCTGGCCGAGGCGCTGCTGCGACTGCTGTCCGTGCTGGGCCGGGAGGCGGGCTGCACGATCCTGCTGGAGGATCTGCACGACTGCGACACCGAGACCGTCGCGGTCGTCGAGTACGTCATCGACAACCTGGCCGATCTGCCGATCCTGCTGCTGGGCACCCTCCGCCCGGAGCCCGGCGCCGCCCTGGATCTCGTACGCTCCGCCGAGCGCCGCCACACCGCGACGGTAAGGGAGCTGGGGCCGCTCGGCGAGGCCCAGGTCCGCACCCTCACGGGCGCGTGTCTGGAGGCTCCGCCGGAGGAGATACCCGAGCCGGTCCATCTGCGGCTGGCCGAACGCGCGGCGGGCAACCCCTACCTGCTGGAGGTGCTGCTCGCCGACCTGCTCGACACCGGGCGGCTGAGCCGGACCGAGGACGGGTGGGCGACGACGGGGCAGCCGGAAGGGGCTCTGCCCTCGGACATCGTGCGCAGCTGGGCGCGGAGACTGGAGCGGCTGGACGAGCCGGTGCGGGAGCTGTTGCTGGCGGCCGCCACGCTCGGCAGCCAGTTCTCGGTGACCGTGCTCCAGACCGTGACCGGCTTCGAGGACCGGGCCCTCTTCGCCCATCTGCGGTCCGCGGTGGAGGCGGGGGTCATCGCCCCGGACGGGGCCGCCCCCGACCGGTACGCCTTCCGGCACTCGATGACCGCCGAGGCCCTGGTCTCCTCGCTCGCCCCGGCCGAACGCGCCTCGCTGGCCCGTCGGGCCGCCGCGGCCGTCGAGGACTCCGGGCAGCCGCTGGACGAGGACGGGCGGCAGCTCGTCGCCTCGCTCCACCTGGCCGCGGGCAACCGGGCCGGAGCGGCCCGCCGGTTCGCGGACGCGGGGAGACGGATGCTCGCTTCGGGAGCGTACGGCTCTGCCGTGGTGCTGCTGGAGCGGGCGCACACGCTGGCCGACGACGGCGACAAGGCCCCCGTCGCCGAGTCGTTGGCCCTGGCCCGGGCCAAGGGCGGGGATCTGGACGGCGGGCTGTCCCTGGCGGACGCGCTGCCGCCGGTCCCGGCCCGCTCCGAGGCCGCCGCCCGGCGCGGCGAGACCCACATCGAGCTGGCCTGGGTGGCCGTCATGACCGAACGCACCGCCGACGCGGCCCGGCAGGCGGAGGCCGCCCGCGCCCTGCTCGGTCCCGAACCGCCCCCCGGCCGACGGGCCGCGCTCGCCGTGGTCGACGGGCATCTGGCGCTGCTCCCCGGCCATGGGCGGGGCCCCCGGGACCCGGCCCGGACCGAACGGGCCGTCCGGGAGGCGGCGGAGACCGCCGAGGCCGAGAAACTGCCCGTGGTCGCCTGCCAGGCCTGGCAGTTGCTGGCGCTGCTGCGGCGGGAGGAGGGTTTCGACGCGGCGGACGCGGCGCTGGAGCGGATGCTGTCGCTTTCCACCGAACACGCCCTGCCCATCTGGCGGGTGGAGGCGCTGGTCCGGCTCGGCGCGAACGCCTTCATGCGGACCGGGGACGCCTCCCGGCTGCTCTCCGCGCGGGACGCGGCCACCGAACTGGGCGCGCTGATGCTGACCCGCACGGTCGACGGACTGCTGGCGATGAACGCGGTGCTGTGCGCCCGGTGGGAGGAGGCGCAGGAGATCATCGACCGCTGGGAGCGGGCCAGTGCCCGGGTCGGGGACCTGTCCGCCCACCGCTATCTGCTGCTGGCCGGGGCCACGCTGGCGGCGCACCGGGGCCGTCGGCGGGAGATGGACCGGGCCCTGGCGGCGTTCCGCCGGGCCGGGGGCGAGGAGTCCCTGCTGGTGCCGTTGCGGCTTGGGCTGTGCCGGGCGTTCGGCGCGCTGCTGGAGGAGGACCGGGGGCGGGCCACCGCGGAGCTGGACGCGGCGCTGGCCTGGGAGGAGGACCACCCGAGCTACTACTACCTGAGCGGCCGCTACGGGCTGCGCCCGCTGCTGCGGGTCCTGGCCGGTGAGGCGGACCGGGCGGAGCTGACGGAGGCGCGGTCGGCCCCCGGGGGCGCGCTGGCGTGGAACCGGCAGTTCCTGGAGCTGGCCGGTGCGGTGCTGGCGGGCCGGGCGGGCGACCCGGCCGGGGCGGCGTCGCTGGTGGCGGCCTTCGAGAAGGCGTCCGCGCCCTTCCCGGTCGCCCGCCACCTGGGCCTGCGGCTGGTCGCGGACGCGGCGCACGCCGACGGGTGGGGTGAGCCGGTGTCCTGGCTGCGGACCGCCGAGGAGTTCTTCTACGGGGCCGGGGTGCAGCCGGTCGCCTCCGCGTGCCGGGCGGCCCTGCGGCAGGCCGGGGCGAGCGTCACGCAGCACCGGGGCGGCTGGGACCGCATCCCGTCGCCGTTGCGGAGCAGTGGCGTGACCCCGCGCGAGTACGAGGTGTTCGTGCTGCTGCCCGAGCGGCCCGGGAACCAGCAGATCGCGCGGCGGCTGTCCATCTCGCCGCGCACGGTGGAGAAGCACATGGCCAGCCTGCTGAGCAAGACGGGGCGCGCGGACCGGGCCGCGCTGTGCGAGTTCGCCGCCGAGTGCGCGGTGGAGCCGGCCTGAGAAGGCGGCGGGCTCCTGGGGGCCGGGGGACCAGAGCTCCGGGGGCTCTGGGGGCCGGGGCGCGGCCGGTCTGGGGGACCCGGAGCGCAACATGGGGGTCCGGGGCGGTTTCGGTCGGGGCCGGAGGCGGAAAATGCGGGCGGGGCCCCGATGTGGGGGCGGTCCGGGCGGCGGCACGATCGGGGGGTGCGTACGGCAGCCCGTCCCCGTCCCCGTTCCCGGAGGCCCGCTGATGATCCGTCCTCCCGCCCCTGTCGGCCCGCCCGCCGCCGACGGCGTGCGCGTCAGTCTGCTCGGCCCGCTCACCGCCCGTACCGGCGGGGGCGGCGAGCTGCCGCTCGGGCCGCGCAAACAGCGCCTGGTGCTCGCCACGCTGCTGGCCCGCCCCAACACCCCCGTACCGGTCGATGTGCTGACCGACGCGGTCTGGCCGGACGACCCGCCGCGCACCGCCCGTAAGAACCTCCAGGTCTACGTCAGCGCGGCCCGCACCCTGCTGGGGCCCGCCGCGGACGGCGGGCGGGAGCGGCTGGTGCACGGCTGCGGCGGTTATCTGCTGCGCATCGGCGAGGACGAGCTGGACACCCTGCGCTTCGGGGCGCTGGCGCGCGCCGGGCGGGCGGCGGCCGGGCGGGGCGACCGGCACGAGGCGGCGCGGCTGCTGCGGGAGGCGCTGGACCTGTGGCAGGGGCCCCCGCTGCACGATCTGCGGGACTCCGCGGTGGTGGCCGAGGAGGCCGACCGGCTGGAGACCCGGTGTCTGGGCGTCCACGAGGACTGGGCGGAGACGGAGATCGAGCTGGGCCGGGCGGCCGTGGCCGTGGACGGACTGCGCGACCTGGTGGAGCGGCACCCGTTACGGGAGCGGCTGCGGGCCGCCTGGATGAACTCCCTGCACCAGTGCGGCCGTCAGGCCGAGGCGCTGGCGGTCTACGACGACTACCGGCAGCTGATGGCGCGGGAGCTGGGCCTGGAGCCGAGCCCGGCCATGGCGGCGCTGTACCGGTCGGTGCTCGGCCGGGGGCGGGAGGCCCGGCCCGCCGTCGCGGAGCCGGTCCGGGCGGTGACACTGCCCGCGGACACCGGGGCGTTCACCGGACGCCGCGACGAACTGCGCGAGCTGCTGGGCGTGCTGGACGCGGGCGAGGAGCGGGTGGTGGTCGTCTCCGGTCCGGCCGGGGCGGGCAAGTCGGCCCTCGCGGTGCGGGCGGCACATCTGCTCGCCGACCGCTTCCCCGACGGGCGCGTCCACGTCCGGATGCGCCGGGAGGACGGCACGGCGCGCGGGGCGGCGGAGGTGCTGGCGGAGGTGGGCCGGGTATGCGGGGTGCCGGAGGACGCCGGCAGGGGCCCGAGCGGGGCGCCCGCGGCGGCCTGGCAGGAGTGGCTGGCCCGCCACCGGGCGCTGCTGGTCCTGGACGACGTCCCGGACGAGGCGTCCGTCCGCGGGCTGCTCCCCCGGTCGGGCCACTGCCGGGTCCTTCTCACCGCCCGCCGCCAACTCGCCGGGCTCGCCCCGGTGCACCGGATCGCGCTGCCCGCCCTGGCGGACGGCGAGGCGCTGGAACTGCTGGGGAAGCTCATCGGGCCGGGACGGCTGCGCACGGACCCGGCGGCGGCGCTGCGGATCGTCCGGGCGTGCGGGGCGCTGCCGCTGGCGGTGGGGGTGAGCGGGATGCGGCTGGCGGTGCTGCGGCATCTGCCGCTCGCGGAGTACGCGGCCCGGCTGGACGACCCGGCGTCCGCGCTGGACGAACTGGTCGCCGGGGACCTCTCCGTACGGGGGCGGCTGGCGTCGGGCTGGCGGGATCTGGCGGACCGCGACCGGTGGGTTCTGGGGCGGCTCGCGAGGCCCGCCGAGGACGGCGGCCTCACCCTGGACCGGGCCGCGGCGGCGCTGGGCTGCGGTGAGCGGGAGGCGATCCGGGCCGTCGAGTCGCTGATCGACGCGGGGGCGGTGACCTCACCCGCCGGAGAGGTCACCGCTCATGCCGCGCTGTACGAAGTGCCGCGCCTGCTGGGCCTGTTCGCCCGGGAGCAGGAGGAGCTGGAGGAGCTGGAGGAGCAGGAGGAACGGGAGGGACGTCGGGAGCAGGGGCTGCGGGAGGCGGGGGCCCGGTCCGTCGGGCCGCCCGCCCCCGCTCTCATCCCAGGGTGAGCAGGCTCAGCAGATCCCGCGGCCGGGGGGGGGCGCCCCCCCCGGGGGGGGCCCCCCCCCGGGGGGCGCCCCCCCCCCCCCCCCCCCCCCCCCCCCCCCCCCCCCCGGGGCCCCCCCCCCCCCCGGGGGGGGGCGGGGCCGCCCGCCGCGGTCGGCCCCCCCGCCCCGGGGGGCCCCCGGGGGGGCCCCGGCCCCCCCGCCCCGCCGGGGGGGGGCCCCCCCCCCGGGGGGCGGCGCCCACTTCCGTGTCGGCGCCCGTCCCCGCCCCGGCGCCCGCCTCCGCCCCGGCCAGGAAGTGCAGGGCCAGGAGCAGTCCGGCCGCCCCGGTGGCCAGGTCGGCCGAGCAGCGGCGCAGCCGGGAGCCGGGCACCAGCAGCCGGTCCCCGTCGGCGACCAGGTGCCAGGACAGGTTCCGCACCGAGGCGAGGACCTCGGGCCCGGCCGGGCCGTCCTCCAACTGGCGTGCGGTGGCGACCAGTCCGGCCCGTCCGGTGAACAGTCCCGGCTCGCGGACGAACTCGTTGCCGCACCCCTTGCGCACCCCGGGCAGCAGCCCGGCGAGCGCGGGGGCCTCCTGGCGGGCGAGGTAGGCGCGGGCGACGAGGGCGAAGCCGCCGCTGCCCTGGTCGAGGTAGAGCAGATGACGGCGGCCGTCCTTGACCTGCACCGTGCCGTCGTCCATCGCCACGCAGTGCCCGGAGTCCCGGTACAGGGCGGTGCGGGCGGCGCGCAGCAGCCAGTCCTCACCGGTGAGTGCGTGCAGTTCGAGGTGGAGCAGGGCGACGCCGCTGAGCCCGCGCAGCAGCCCGGCCGACGGCGGGGCCTGGGGGCCGCCCGCCACGCTCTCCCCCCGCACCAGGCAGTCCAGCTCCCAGGCGGTGCGCAGCGCGGTGTCCACCAGCCCCGGGTCCGGGGCCCCGGGGCCCGCCGTCGCCAGGCGGAGAGCGGCGAGCGCGGTGCCCGCCCGCCCGGTCAGCAGGTCGGCCGAGAGGGAGGGATGGGCGGCGGAGACGGCCCGGTCGAACAGCTCGCGCCCCTCGTCGGGGCGGCCGAGCAGGGCCAGTGTCACGGCGGTGCCCGGGAGCCCGGCGTAGAGGCCTCCCGGGGCGGCGGGGTCGCGGCGGCGGGCGGCGTCGGCCAGCCAGTCCGTCCACGCGGCCGGGACGGGGGCTCCGGTGCGGTGCAGGGCGTACAGCACTCCGGCGGCGCCGTGCGCCACATCCGTACCGCCGCTGGTGAAGGCCTGGGGGTCGCCGGGGAAGAGCCGGTCGCGGCGCTCGGGCGTCGCGCCCGCGTGGATGCCCGCGAGCAGCCGGGCGCGCAGCTCCGCCCAGTCGGGGCCGGGTCCGCCGAGGAGGGCGGCGATCTCGCGTTCGTGGCCGGCGGCGCTCTCCGCCGCCCGCAGCAGGGCCGGGCGGGCCGGACCGGCGTCGGGGGCGAGGCCGTAGCGGTCCCGGGCCCAGGTCTCCAGGGCGAGGGCCTTGGAGCGGTCGTGGGAGGCCATCTCGGTCAGCGGCATCAGCATGGTGAGCCAGGTGGCCCACAGCGCGTAGGCGTCGGCCTCCGCGCCGGGGGTGCCGGGCGGCGCCTGGAGGCCGGGCGCTCCGGCCAACGGAGTTGTCTCGTCGTCCAGTTCGGTGGCGTACTCGAAGTCCACGAGCGCCAGACGCCCGTCGGGCCGCAGGATGATGTTGGAGGGGTGCAGGTCACCGAAGCGCAGCCCCCGCGCGTGGATCTCCCGCAGCGCGTCGGCGAGTTGACCGGTCACCTGCTCCACCCACGCCGCGTACGGGGCGAGTTCCGCCGCGGTGCGGGCACCGCGTACCAGCGCGAAGCGGGCCACGATCTCGTCCAGCAGGGTGGGCCCCGCCACGTACTCCGTCATCAGGAACCGGTGCTCCCACACGGTCCGTACGCCGTAAACCTCCGGTACGCAGTCGAGCCCGGCGAGCGCCGTCAGCGCCCGGTGCTCGCGCTCCAGCCGGGTCACGGCGTCGTCTCCCACCGCGTCCAGCCCGCAGTACGGCCGGGCCTCGCGCATCACCACCCGGTGGCCGGTCTCCCGGTGCCGGGCGAGATAGATGCCGCCCGCGTTGGAGAACTGGAGGGCCTCGGTGACGGTGTACGGGAAGGAGTCGTCGCGGGCGGCGGCGCGGGCGGCGAGGTGGGGCCGCAGCTGCTCGGGCACCGGCACCCAGGCGGGCGTCCGGAACACCACCCCCCGTTCGTCGGGCACCAGTTCACCGGAGGGGTGGCGCAGCGCGGGCACCCGCTCGCCCCGCTCGTCGCGGCACCAGCGGTCGACGAAGGAGCCGTAGCGGACGTAGACGGGGGCGTCGCCGACGCGGAGGTCGCTGAGGATGTACGGGCCGCGGCGGCCGGCCAGGGTGCGGGTCAGCTCGTCCAGCAGCCGGGTGAAGGCCGCCTCGTCCGGCGGGTAGAGGGTGAGGAACTTCCCCGCGCTGCCCCGGGACATGTACTTCCCCGACATCAGCAGCAGCGCCTGTTCGCTGCGGAGGAACTTGAAGGGGACCCGGTGCCGGAGGCAGATCGCGGCGGTGTCCCGGAGGGTGAGCGCCGCCTCGTCGGGGACGGTCGACACGTGGATCTTCCAGCCCTGCTCGGCCGGTTCGCGGTCCTCGGGCAGCAGCGACGTCCACAGGCCGCCCGCGACGCGCCGCCAGCCGGAGGGCGGTTCGGCGGCGTCCAGCGGGTAGCGGGTCTCCCGGTCGGGGAGCCGGGCCGGGGTGTCGTAGTACCTGCGGTCGGCGAGGCAGTACAGCTGGGTCTCCTGGATGCCGGGCACGGCAGCCTCCTCAGGGTGCGCCGGGGGCGGCGGGGTCGGGAGCGGCGGGGGCGGTCTCGCGCGGGCGGCGGCCCTCGGCAGCGGGCACGGCCTCACGGGCGCGGCGGTCCTCGGGAGCGGGCGCCTCCGGCACGGCGAGTGCGTCCGGCGCTTCCGGAACGGCGAACGCGTCCGGTGCGTCCGGTGTGTCCGGTGCGGGTGTCTCGGGCGGCGGGGCGGCTCCGGCCCGTACGGACGGGGCGAGGGTGAGCACCGCGGCCGAGACGGCGAGGACGCACCCGATCACGCCGAAGGCCGGGCCCGCGCCCAGGGCGGCCAGCAGCGCGCCGCCCGCGAGCGGGCCGAACGGCTGGACGACCGAGGACAGGAAGGACGCGGCGCTCTGCACCCGGCCGATCCGGTCCTCCGGGGTGACGATCAGCAGGGTCGACAGGAAGCCGATGCTGGCCAGCGTCGACAGGCACATGGCCACCGCGCACAGCACCCCCGCCACCAGCGGGCTGCTGATCCACGCCAGCACCCCGGCCGTCAGCACACAGCTCCAGCAGGTGACCAGGAGCAGGGCCCGGACGTGCCGGTCGGGAGCGAGCCGGGGGGCGAGCAGCGCCCCGGCGAGGGCCCCGGCCGAGACGCAGGTGATGACGAACCCGCCGCCGAGACCGGACTCCCCGCCCTCGGAGAAGACGGCGAGCGCCGTGAACGTCAGGGCCCCGAAGGCGAAGTTCATGCCGAGGCCGAAGATCAGCAGCACCGTGCGCAGATAGCGCAGGTTCCAGATGAAGCCGAGACCGGCGGTGAGTTCCGCACGGCTGAACACCGAACCGGCCCTGGTCCGGGCGGCGGAGCGGGTCCGGACGAGAGTCACGCAGACGGTCGACAGGAGCAGCCCGAGGAACTGGGCGGTGAAGGGCAGCGCCTCGTGCAGCCCGAACAGCGCCCCGCCGATGAGCGGGCCCACCAGCCGGGTCGTGGACGTGCGCGCCTGGAGCCGCGCGGTCGCCGTGCCCAGCTGGTCCGGGGGCACGACGGCCCGGAGCAGCCCGAAGGCGGCGGGGGCGTAGACGCTGTTGATGACCGCCCCGGCGATCGCCACGGGCAGCACGAGCGCCATGGGGGCGCGCCCGTTCCAGACCGCGACGGCCAGGGCGGCGACCGCGAGCAGGCTGCCCACGTCGCACAGCCGCATCAGCCGACGGCGCTCGATGCGGTCGGCCATGACCCCGCCCGGCAGCATCGTGATCAGCACGGCGCAGACGGACACGGTGCCCACGGTGCCCGCCTGCACGGGCGAGCCGGTGTCCTTGAGGATGAGCAGGGGCAGGGCGAGGGCGCTCATCTGCCCGCCCAGAATGGCGAAGAGGCCGCTCATCCAGAGCAGCCGGAAGTCCCTGTTCGCGCGGAGCGGTTCGGCCATCGGGAGGCTCCTGGAGATCGTCGGGCGGTGCGGGGTGGCGTTCCGGCCCCCCTGTGGGGGCGTTCCGGTGCTGGTACGGGGTCATGCGGCGGGGCGGCTCCCGTGTGCGCGGAGCCGCCCCGTACCGCCTGGCCGCGGGCCGGGCGCCACGGGGCCGAGGCGTCGGCCTCGTCCCACCGCGGCGCACGGCCCGGTGCGTTCAGCGCTGCGTCACTTCTGCTGCTCGACGACGCTCAGCACGCTGATGCAGTTGCCGTCGGTCGTGTCGCCGCCCTGGACGGACGTCTCCTGGAGGTCCAGCACGGAGTGGGCCTCGACCTCGGGGGTCTCGTCGGCCGCGGGCTTGGTGTTCTCGGACATGGTGATCTCCATCCACGCGTCACTGGGGGAACGGGAACTACGGAAGAAGCCGTGAGGCTGAGCCGCGGAACGGGAGCCGCGGTGCGTGCGTCGACCGGTCGTCGACGGCGCCGGCTCAGTTCTCGACGACGCTCAGCACGCTGATGCAGTTGCCGGGGGGCGCGATGATGTCGCGGTCGTTGTGGACGGACGTCTCCTGGAGGTCCAGCACGGAGTGGGCCTCGACCTCGGGGGTCTCGTTGGCGTCGTCGGCGGCGGGCTTGGTGTTCTCGGACATGGTGGTCTCCATCCACTCGTCACTGCGGTGCGGCGGGCCGTTGCCTGCCGTTGCCGAGAAAGTTAGGGACCCGGGCCTGGCGAACGCTTCGGTGCCGGTATGGCAGCGGTATCGGGCCTGCTCGGAGCGGTGGACCCGCCTCGCACGGGGTCGGCCGGGACCCTGGGGGACCGTCCTGAGCTGCGCCCATACCGCTGCCGAAGCGTTCTCGGACCGTCCTCGAACCGGCGCCCCGCAGCCTGGGTACGCACCCGACGCGCCCGGCCCCGAAGGAGGCGGCCCGCATGGAACTCGCCGAACTCGTCGCACGACGGCCCTTCCCCGCCGCCGGGCTGCTGCTCGGTCTCACCCGGCGCTGCCCGCTGAGCTGTGCGCACTGCTCGACCGGGTCGGACCTGTTCACCCGCGAGGAGCCCGACCCCGGCCAACTGGAGCGTTTCGTCGGCTCGTTCACCGAGGAGAACCGGCCGGACGTGGTCATGCTGACCGGCGGCGAGCCGCTGCTGCTGCCCGGACTCGCGGAGCGGCTGAGCACGCTGGCCCGGCGCGCCGGGTCCCGTACGGCCCTGCTCAGCGGGATGTTCTTCGCCCGTTCCGGGGGCCGGGCGGCACGGGGCGAGGGGGGTTGGCGGGGCGGCCGCAGGGCCGGGGCGATCCCGCCCGCGATCCTGCGCGCGATCCGCTCGGTCGACCACTTCTCCGCCTCCCTCGACCTCCACCACGAACGCGAGGTGCCCCGCGCGGACGTCTTCCGGGTCCTCCACCGCGTCCGGGAGGAGGGGGTGGCGGTGAGCCTCCACCTCACCGGGACCGGCGGCGGCGATCCGTATCTCGCCGACCTGACCGCGGCCGTGGCCGAGGAGTTCGACGGTGCGGTGCCGTGCCTGGTCAACGAGGTGCGGCCGTTCGGCCGGGCCGCGTCCTGGGCGCGGGCGGCGCGTACCGGCCCGGACCCGGCCGTGGCCTCGCCCTGCTCGATGGCCGCCTGGCCGGTGGTCGCCTTCGACGGGCGGGTGCTGGCCTGCTGCAACCAGGACACCGTCGACCGGCGGCCGGTCCCGGCTCATCTGGACCTCGGGCACATCGCGGAGGACGACTGGGGCACGGTGCGCCGCCGGGCGCTGGAGTCCCCGGTGCTGCGGATGCTCCGCGCGGTGGGGCCCGCGCATCTGGCCGCCCGGTACGGCTCCGGGCCCGCCGCCGGCTCCTACTGCGAGGGCTGCCGGGCGCTCGGCGACGACGAGGCGGTGGCGGCGGGGGCCCGTGCGGTGGCGGGCGGGGTGGCCGGGGAGCTGCTGGACCTGGCGGCCGCGCTGCGCGGCTCCCGGGACGGCGCCCAGGGCGTCGTACGCCGTCACGGCTGCGCCTCGTACGCGCCGCTCGTCGTCGCGGGTGGTCCGCCGCTGCCGGAGACCGACGTCCGGGACGCCCGGTGACGCCCGCCCGGCAGGCCACCGGAGCTCCGGACGCACCCGGAGCGCCACACGTGTCGGGAGCACCGCACGCGTCCGGAGCTCCCGGCGCCGCGTCCCGGCTGCGGACCAAACTGCTGCTGCTGGAACCGGAGTTCCGGTCCGCCACCGCCCACATGTGGCGCACGGAGGGGCTGTTGCCGCGCTACCGGAGCTACCTGTGCACCATGCACGCCGTCATCCGAGCCTCCGTCCCCCTGATGGAGCTGGCCCGCGACCGGGTCCGGCAACAGGCCTTCTCCGGTGACCCGTTGGCCGCGCCGCTCGCCGCCTACCTGGAGGAGCACATCCAGGAGGAGGAAGGACACGACGACTGGCTGCTGGAGGATCTGCGGGCGGCGGGCGGGGCGGCCGGTGACGCGCTCGGTCCGCAGCCCTCCCCCCTGGTGGCCTCGCTGGTGGGGGCCCAGCACTACTGGATCGAGCACCACCACCCGGTCGCCCTGCTCGGCTACATCGCCGTCCTGGAGGGCTACGCCCCCTCCCCCGGCCTGACCGGGCACATCGCCCGGCGCACCGGGCTGCCCGCCGCCGCTCTGCGGACCGTTCAGGAGCACTCCGTCCTCGACACGGACCACCTGGACGAGCTGTACGCGCTGCTGGACCGGCTGCCGCTCACCCGGGAGCTGGAGGCGGCCGTGGCGGTCAGTGCGCTGCACTCCCTCGACGCGCTCACCCGGCTGTTCGTCCGGCTCGGGCGCTCCGCCGCGACGCCGTCGCCGCGGGGAGCCGGACCTGTCTCACCGATGGGAGTCACACCATGACCGGACCACCCGGCAACGACGAACGCCCGCCCCTGAACGATGTGTTGTACGCGGCGGGCTTCCCGGTGGACCTGCTCACCGAGGAGCAGCGCGAGGTGCTGGGCGCGCTGACCCCGCAGGAGCTGGACCTGCTGCTCGACGTCAAGGGCCGGCTGGACGCCGTGGGGCCGGAGGTGCAGGCGCACGGCGAGATCGCCGGGGGCGCGCTGTTCTGACCCGGAGTCGGCCGGGGCCCGGCACCCGCCGCACCGCGGGCACCGGGCCCGTACCGGCCCCGCACCCTCGTGCGCGCCCGCACTCCACGGCCGTTTCCGCACTCCCCGTTCCCAGCCGTTTCCGCATCCGCCCCCTGCATCCGCAGACCCCGCCCCGGTGCCCCGGCCCGTATCCGCTGGACACCCTTCGACCGCACGGCTCCCGGGAAAGAAGGACCCGCCATGAACTGCCTCTCGTGCCAGCAGGATCTGCCGCCGACGGCCCGGTTCTGCTCGTCCTGCGGCACCCCCTGCGCGACCGCGGCGGCCGCACCGGCCCCCGTCGTACCGGCGGGTGACGAACGCAAGCCGGTGACCGTGCTCTTCTGCGACCTCGTCGGGTCCACCGCGCTGTCGGGGGTGCTCGACCCGGAGACGCTGCGGACGGTGACGCTGCGGTACTTCGAGGCGATGAGCGCGGAGATCACCGCCCGGGGCGGCACCCCGGAGAAGTTCATCGGGGATGCCGTGATGGCGGTGTTCGGGGTGCCCGTGGTCCGGGAGGACGACGCCCGCCGGGCCCTGGCCGCGGCGCTCGGGATGCGCCGGTCGCTGGCCCGGCTGAACGAGCAGCTCACCGCCACCCTCGGCATCGAGCTGACCACCCGGGTGGGGGTCAACACCGGTCAGGTGGTGGCCGGTTCGGATACGACCGCCCGGCAGGCCCTGGTGTCCGGCGAGACCGTGAACATCGCCGCCAGACTGGAACAGAACGCGGGCCCCGGCGAGATCCTCATCGGCCCCGGGACCCTGCTCGCCGCCGGTCCGACCGTACGGGCCGAGCCCACCGGACCGCTGCGGCTGAAGGGCAAGCGGGACAGCGTGGAGGCGTACCGGCTGCTGGCGCTGGGCGGCGACGACCCGGAGCTGCTGCGCCGCTTCGACGTCCCCTTCGTCGGCCGCCGCACCGAACAGCGGGCCCTGGACGCCGCCCTGGAACGTGCGGCGCGCGGCGACGGCGCGGGCCTGCTGCGGGTCACCGGCGAGGCGGGCATCGGCAAGACCCGGCTGGTACGTGAGTGGCTGACGCGGCGGTCCGCGTCCGGGGCGCTCGCGTACGGGGCGGGACGGTGCCGCTCCTACGGGGACCACGGCACGCTCGCCCCCCTGGCCGACGCGGTCCGTACGCTGCTGGCGTCCGCGCCCCCGCCCGCCACGGCGGCCGACGACGACGCGATGGCCCTGCTCTCCGGGGGCCTGCTGCGCGACGGCGCGCCGAACGCCTCCTTCGAGGACATGTGCGCGGCTCTGACGACGGTCCTGGACCGGGCCGCCCGGCAGCGCCCGGCGGTCCTGGTCCTGGACGACTGGCACCTGGCGGCCCCGCTGCTGGTCCGCACCGTGCGCCGGCTCACCGACGGTTCTGGGTGCCCGGGGGTGCTGGTGCTCTGCGCGGGGCGGCCCGAGGGACCGGACGGGGGTGCGGGCACGGAGCCTGGGGAGGGGCGGCCGGACGGCCGACACACCGGCGCCGGAAGCCCCGGCGGCCGACGCACCGATGGGCTGGGCCGGTTCCAGCTCATCGGGCTTCCCCGGGAGGAGGCGCGGCTGCTGGCCGCCCGGCTGGCCGGGCAGGACGGCCGCCCCGGGCGGGTGGACGACCGGCTGCTGACCCGGGCCGGGGGCAACCCGCTCTATCTGGAACAGCTTCTGGTCGGCGGCCGAGCGGACTCCCCGGCGGGACGGCACCCCGAAGGGGTGGGCCCGGACGAGGAGTTGCCCCCTACGCTCCAGGCTCTGCTGGGCGCCCGGATCGGGGCCCTGGCCCGGCCGGAGCGCTCGGTGGTGGACCTGGCGGCGGTGATCGGACGCGAGTTCACCGCCGAGGAACTGGTCCGGCTGGAGCTGTCCGTACGGGCCGGAGAGGGACACGGACCCGGACCGCTGGCCGAGGCGGCCGGGCCGGGTGCGGAGTACCGGGCCCGGGTGGAGGGGGCGCTGGCGGGGCTGGGCCGCCGCCGCCTGGTGGAGAGGGGACCGGCGGAGGGCCGGGAGGCACCGGCGTACCGGTTCAGCAGCGGCCTGGTGCACGAGGTGGCGTACGCCTCGCTGTCCAAGCGGGCCAAGGCGGACCGGCACGCCTGGGCGGCGGAGCTGCCCAGCGTGCTGCGGAGCGGCGACGGCGCGGTCGGCGGCCATCTGGAGCGGGCCTTCCGCTACCGCGCCGAGCTGGGTCTGCTGGACGACACGGCCCGGCGGCTCCGCGACCGGGCGGCCGCCTCGCTGGGGCGGGCCGGGGCGCAGGCCGCCGCCCGGTCCGACCTGCACTGGGCCCACGACCTGCTGGAACGGGCGGTGGCCCTGGGTCCGGGAGGGGCGGCCACGCCTGTGCCCGTGGACCCGGGACCGGCGGCGCCCCATCCGCCCGCGGGCCTGGCACCGGTGGCCTCCCGCCCGCCCGGCGGCCCGGCGGCTCCCGGGCAGCCGGCGCTGCCCGGCCACGCGGGAGGTGCCGGGCATCCGGTCGCGCCGAACACCGGCAGCGATCCCGGGCCCGGCTCCGGCCGCGAGCCTGACCCCGCCTTCGGTTCCGGCTCCCACCACAGGTCCGGCAGCGAGTCCCGCCCCGACTCCCGTCCCGTCCCCGGGCACGCGGCGGCGACGCGGCGGCTGGGTGAGGTGCGCGTGGCCCTCGGCCGGACCGCCGAAGGGGCCGAACTTTTGCGCCATGTACGGGACTTCGGCGGCGACTCGGTGGAGGCGGCGCACGCCCGGCTGGCACTCGCGGTGCTCGATCCGGGTGGCCCGGGGCCGGGCCCGGCGGCCGTGGCCAGGGCCGTACTGCCGGTGTTCGAGGCGGCCGGGGACGCGACCGGCCGGGCGCGGGCCCATCTGCGGCTCGCCCAGCAGTTCCAGCGGTCCGGGCGGCACGAGGAGGCGGAGCGGGACCAGGCCAGGGCGCTGGAGCAGGCCGTGGTGGCCGGTGCGGAACCGGAGCGGGCCGGGGCGCTCGGGGCGATCGGCGTCTCGCTGTGGCGCGGCCCCGTTCCGGCGCCCGCGGCCGTGGTCCGCTGCCGGACGCTGCTGGCGGCGCACGGCGCGGGCCGCCCCACGGTCCGGGTCACCCTCAACTGCCCGCTGGCGGTGCTGTACGCGCTCCAGGACCGGCCCGACGAGGCGTTCGAGTGCCTGGCCGAGGCCGAACGGCTCGCC
Source organism: Streptomyces sp. NPDC101181 (assembly GCF_044767975.1). Classification (NCBI taxonomy): domain Bacteria; kingdom Bacillati; phylum Actinomycetota; class Actinomycetes; order Kitasatosporales; family Streptomycetaceae; genus Streptomyces; species Streptomyces sp. NPDC101181. Next base: position 283,658 of record NZ_JBIWOX010000003.1, on the reverse strand, counting down.
GGGAAGCTGGGGTTCGCCGAGGCGGAGGTCTTCCTGCCGGTGTTCCGGGCCACGGTGGCGGGGCTGCTCGGCCGGACCGAGGAGGCCCTGGCCCTGCTGGCGCGGGCGGACGCGGCGGCCCGGCGCACCGGGGCGGCCGGGATGCGGACGGCGGTGGCGCTGGACGCGGCCCGGCTGGAGCTGGACCGGGGCCGGGCGGACCGGGCGGCCCGGTGGGCGGCGGAGGTCGCCGACCCGGCGGAGCTGAACCGGGCGGACGCGGTGGACCTGGCGGGACTGACGGCCCGGCTGACGGTGGCCGACCGGCCCGCCGTGGCGCTGGAGCAGGCGGCGCGGGCGGTGCGGGCCTCCCTGCTCACCGACTCGCCGCTGGTGCAGGCGACGGCCGAGCTGGACCGGGCGCACACGCTCGCCGCGCTGGGCCGGGGGGTGGAGGCCCTGGGCTGCGCCCGGTCGGCGGAGGCCCACTTCACGGGCAAGGGCCATCTGCCCGGGGCCCGGCGGACGGCGGCCTTCCTCAGGCCGCCGGTGCCCGGGGCCGTACCCGTACCCCCGGCCGTGACCGTAAAGGCACCCCCGCCCGCGGCGATGACCGCGTCCGCTCCCCTGACCACGGCCGCGACGACGAGAGAGCGGAGCTGACCGATGACGACCGCGGAAGCGAGCAGCGGGCCCCGCGTGACGGGCGGGGCGCCCCCGGGGGCGCGTACCGCACCGGGGCAGGGGCTGACCTGGTCTCTGCGCGGCCGGGGCCCCGACGACGTGCCGGTGCTGGCGGACCGGCTGCCGCCGGGCGGGCGGCCCGCCGGGGAGGCCACCGGGCGCGGGGTCCGGGTGTGCGTGGTGGACTCCGGCGTGGAGCGGGACCATCCGCTGGTGGGCCCGCTGTCCGGGTCCTGGGTGGTGATCAAGGACGAGGAGAGCGGCGGGATCACGGTCGAGCCGACCACCACGGGCGACACCTGCGGACACGGCACGGCGTGCGCGGGCATCATCCGCCGGACCGCGCCGGACTGCGAGATCCACAGCGTGCGGGTGCTCGGGGAGCGGTTCTCCGGCACCGGGGACGTCCTGATGGCCGGGCTGCGGTGGGCCGTCGAGCAGCGCTTCGACATCGTGAACCTGAGTCTGTCCACGACCCGTACGCGCTTCGCGCAGGAGCTGCACAGCCTGGCCGACAGCGCCTACTTCGCCCGTACCGCGATCGTCGCCTCGGCGCACAACACCCCGGTGGAGAGCTTTCCGTGGCGGTTCGCCTCGGTGATCTCGGTGGGCAGCCACCAGGAGGACGATCCCGCGCTCCACCTCTACAACCCCGAGCCCCCGGTGGAGTTCTTCGGCCCCGGCCAGAACGTGACCGTGCCGTGGCTGGGCGGCCGGACGATCCGCACCACGGGGAACAGCTTCGCCACGCCGTACGTCGCCGGGCTCTGCGCCCGGCTGCTGTCCGCGCATCCGCGGATGACGGCCTTCCAGCTCAAGAACGCCCTCTATCTGTCCGCGGCCAACGTGCGTCACGCGCCGCGCCCTTCGACAGCGGCAGGAGATGTCCGTGATGGTTCCGAGAACTGATTCCGCCCCCGCCCCCGCCCCCTCCTTCCCCGCCGCGTCCGTCGCCGACGCGCCGCGCAGTGAACTGCTCCAGTCGGTGGTCGACGTGGCGCGGGCCATCTTCGGGGCCGAGGCCAGCTCGGTCTTCCTGCTCGACGAGGAGGCGGACGAGCTGGTGTTCCAGGCCGTGTCCGGGCAGGGCGAGGAGTTCCTGGTGGGCCGCCGGTTCCCGGCCGGGCGGGGGATCGCCGGCTGGGTGGCGACCTCCGGGGAGCCGATGGTGGTGGACGACCTGACCTCCGACCCGTCCTTCGACCGTTCGCTGGCGGAGTCGACCGCCTACGTGCCGAACGCCCTGATGGCGGCGCCGTTGATCAGCGACGCCCGGATCCTCGGCGTCCTGGAGGTGCTGGACCCCTCCCCGCAGGCCCGGTCGGGCCTGCGGGAGCTGGATCTGCTGGCGATGTTCGCCCGGCAGGCCGCCGCCGCCCTGCGGGTGCTCACCCCGGAGCGGGTGCGGGCGGCGGAGCACGGCGCGGCGGCCGGGCGGGGGCCGGACGGGGCGCTGGAGGGGGCGCAGCGGGAGGACGCGCTGCGGCTGCTCGGCAGCCTGGAGCGGGTGCTGCGCGGCGTGGGCTGAGCCGACGGCACGGGCCCCGGTCCGGGCCGCCGCGCCGGGTTCCCGTACGGGAGTAGCCCCCGGCCGGGCGGGCAGGAGCGGGGCGAACGCCGGAGAGGCCCCGTGCGCGGACACCGCGGCGCGTCGGCCGCCAGGGCGTCGCTCTCCAGGAAGGACAGGCACGATGAAGCTCGCTTTCTCCACCCTCGGGCTCCCGGGCACACCGGTCACCGAGGTCGCCCGGCTCGCCGCCGCACACGGCTACCAGGGGGTGGAACTGCGCGTCCACCCCGAGGAGCCGGTACACCTCAAGCTCTCCGCCCTCGAACGCGCCGACGTCGTCGAGGCGTTCCAGGCCGCCGGGGTGGAGATCCTGGCCCTCGCGGGGTACGTGCGGGTGGCGGCCGAGGGGGACGACGAGCCGGTCCACGCCGAGCTGACCGAGCTGGTGAAGCTGGCCCGGGACCTGGGCGCGCCGTACGTCCGCGTCTTCCCCGGCGGCGGTGACCAGGACCCGGAGGAGGCCGACGCGACCGCCGCGCGCAGGCTGGGGGCCGCCGCGCCGTCCGCCGCCGACGCGGGCGTCAGCATCCTGCTGGAGACCCATGACTCGCACCGCGCGGGCGTGGACACCGCCCGGGTCGTGGCGACGGTCGGGCACCCCCGGGTCGGGGCGATCTGGGACGTGCTGCACACGTGGCTCGCCGGGGAGGAGCCCGCCGCCAGCCAGGCCGTGCTGGCCCCGCACCTGGGGTATGTCCAGGTGAAGGACGTCGCCTCGGCGGAGGACCTCACCCCGTTGCCTCTCGGGGCCGGGGTGCTTCCGCTGGCGGCCTGCCTGGACGGGGCGGAGCCGCGGACGTGGGTGTGCTGGGAGTACGAGAAGCGCTGGCACCCGGGGGCGGCGGAGCTGCCGGGTCTGCTGGACGCCGGCCGGGACCACCTGCTGAGTCTCCTCGCGCCGAAGCAGTAGCCCGGCGCCCGGCCCGCTGACCGGCCGTCACCTCATCGGGCTCCAGCCGCATATGCCGACCGCGTGCGCCGTTCGCGTACGCGGGGGCACGTTCACGGCACGCTCCCTTGACCGGAAGTTACTTTCCCTATAAGCGTATTTTCTTGGAAGTTTCTTTCACTCTCGGGAAGGAGCTCACGTGCCCCACCCCACCTCCAGACGCACCCTGCTCACCGCCACCGCCGCCGCCACCGCGGCCGCCGCCACCGGCGTCCTCACCGCCCCCGGCGCCGCGGCCGCGCACCCCACGAACGCTTCCACCGACCGGAGGCTGCGGCGGATCATCGCCGGGATGAGCCTGGAGGAGAAGGTCGGCCAGCTCTTCGTGTCACGGGTGTACGGGCCCTCGGCCACCGGCCTGGACCAGGCCGACATCGACGCGAACCTCAAGGAGCTCGGGGTCCGCGACGGCGCCGAGCTGATCGCCACCTACCACCTCGGCGGGATCATCTACTTCGGCTGGGCGCGCAACACCCGCGACCCGCACCAGATCGCCGGTCTCTCCAACGGGCTCCAGCGCGCCGCCCTCGCCGAGCGGCACCGCATCCCCCTGATCGTCTCCACCGACCAGGAGCACGGCATCGTCTGCCGGGTCGGCGAACCCGCCACCCTGCTGCCCGGCGCGATGGCCCTGGGCGCGGGCGGTTCGCGCTCCGACACCCGCCAAGCCGCCCGGATCGCGGGCACCGAGCTCGCCGCCCTCGGCATCAACCAGAACTACGCCCCCGAAGCCGACGTGAACGTCAACCCGGCCAACCCGGTCATCGGCGTACGGTCCTTCGGCTCCGACCCCGACGCGGTGGCGGGCCTGGTCATCGAGCAGGTGAAGGGCTATCAGGGCGCCGGGATCGCGGCGACCGTCAAGCACTTCCCCGGGCACGGGGACACCAACACCGACAGCCACACCGGACTGCCCGTCATCAACCACACCCGCGAGCAGTGGGAGGAGCTGGACGCCCCGCCGTTCCGGGCCGCGATCCGGGCCCGGGTCGACTCGGTGATGACCGCGCACATCGTGGTCCCCGCGCTCGACCCGGCCGAGGTCCCGGCCACGCTCTCCCGGCCGATCCTGACCGGGATCCTCCGTGAGGAGCTGGGCTTCGACGGGGTCGTCGTCACCGACTCGCTGGGCATGGAGGCGGTGCGCATGAAGTACGGCGACGCCCGCGTCCCGGTGCTCGCCCTGCTCGCGGGTGTGGACCAGCTGCTCAACCCGCCGAACCTCCCCGTCGCCTGGAACGCGGTGCTGGACGCGGTCCGCGGCGGCGAGATCAGCGAGGCGCGGATCGAGGAGTCGATCCTGCGCACCCTGCGGCTCAAGCACGAACTGGGCCTTTTCCGCGACCCGTTCGTCAGCGACCGGGGCGTGGACCGCACGGTCGGCATCCGCCCCCACCGGGCCGCCGCCGACCGGATCGCCGAGCGCACCACCACCCTGCTCGCCGACCCCGGCTCCCTGCTGCCGCTCTCCCGCCGCTCCCACCGGAACCTGCTCGTGGTGGGCGCCGACCCCGCGTCCCCCTCCGGGACGACCGGGCCGCCGACCGGCACCCTGGCCCACGCCTTCGGTGAACTCGGCTTCAACGCCAGGGCGTTGTCCACCGGGACGGCCCCGGACCGAGCGAAGACCGACGAGGCCGTGGCCGCCGCGCGCGGCAAGGACGCGGTGATCGTGGCGACGTACAACGTCACGGCGGGCAGCTCCCAGCGCGACCTCGTCACGGCCCTGGTGGCGACCGGCGTTCCGGTCATCACCGTCGCGATCCGCAACCCGTACGACATCGCCCACCTCACCGGCACCGGGACCGCCGCCTCCCTGGCCACGTACTCCTGGACCGACGTGGAGCTCCGCGCCGCGGCCCGGGTCATCGCGGGCCGCGCCGCCCCGGAGGGCACCCTGCCCGTGCCGGTGCCACGCGCGGACGACCCGACGCAGGTGCTGTACCCGGTGGGCCACGGACTGTCGTACTAGCCCTACGCCGCCCGCCCCACCCCGGCGTCCGGCCGACGGCGCAATACACCCCCGCACCTGGCGTGGCCCCGCTCCGGCGGGCCACGCCAGGTGTACGTCTGGACGGACGCATCGGGGGTTTCTTCATGGCTGAGCACACGTCCCCGGGGCTCCGGCGTCCGCTGCCGCCGGTCCTGACGCCGGTCCTGACAGCCGTCCTCCTGCCCGCCCTGGCGGCGGCCGCGCTGCTGCTGACGGGCTGCCGGGTGGCCGACGGCTCCGGCACCGACGACCACGGTCCCGCGCCCGCCTCCACCGCCCCCTCACCGTACGGAGTGGTGTTCCTCGGGCCCGGCGACTGCAGTTCGCGGGGGCCGGTGATCCGGGAGGTGTCCTGCCGGAGCGAGAAGGCCGCGGCCCGGGTGGTGGCCCGGCACCTCGGCCGCCCGGACTCCGGCCCGCTCTGCCCCGGCGGCACCGACTTCCTCCTGCACGTCTCCGAGACGGGCGACGGGGCCCGCTCCCGGCTCACCACCGGCTACGCCTGCATGCGCAACCTGGAACCGCCGCACCCGGGCGACCCGGGGCAGGGCGGCGGCCCGCTGACCGTGGTCGGGGACTGCGTCACCGCCTCCCGCGCGGGCGAGGTCCGGGAGACCCCCTGCGACGACGCGGGCGGCCGGGCCCCGCGCTACCGGGTGGAGTCTGCGGTGCAGCGGCGGGACCAGTGCCCCGGCACCACGGACCTGTTCGTCTCCCTGCGCGGGGACCTGCCGGTGGGCTGTGCCCGCCGGTCACCGTGACGGCGACCGGCGGGCGAGCGCGGCGGGGGCCCGAGTTCGCCGTGGCCGTCGGGCCCTGGCGGTCTCAGCGGCGCAGCGTCGCCTCGTCGCGTTCGATCTCACCGTTGCGGCGGTCCAGCCTCTGGTCGAACTTCGCCAGCGGCTCGGCCTTCGCCGGGTCCTTCTCCACGGCCGCCGGGGCGACGCCCGCCCACCGCAGGATCGCGGCGGTGGCCTTGGCCCGCTGGGCCTCGGGCAGACCGGAGACCCGGGCACCGTGGTTGCCGCCGGGGACGGTGTGGACGTAGCTGTCCCTCGCCCCGTACCCGAGGCGGAAGGGCTCCGCGCTCCACGGGTCGTTCTCGCCGTTGACGTACATCATCTGCCGGGCGTTGTGCCGGACCCACCTGTCGATGTCCCGCATCGCGCCCTTGTCGAACGTCATGGGGATGGAGCGGGGCACGAAGTTGCGCGGCGGCTGGTAGCCGTAGCGGCTCAGGTTGCCGAGCCAGGGCTGCTTGATGTCCGGCGAACCGAGCTGGGTGCCCGCCTGGTAGTAGTACGGGGTGTACGCCTCCAGGCCCTGGTCCGCGTAGCCGGAGAAGCCGACGATGCCGTCGACGGAGTTCCAGATGTCCTCGTCCGTGGCCTTCTTGGCGTCGGCCGGGATGTCCGCGCAGTCGGCGAGCAGGCTGTACTGCCAGAAGGCGAACACGTAGTCCAGGACCGTGGCCTCGTAGGCGCGGTCCAGGGAACCGATGGTGGAGAAGGTCCAGCCGTTGGCGGCGGCCTGCTCCCGGTACTTCTCCACCAGCGGGGCACGGCGGACCAGCGCCTCGCGCTGCACCCCGGCCAGCTTGTCGCGGCACTCCTTGGTGCCGACCTCGCGGAAGAACCGGTCGTAGGCCGAGTCCTCCTTGTCGACCACGTCGTTGGGCGCGACATAGGCGACGACTCCGTCCATGTCCCTGGGGTAGAAGCGCTCGAAGTACGTGGCGGTCATGCCGCCCTTGGAGCCGCCGGTGGCCAGCCACTTCTTGCCGTAGATCTTCTTCAGCGCCGTGAAGATCCGGTGCTGGTCGCTCGCCGCCTGCCAGATGTCCAGCTTGGACCAGTCGGCCGGGTCCGGGCGGGACGGCGTGAAGAAGCGGTACTCCATCGAGACCTGGTTGCCGTCGATGATCTGCGTCGGCTCGCTGCGGCTGGGGTTGGTCGAGACGTTGTAGCCGCTGGTGGAGAAGACCGTCGGGCGGGAGACGTCCTTGTGCAGCACGGTGAGACGCTGCTGGAACGTGCCCTTGGACGGGCGCCGGTGGTCGACCGGCTGGGTGTATTCCAGGACGAAGTAGCGGTACCCGGCGTACGGCTTCTCCTCGATGAGACGCATTCCCGGGATGGCCAGGATGCGGTCCTTGATGTCCTCGTTGCCCGTCTCGCCGGCCACGGCCGCCACGCCGCTCCGCTTCGCGGCCGGTTCCGCGGCGGTGGCCGCACCGGCCGAGGCCCCCGTCGCCCCGGCGGTGCCTATGAGCACCGCGAGCGAGAGAAGTCCTGTGAGTGACTTGCGCATGCACGCTCCCCTTGGTTCACAACAGTCGCCGTGAACTTAGCTGGGGCCGCGCGTGCCACGCCAGACCCGCGCTCCTCCGGCACCGGGCGCGGCGCGCGGGGTCAGCAGAGGATCCAGCCGGTGGAGACCGACTTCTTCCCGATGGAACCGGCGGCCCGCACACAGCGGTTGAGGGCGTTGACGGTGACCGGACCCGCCATCGTCGTGTACGAGCCCCGGTCGGTGACGGCGCGTCCGCCGCGCGGCTGGAGCGTGACGCTCATGACCCGCCGCTTCCCGGGCTTCTTGGCGACGGTGACGGCGCAGACGTAGGCGCGGGCCTTGTAGACGCGCAGCTCACCGGTGGCGAACCCGACCGTCTTCGCGGGCCGGCCGGAGCAGCCGGAGGCGGCCTGCGCGGCTCCGGGGGCACCGGCCAGCAGCGCCAGACCGGCGATCAGCGGCAGTACGAGGAGGTGGACCAGGACCGGCCGCCGCGCCGCTGCGGTCCCGGGCCGCACCGCTCCCCCGGGCCGTGCCGTTGTCCCGGGCCGTGCCACCGCTGTCCCGGGGCCCGTCGTTCCCCCGGGGCGCGTCGGCCGCGCCGGTCCCGCCGCTTTGTCGAACACGCTCGCCCCCACCTGACAGCCGTACGCATCTGTGCGCCCCTGGCTACGACGCAGCGGGCCCCCGGGTGGTTGCGCCCGCGGGTCACACCCCGGCGGGCTCGTCCTCCCCTATGTCCTCGCCGATGAAGGTGCGCCACAGCCGGGCGTACCGCCCGTCCAGGGCCAGCAGCTCCTTGTGGGTGCCGTCCTCGACGACGCGCCCGTGGTCCATCACCACGACCCGGTCGGCGCGGGCGGCGGTGGTCAGGCGGTGGGCGACCACCAGCGTGGTGCGGCGGCCCGTCAGCCGGTCGGTGGCCTGGTTGACCAGGGCCTCGGTGGCGAGGTCCAGGGCGGCGGTGGCCTCGTCGAGCAGCAGCACGTCCGGGTCGACCAGCTCGGCGCGGGCGAGCGCGATGAGCTGGCGCTGTCCGGCGGAGAGGTTGCGGCCGCGCTCGGCGACCTCGTGGAGGTAGCCGCCCTCCAGCGTGGCGATCATCTCGTGCGCGCCCACCGCGCGGGCCGCCGCCTCCACCTGGGCGTCGGTGGCGTCGGGCAGCCCGTAGGCGATGGCGTCGCGGACCGTACCGGCGAAGAGGTACGCCTCCTGGGGGACGACGCCCAGGCGGTGCCGGTAGGCGGTCATGTCCAGCCTGCGCAGATCGGTGCCGTCCGCGGTGACCCGGCCCCCGGTGGGGTCGTAGAACCGGGCGACCAGCTTGACCAGCGTCGACTTCCCGGCCCCGGTCTCGCCGACGAAGGCGACGGTCTGCCCGGCCGGGATGCGCAGGTCGACACCGGTGAGGGCCTCCTCCTCGTCCCCGTACGCGAAGGAGACGTCCTCGAAGGCGATCTCGCCGCGCAGCGAGAGCACGTCCAGCGGCTCGTCCGGGTCGGCCGTCGAGGGCCGTTCGCGCAGCAGTTCCTGGATGCGGCCGAGGGAGACGGCGGCCTGCTGGTAGCCGTCGAAGACCTGGGAGAGCTGCTGGACGGGGGCGAAGAACAGGTCGATGTAGAGGAGGTAGGCCACCAGCGCGCCGGTGGTCAGCGTGCCCGCCTCGATCCGGCCCGCGCCGACGATGATGACGGCGGCCGCGGCCACGGACGCCAGCAGCTGGACGAACGGGAAGTACACCGAGATCAGCCACTGGCCGCGGACGCGGGCCTGGCGGTAGTCGTCGCTGCGCTCGGTGTAGCGGGCGGTGCCGTCCTGCTCGCGGCCGAAGGCCTGGACGATACGGAGACCGGCGACGGACTCCTGGAGGTCGGCGTTGACGCCGCTGATGCGCTCCCGGGCCAGTTCGTACGCCTTGACGCTGCTGCGCCGGAAGAAGAAGGTGCCGACGATCAGCACGGGCAGGGTCGCGAAGACGACCAGGGCCAGCTGCACGTCCAGGATCAGCAGGGCGACGAGGATGCCGAAGAAGGTGACCACGGAGACGAACGCGGTGACCAGACCGGTCTGGAGGAACGTGGAGAGCGCGTCCACGTCCGTCGTCATCCGGGTCATGATGCGGCCGGTCAGCTCGCGCTCGTAGTAGTCGAGGCCGAGCCGCTGGAGCTGGGCGAAGATCTTCAGCCGCAGCGAGTAGAGGACCCGTTCGCCGGTCTTGCCGGTCATCCGGGTCTCGCCGATCTGGGCGGCCCACTGGACGAGCACGACGCCCAGCGCGACGGCGGAGGCCGCCCACACCGCGCCGATCGAGACCTGGGTGACGCCCTCGTCGATGCCGTGCCGGATCAGGACCGGCAGCAGCAGGCCCATGCCCGCGTCGACGGCGACGAGCCCGAGGCTGATGAGCAGGGCCCGGCCGAAGCCGCGCAGCAGCCGGCGCAGCCCGTAGGACTCCTCGGGGCGCACGGCGGCGGCCTCGTCGACCTGGGGGGTGTCCGTGGCGGGCGGCAGGGCCTCGACCTGGGCGAGGAGTTCGGGGGTGGCGGGCGTCCCGGCGACGGTGGTGTCCCGCTCCTCCTCGCGGCGGATCCACAGCTCGGGCGTGATGCCGCGCTCCGCGTCGAACTCGGCGTCCAGCTCCTCCTGGAGGGCCCTCTCGCCCCCGGGATCCGTCCCGGCGGTGCGGGGCCGGTGGCCGGGCGAGGCGCCGCCCAGCTCGTCGGGGTCGGTGAGCAGCCGGCGGTAGAGGGAGGAGGTGCGCTCCAGCTCCTCGTGGGTGCCGACGGCGGCGAGCTTCCCGCCGTCCAGCACGGCGATGAGGTCGGCGAGCTGGAGGGTGGAGCGGCGGTGGGCGATGAGGAGGGTGGTGCGCCCCTCCATCACACGTTTCAGCGCCTCGTGGATCTCGTGCTCGACGCGGGCGTCGACGGCGGAGGTCGCGTCGTCGAGGAGGAGCAGCCGGGGGTCGGTGAGGATGGCGCGGGCGAGGGCGACGCGCTGGCGCTGGCCGCCGGAGAGGGTGAGCCCGTGTTCGCCGACGGTGGTGTCGTAACCGTTCGGCAGCTCGGTGATGAACCCGTGGGCCTGGGCGGCACGGGCGGCGGTCTCGATCTGCTCCTGGGTGGCGTCGGGGAAGCCGTAGGCGATGTTGGCGCGGACGGTGTCGGAGAACAGGAAGCTGTCCTCGGGGACCAGCCCGATGGCGGCGCGCAGGGAGGACTGGGTCAGCTCGCGGACGTCGTGGCCGCCGATGAGGACGGCCCCGTGGGAGACGTCGTAGAAGCGGGGCAGCAGGAGCGAGAGGGTGGACTTGCCGCTGCCGGAGGCGCCGACGATCGCGACGGTCTCGCCGGGCTCGACGGTGAGCGAGAACCCGTCCAGGACCGGGCGCCCCGGTGCTCCGCCTCCGGGGCCGGTGTCGGCGCCGGTGTCGGACGGGGGCGGGGCGTAGCCGAACCGTACGTCGTCGAACTCGATCCCGGCCGGGGCGTCGGCGGGCAGCTCCTTGGTGCCGTCCTTCAGGGAGGGCTCGGTGTCGATCAGCTCCAGGACGCGCTCCACACCGGCGCGGGCCTGCTGGCCGACGGTGAGGACCATGGCGAGCATCCGGACCGGGCCGACGAGCTGGGCGAGGTAGGTGGAGAAGGCGACGAACGTGCCCAGGGTGATCTCGCCCCGGGTGGCCAGCCAGCCGCCGAGCGCCAGCATGGCGACCTGGCCGAGCGCGGGCACCGCCTGGAGGGCGGGGGTGTAGCGGGAGTTGAGCCGGATGGTGCGCAGCCGCCCGGCGAAGAGCCTGCGGCCGACCTCGCGGAGCTTGCCGGTCTCCTGGTCCTCCTGGCCGAACCCCTTGACGACGCGGACCCCGGAGACGGCCCCGTCGACGACTCCGGCGACGGCGGCGGCCTGGCTCTGGGCGTACCAGGTGGCGGGGAAGAGGCGGGTCTTGGAGCGGCGCGCGATGTACCAGAGGGCGGGGGCGACGGCGAGGGCGACGAGGGTCAGCGGCAGGGAGAGCCAGGCCATGACGACCAGGGAGATCAGGAAGAGCAGGATGTTCCCGATGGTCATCGGGAGCATGAACAGCAGCCCCTGGATCAGCTGGAGGTCGCTGGTGGCCCGCCCGACGACCTGCCCGGTGGACAGCTCGTCCTGCCGCTTCCCGTCGAGCCGGACGACGGAGGCGTACATGTCCGTCCGCAGGTCGTGCTGGACGTCCAGGGCGAGCCGTCCGCCGTAGTAGCGGCGGATGTAGGTGGCGATGTAGACGAGGACGGCGGCCCCGACGAGCAGCCCCGTCCAGAGCGCCAGGGAGCGGGTCCGGTCGGTGACCACGTCGTCGATGATCACCTTGGTGATGAGCGGGACGAGGGCCATGACGGCCATCCCCGCGAGCGAGGATCCGAGCGCGAGCACGACGTTGCGCCGGTACCGCCACGCGTACCCGGTCAGCCGCCGGCCCCACCCCTGTCGCTCTGCGCCCGTCACGCGTCGCCTCCCGTCCGGTCGGATCTTCCCGAGGGGCCAACACGGCGGGGGGCGGATTTCATCCCTGGGGGGTGGGAGGGGTCCGTGACAACACGGCGGACCAGGCCACTCTTGCGAGTGACTGCGCGAGGAAGGCGAGCGGCATACACTGGAGCATCTATATGTTCCAGCATATGGAAACGCCCTATGTGATCGAGATCGAACCCGAGGTTCGACTGTGGTTGATGAACCTGCCGTTCAACGATTTTCTCGTGGTCGAGCACGTCGCCGACCTGTTGCGGGAGCACCCCACAACCCTCGGGGAGCCGTACTCCCGGCATCTTGGCGACGGTGTCCGCGAGCTGCGGTTCAGCCTCGGCCGCTCGGGGCTCGCGACCCGGATTCCCTACTGGCTCGCGCCGGATCGCCGGATCGTTCTGCTTACCGTCTTCCGTAAGACCCGGCAGCGGGAGACGGCCGAGGTCGCTCGCGCCAAGCGCGCCAAAGCGCTCTGCGAGACCGAGCACCGGGCAGCTCACGACGTGTACACGCGCACAGCCGACGAGGAGAAGAAGGAGAAGCGGTAATGGTCAGCCACGCACGCTGGAAGTTGTCCCGGGACGAGAAGGTCGCCCAGGGAATCTCCGAAGAGCCCGAGGTGGAGCGGCGACGTGAGGAGATCTCGCTCGCGTTCGATCTGGGTCAGGCCGTCTTCGACCGGCGGGTCGCCCTCGGCCTCTCGCAGACCGAGCTGGCCCGGCGCGCCGGCATGACGCAGCCGCAGGTCTCGAAGCTGGAACTGGGCGGTACGGTCCCCACCGTGCCGCTGCTGGCACGGCTGGCGCGCGCCATGGAGGCGGTGTTCCGAATGGAACTGTTCGAGAGCAGTATCCGCGTGGCGTTCACCGACCTCGACGGCGACGCACCGGAAGCGGCCGCGCGGGTCTCCCTCCCGGAAGAGCCGGAAGCCGTAGACGCCCCGGCTCCACGGGCGGCCCAGGGGTAGCCCGCGCGGGCCGCCCCCGCGCCCGGCCTCAGAGGTGCGTCGGCTCGAACATCCGCAGCAGGGCCGGAAGCACCACGACGGACGGCCCCGGGACCGTCAGCGCCTTGGAGAGGTCGGCGGCGAGCGACTCCGGAGTGGTCCGTACGGCCGGGACGCCGAAGGACTCGGCGAGGGCGACGAAGTCCGGGCGGGACAGCTCGGTGCCGGTGGCCTCGCCGAAGGCGCCCGTCATGTACTCGCGCAGGATGCCGTATCCCCCGTCGTCGACGATCAGCCACGTCAGCGGCAGGTCGTACTGGCGCGCGGTGGCCAGCTCCGCGATGGAGTACATCGCGCCCCCGTCGCCGGAAACCGCGAGCACCGGCCTCGTCGGGTCGGCGGCCGCGGCGCCGATGGCGGCCGGGAAGCCGTAGCCGAGGCCGCCCGCGCCCTGGGCGGAGTGCATGGTGTTGGGGCGGCGGGCGTCGAACGCGGACCAGGCCCAGTAGGCGAGGATCGTCATGTCCCAGAAGCTGGGCGAGGCGTCGGGCAGCGCCTCGCGGACGGCGGCCAGGACCTGCTGCTCCAGGGTGAGTTCCTGGGCCGCGATCCGGACCCGTACCTTCTCCAGCACCGTCCGTACGCGCTCGGCGGCCGCCGGGTCCTCGCGGCGCTCCACCGCCTCCAGCAGGTCGGCCAGCGCCTCGCGGGCGTCGGAGTGGATGCCGAGCGCGGGGTGGTTGGACTCCAGCTTCCCGGCGTCCGCCTCGATCTGGACGACCCGGCCACGCGGGCGGAAGGTGTGGTAATTCGAGGAGAGTTCGCCGAGTCCGGAGCCGACGACGAGCAGGACGTCCGCGTCCTCCAGGAAGTCGGTGGTGTGCCGGTCCTCCAGCCAGGAGCGCAGCGACAGGGGGTGTTCCCACGGGAAGGCGCCCTTGCCACCGAAGGTGGTGACGACCGGCGCGTCGATCCTCTCCGCCAGTGCGAGGAGCTTGCCGGACGCGTCGGAGCGGACGACCCCGCCGCCCGCGATGATCACGGGCCGCTCGGCGTTCGACAGCAGATGCGCGGCGGCGACCGTCAGCTCGGGGCGCGGGTAGAGCTCGCGCGGGGTGGCGTCCATGGCGCTGACGACCGGCAGCGTGGTCACGGCGAGCAGCACGTCCTGCGGGATCTCCACCCAGACCGGTCCGTGCGGGGCGGTGAGCGCGGACTCCCAGGCGGCGGCGATCGCGGACGGGATCTGCGAGGCGGTCCGCACGGTGTGCACGGACTTCACGATGTCGCGGACGGAGGCCTGCTGGTCGCGCAGTTCGTGCAGATAGCCGTGCCGCCCGCCGCCGAGCCCCGCCGCCGGGATCTGGCTGGAGATCGCGAGGACGGGCGCGGAAGCGGCGGCCGCCTCCTGGAGCGCGGCGAGCGAGGTGAGCGCGCCGGGTCCGGTGGAGAGCAGCAGCGGGGCCACCTCGCCCGTGATCCGGCCGTACGCGTCGGCCGCGAACCCCGCGTTGTTCTCGACGCGGAGTCCCACGTAGCGGAGGGAGGAGCGGCGCAGCGCGTCGAACATGCCGAGCGCGTGCTGACCGGGCAGCCCGAACACGGTGGTCGCGCCGAGCCCTTGAAGGGTTTCGACGACGAGGTCACCGCCGTTGCGGCCGGGCGGCGGATTCAGGGCGGCGGCGGCCTGGGCGGCGGTGAGCCGCGGCCGGTCGTCGTGGTCGTGGCTCACTTGGCGTCCTCGGCTTCCTTTGCCGCCTTATCCCCCGCGATCTGCTCCCTCTCCGCCTTCTCTGCCTTCTCCGTCGCGATCTGCCGGGACATGATCGTGGTCAGCTCGTACGCGGTGTGCGAGGCGGCCACGGAGGTGATCTCGGCGTGGTCGTACGCGGGGGCGACCTCCACCAGGTCGGCGGAGACCAGGTGGCAGGAGGCGAGCCCGCGCAGGATCTCCAGCAGCTCGCGGGAGGTGAGGCCGCCCGCCTCCGGAGTGCCGGTGCCGGGGGCGTGCGCCGGATCGAGCACGTCGATGTCGATGGAGATGTACAGCGGCCGGTCCCCGATGCGCGCGCGCAGCTGGTCGGCGATCTCGTCGACACCGCGCCGCATCACGTCGGCGGAGGTGACGATGCCGAAGCCCATCTTCTCGTCGTCGGTCAGGTCCTGCTTGCCGTAGAGCGGGCCGCGGGTGCCGACGTGGGAGAGGGCGGAGGTGTCGAGGATGCCCTCCTCGACGGCCCGGCGGAACGGGGTGCCGTGGGTGTACTCGGCACCGAAGTAGGTGTCCCAGGTGTCCAGGTGGGCGTCGAAGTGGAGCAGGGCGACGGGCCCGTGCTTCTTGGCGACGGAGCGCAGGAGCGGCAGGGCGATGGTGTGGTCGCCGCCGAGGGTCATCAGGCGTGCGCCGGTGCCCAGCAGGTCGTCGGCCGCGCTCTCGACCGTCTCGACGGCCTCGTTGATGTTGAACGGGTTCGCCGCGATGTCCCCGGCGTCGGCGACCTGCGCGAGGGCGAACGGGGAGGCGTCCTGGGCCGGGTTGTACGGGCGCAGCAGCCGGGACGCCTCACGGATCGCGTTGCCGCCGAAGCGAGCGCCGGGCCGGTAGGACACCCCGGAGTCGAAGGGCACACCGACCACGGCGACATCGGCCCGGCCGACCTCGTCGAGCCGGGGCAGCCGGGCGAACGTCGCGGGCCCGGCGTACCGGGGGACGCGGGAGGAGTCGACGGGGCCGCGCGGCGATCCGATGCTGCTCATGGGGTGGGGGTGCCTTTCCTTCGGTTTCGTACGGTTCAAGTGTGCGGGGTCCGGTGCGGCGCCGGGCCCTGGGGTGGGCCCGACGCCGGGCCCTGAGGTGGGGCCCGACGCCGGGCTCCCGGCCCTCGGCTCCCGGGCGAAGGGGCCTTGGGCGAAGAGCCCTCGGGCGAGGAACCCGGCCCCTCCGGGCCCGGCCCGGCGGGAGGGCGGTGCCGCTGTTCTCAGGCTCCGGACGGGCCGGAGGCGGCGGGCACACCGGATGCGGCGGAGGGATCCGGCGCGGCGGCCTCGGCCCCCGCCCCTCCGCGCCCCGCCAGCCGCTCGCGCCAGGCGGCGAGGACCGCCGCGTCCGTGGGCGGGGTGGCCAGCGAGACGAGGACGTACACGGTCAGCGAGGCGAGCAGCCCGTAGTAGATGGGCTGGTTGGCGAGGATGCCGTAGTACGCCATCAGTCCGATCACCGTGAGTCCGCCCACGCCCACCGCCGCCAGCGCCCCGGCCGCCGTGCCGCGCCGCCACAGCAGCCCGCCGAGGATCGGCACGAGCAGCCCGCCGACGAGGAGGTTGTAGGCGACGGTCAGCGCCTGCACCACGTCGTTCAGCGCGATGGCGATGAGGATGACGGCGATGCCCATGATGAGGATGAACGCCCGGTTGCCCCTGACCTCGTCGTGCGGTCCGTCGCCGCTCCCGTCCCCGCCGCCCCGGGCCACGACCCCGCGCAGCCGGGACCAGATGTCGTTGTTGGCGACGGTGGCGCAGGCGATCAGCGCGCCGGAGGAGGTCGACATGACGGCGGCCAGGGCGGCGGCGAGCACCAGTCCGCGCACGCCCACCGGCAGTTCGTCCTTGACGATCGTGGCGAAGGCCGAGTCGGCGCTGGCCAGGTCCGGGTACATGACCTTGGCGGCGGTGCCGATGACGGCCCCGGCGATGGCGTAGACGAGGCAGTAGGTACCGGCGACGGTGCCGCCCCAGCGCGCCGTCCGGTCGCTGCGCGCGGTGAACACCCGCTGCCAGATGTCCTGCCCGATGAGCATGCCGAAGGTGTAGATCAGGACGTAGGTGAAGATCGTCTCGCCGCCGATGCCGAGGGGGTCGAAGTACTCGGTGGGCAGCTGCGCCTTCATCTCGCTGAAGCCGCCGGCCTTGACCACCGCGATGGGCAGCAGGAGCAGCAGCAGCCCGATGGTCTTCACGACGAACTGGACCATGTCGGTCAGGGTGATCGACCACATGCCGCCGAGCGTCGAGTAGGCGACGACGATGGCGCCGCCGAGGACGATGGCGACGGTGCGGTTCACGTCGAAGAGGACGTCGAAGATGGTGGCGTACGCGATGGTCGAGGTGACCGCGAGCATCAGGGTGTACGCCCACATGACGACACCGGAGATGATTCCGGCCCGCCCGCCGTAGCGCAGGTCGAGCATCTCGGAGACGGTGTAGACCTTCAGCCGGGCGATCCGCGCGGAGAAGAAGACGGAGAGCGCGAGGAGCCCGAAGCCGATGGTGAGGACCATCCAGGCGCCGGAGAGCCCGTACTGGTAGCCGAGGCCGACGCCGCCGATGGTCGAGGCGCCGCCGAGGACGATGGCGGCCATGGTCCCGGAGTACATGGCGGGCCCGAGGCGGCGTCCGGCGACCAGGAACTCGGCTTTGGACTTGGCGCGGCGCATGCCCCACCAGCCCATGGCGAGCATGCCGGCCAGGTAGACGACGATCACGGCGTAGTCGACAGCCATGGGCTTCCCTCCGTCTCGCGCAAACAGATGCAGGTGCGAGGAAGACGGTAGGTGGCCGAAAGCCGACGCTGAAGTGTACGTTTCCTCCACTCTTGCCGAGCTGAATGGATGAACCGTCCATGCCGATCCCTCCCGCAGACACCACACCCCCGCAGCCCCCGTCCTCGCCCCCCGGCCCGCCGACCCCGCCCATCCGCCTGACGGAGCTGCTGGCGAGCAAGGACCTGGGCCTGCGCCGGATCGCGGGCCCGGCCGAGGCCGAGCTGCTCTGGGTGCACACCTCGGAGATGGCGGACCCGTATCCGTACCTCCTCGGCGGCGAGCTGCTGCTGAGCGCCGGGGTGCTGCTGACGGACCCGGACCGCTATGTCGCACGGCTGGTGGAGGCGGGGGCGGCGGCGCTGGGGTTCGGGGTGCGCCCGGTGCACGAGAGCGTGCCGGACGCGCTGGTCGAGGCGTGCGACCGGTACGGGCTGCCGCTGCTGGAGGTGCCGCCCGCGACCCCGTTCACCGCGATCGCGCGGGCGGTGTGGCGGCTGATGGCCGAGGCCCGCCACCGCGAGCTGCGCCGGGTGGCTCGGGCCCAGCAGGCGCTGTCGACGGCGGCTGCCCGCCCCGACCCCGTACCAGCGGTGCTGCACCAGCTGGCGGCGCAGCTCGGCGGCCGGGCGGTCCTGCTGACGGCGGGGGGCGAGGAGAGCCGCGCGGCGGGGCGCCCCCTCGCGCCGGCGACGGCGTCGGCACTGGCCAGGCTGGCCCGCGTGGTCGCCCGGGAGCGCCCCGGCTCCCCCGCGTCGGCCACCGACAGCCACGGCGACACGCATCTGGCCGCCTACGCGCTCGGCGGTGGGGAGGGCCTGGTCCTGGCGTTGGCCACCGGGCGGCGGGAGTCCGGTGATCACACGGTGGCGGGCATCGCGGTGGTCCTGCTGTCCCTCCTCACCGCTCCCCACCAGGGGGCGGACGCGGCGGGCCGCTCGGCGGCCCTGGTCCGGATGCTGCTCGGCGCCTCCCCCGCCGAGGCGGCCCCGCTGCTCGGGCCGGAGGGCCCGTGGACGGTGATCCACGCCCGCCGCACGGACGGCGCCCCCGCGGACGCCCTGACGGCGGGCGCGCTGGGCGCGTCCCTGGGCTCGGCCCTGGTGGACGCGGGCCGGGGCGGCGGCGACGCGGTCCGGGTGCTGGTACCGGGACCCGGCGGCCCCGAGGAACCCGGGTCCGGGGCGGTCGCCCTCCCGGCCATCGCCCCGCAGCCCGGCTGGACGCTCGGCGTATCGGCCCCCACTCCCGTCACCGCGCTCGACGCCGCCGACACCCTGGCCGCCCGCGCCCTGGCCCACGCGGAGGCGACCCGCGCCCCGCTGACGGTGGATGCCCCCGCGCGCGGCCTCGCCGCCCTGGTCCCGCCCGACCAGGCGGCCGCCCACGCCCGCACCCTGCTCGCCCCGCTCACCGAGCCCCTGGCCGACACCTTGCGCTGCTGGCTCTCCCTGCACGGCAACTGGGACCGCACGGCGGTGGCTCTCGCCGTCCACCGCAACACCGTCCGCCAACGCGTGGGCCGCTGCGCGGCGTTGCTCGATGTGAACCTGGACGACATGGACGTCCGGGCCGAGTTGTGGTTCGCGCTGCGGCACGGGTGAGGCGGCGGGGGCGTACGAGACAGGCCCCCCGTTACGGACGAGCTCGGTTTCCCCTTGCGTGCGAGGCAGCGCGCCGTGCCACCTTCTTGCCGTATCGGCAACAGAGCATGCACTTGGGGCAAGTGCCTCGTACGCTCGGGTCCATGGCTTACGGACAGCAGCAGCACGGACACCCTTCGGACGACGGCCACCGCCAGCACCACGGCGGCCACGACAGCCACGGCAGCCACGGCACGCACGACGGTTCCGGTGGCCATGGTGGCTCCGAGGGCGCGACGCCGGAGGGGCTTGCCGAGATCCTCGATCTCGACGCCGCCCTCTTCGCGCCCCACCTGACCGCGCTCACCGGGCGCGTCGCCTGTCTGGCCGGGGACGGCGTCCGGCACATCGTCGACCTCGGGTCCGGCACCGGAAGTGGGACCTTCGCCCTGCTGGAACAGTTCCCCACCGCCCGGGTGACCGCCGTCGACAGCTCCCCCGAGATGCTCGAACGGCTCGTCGCGACCGCCCGGGACCGGGGGCTCGGCGAGCGGGTGCGGGCGCTGGAGGCCGATGCCGGTGCAGGGCTGCCGGGGGTCGTGGACGCCGACCTCGTCTGGGCGTCGGCGTCCCTGCATCACCTGGACGACCCCGCCACCGCCCTCGCCGGCGTCCGCGCCGCGCTGCGTCCCGGCGGGCTGCTGGCCGTCGCCGAGGTGGACGGGATGCCGGCCTTCCTGCCCGAGGGCGGGGCGGCCGGTGCGCTGGAGGCCCGCTGCCGCGAGGCTCTCGACGGGCTGCACGCCGAGCGGATGCCGCACCGGGGCGCCGACTGGGGCATCCTGCTCGCCGCCGCCGGACTCCCCGTGGAGCAGGAGCGCACCGAGCGGTGGGAGCTGCGCGCGCCCCTGCCCGAGGAGGCGGGGCGGTACGCCTTCCTGGTCTTCGAACGGATCCGGACCGCCCTCGAAGGGCGGGTCGGCCCCGAGGACCTGGCCGCGCTCGACCGGCTCGTCGACGGCGGCAGCGAGGACGTACGCCACCGGGACGACCTCGTCGTACGCTCCACGCGTGAGACGTGGGCGGCCCGCCGCCCCGCCTGAGCGGGGCCGCCCGCCCCACGCCCATCTCGGCCGCCGCGCGGCCTGGTCGGTGACCGTCTCGCCGGTGACCGCCTAGTTGGTGACCGCGGCGGCCGTTCCCACCGAGACCGCCGCCACGGTCCGCAGCACGGCGGCGTTCACCGCTTCCGCGCCCCACATGGTCTGCTCCAGCTCCTTGGCCCGCTTGTACACCTTGCCGGACCACGGGATCGAGCGGTGCAGGGTCGGCAGGGTGCCGCTCGCGGAGAGCAGCCCGGTCAGCGCGGCCGTGCGCTCGTCGGGCTCCGCGCCGTCCATCAGCACGGCCCGCACCTGCTCCACCAGAGCCTTCTTGTGTCCGGTGTCCGCGATCCTCGTCGACGTCGTACGGAACAGGCCCAGGGTCTTCTTGGTCTCCTGGCGCAGCACGCCCCGTTCGACGAGCCGGTCGAGAACCGTCTCCCGCATCCCCGTACCGATCTCGATGAGCAGCGTCTGCACGCCCCGTACCCGTTCACCGACCTTGTCCTGGGCCGCCCGCAGCACGGGGTCGGACGGGGCGCGGCCGGTGGCGGCGTGCACCTTCACCCCGTTGAACCCCTGGTCGTTCGGGTCGGCGCTGATGTAGCCGCCCATACCGAGTTCGACGAGCACCGCCCCGCCCAGCGTGTAGTAGAGCGTTGCCTCCCCCGCGATGGCCCCCGACTTGTCGTCCATCATCAGCAGCGTCAGATCTTCCGCGATGAGCATCTCGTTCTCCATGTTCCCCATGGTTTCCCCAGTCCTCTGCCTCAGCCGTGCGCCCTGTCATCACTGTTCATGACAGACGTCATGTCCGGCCCGGCGGCAGGCGGTGGGGCCCGGGTGAGCGGCGATAGCATGCCGCCGACAGACCCGAACGGACGAGGAGGACGCATGCGCCTGGCACGGGACGCGCTCCTGGTCGACGTACCCCCCGGGCAGATCGAGGAGGCGCGCGGCTTCTACGCGTCGCGGCCGGCGCGGCGCGGGCCCGCCTCGGCCGATGAGCTGGCGGAGGTACGGGAGCGGATGACCGGCTTCCGTCCCGCCGAGCCGCCCGCCGTCGAGGAGACCATCGAGGCCGGGGGCGTGCGGGTACCGGTGCGGATCCTGCTGCCCGCCGACGGGCCGCCGCGCGCGATCCACCTGGGCATCCACGGCGGTGGCTTCTACTCCGGTTCCGCCGCCCGCGGGGACGTACGGCACCGTGCGCTCGCGGACGCCCTGGGCATCGCCGTCGTCGGCGTCGACTACCGGCTGGCCCCCGAACACCCCTGGCCCGCCGCGCCCGACGACTGCGAGGCGGCCGCGCTGTGGCTGGCCGAGGAGGCGGAGGCCCGCTTCGGGACCTCCCGGCTCACGATCGGCGGCAGCTCGGCGGGGGCCAACCTCGCCCTGGCCACGCTGCTGCGGCTGAAGGACGCCGGCCTCGGCGACCGGTTCTCCGCCGCCGCACTCCGGTTCGGCGCCTACGACTTGAGCGGGCAGACTCCGGGCGGCCGCCTCTACGCGGACGAGTACTTCATCCAGGCGTACGCGGGCCATGTCCCCGACCGCACCGCCCCCGACATCTCCCCCCTCTACGGCGACCTGACCGGGCTTCCCCCGACACTGCTGGTCGTGGGCGCCGACGACGTGCTCCTGGAGGACAACCTCGCGCTGGCGGGCCGGTTGTCGGCGGCGGGCAACGACGTCGAACTCGGCGTCTACCCCGCGGCGCCCCACGGCTTCACGGGCCACCCCACCGCCCTCGCCGCGACCGCCCTCGACGGCATCGGCTCCTGGCTGCGCCATCGCATCAGCCCGCCCTGACCCCACCGCCGCCGGCAATCCCGCCGCGCCAGCACCAGCGCTGTCGCCCCGCCACCGGCCACCGCCGTGCCCACTGCCGCCACCAGCAATCCCGCCAGGCCACTGCCGCCACTGCCGTCGCCGCGCCACTGCCGCCACCAGTCGCCCGTCGCCGCGCCACTGCCGCCACCAGTCGCCCGTCGCCCGTCGCCCGTCGTCGGCCGAGCCGGAACCGCCCGCCTCACTCCCCCACGTACTCCGCCAGGTGCTCGCCCGTCAGGGTCGAGCGGGCGGCCACCAGGTCGGCCGGGGTGCCCTGGAAGACGATGCGGCCGCCGTCGTGGCCCGCGCCGGGGCCGAGGTCGATGATCCAGTCCGCGTGGGCCATGACCGCCTGGTGGTGCTCGATGACGATCACCGACTTCCCGGACTCCACCAGGCGGTCCAGCAGGCCGAGGAGCTGTTCCACGTCCGCGAGGTGCAGGCCCGTGGTCGGCTCGTCCAGGATGTAGACGCCGCCCTTGTCGCCCATGTGCGTGGCCAGTTTCAGGCGTTGGCGCTCGCCGCCGGAGAGGGTGGTCAGCGGCTGGCCGAGGCTCAGATAGCCGAGGCCGACGTCCGAGAGGCGCTGGAGGATCTTGTGCGCGGCGGGGGTGTTCGCCTCGCCGGAGGCGAAGAACTCCTCCGCCTCGGAGACCGGCATCGCCAGCACCTCGCTGATGTCGCGGCCGCCGAGGTGGTAGTCGAGGACCGAGGCCTGGAACCGCTTGCCCCCGCAGTCCTCGCAGGGGCTGGAGACGCTGGCCATCATGCCGAGGTCGGTGAAGATGACGCCCGCGCCGTTGCACGTGGGGCAGGCGCCCTCCGAGTTGGCGCTGAACAGCGCGGGCTTCACGCCGTTGACCTTGGCGAAGGCCTTACGGATCGGGTCGAGCAGGCCCGTGTACGTCGCCGGGTTGCTGCGGCGCGAACCGCGGATGGGGCTCTGGTCGATCGCGATGACGTTCTCGCCCGCCGGGATGGAGCCGTGGACCAGGGAACTCTTTCCGGAACCGGCCACCCCGGTGACGACGGTGAGCACGCCGAGCGGGATGTCGACGTCGACGTCGCGGAGGTTGTGCGAGGTCGCGCCGCGGATCTCCAGTGCCCCCGTCGGCTCGCGCACCTCCTCCTTGAGGGCGGCCCGGTCGTCGAGATGGCGGCCGGTGACGGTGCCGGAGGCCCGGAGGCCTTCCAGGGTGCCCTCGAAACAGACGGTGCCGCCGCCCGTACCGGCCCCGGGCCCGAGGTCGACCACGTGGTCGGCGATGGCGATGGCCTCCGGCTTGTGCTCCACGACGAGGACCGTGTTGCCCTTGTCGCGCAGGCGCAGCAGCAGCTCGTTCATCCGCTGGATGTCGTGCGGGTGCAGGCCGATGGTGGGCTCGTCGAAGACGTAGGTGACGTCGGTGAGCGAGGAGCCGAGGTGGCGGATCATCTTGACGCGCTGCGCCTCACCGCCGGACAGCGTGCCCGAGGGGCGGTCGAGCGCCAGGTAGCCGAGGCCGATCTCCACGAACGAGTCGAGCGTCTGCTGGAGCGCGGCGAGCAGCGGGGCCACCGAGGGCTCGTCCAGGTCCCGGACCCACTCCGCGAGGTCCCGGATCTCCATGGCGCAGGCGTCCGCGATGGAGATCTTCCTGATCTTCGACGAGCGGGCGCCCTCGGTGAGCCGGGTTCCCTCGCAGTCGGGGCAGGTGGTGAAGGTGACCGCCCGGTCCACGAAGTCGCGGATGTGCGGCTGCATCGACTCGCGGTCCTTGGAGAGGAAGGACTTCTGGATCTTGGGGATCAGTCCCTCGAAGGTGAGGTTCGCGCCTTCCACCTTCACCTTGGTGGGCTCCCGGTAGAGGAAGTCCCGCATCTCCTTCTTGGTGAACTTGGCGATCGGCTTCTCCGGGTCGAGGAAGCCGGACTCCGCGTACGTCCGTACGGTCCACCAGCTGTCGGACTTCCAGCCGGGGATGGTGAACGCGCCCTCGGCGATCGACTTGGAGTCGTCGTAGAGCTGGGTGAGGTCGATGTCGGAGACCGTGCCGCGGCCTTCGCAGCGGGGGCACATGCCGCCGGTGCGGCTGAAGGTCGCCTTCACGGCCTTCTTGTTGCCGCGCTCGACGGTGATCGCGCCGCTCGCCGTCACGGAGGGGACGTTGAAGGCGAAGGCGCCGGGCGGGCCGATGTGCGGGGTGCCGAGTCTGCTGAAGAGGATGCGCAGCATGGCGTTGGCGTCGGTGGCGGTGCCGACCGTGGAGCGCGGGTCGCTGCCCATCCGCTGCTGGTCGACGATGATCGCGGTCGTCAGCCCGTCCAGCACGTCGACGTCGGGCCGGGCCTGGGTGGGCATGAAGCCCTGGACGAAGGCGCTGTACGTCTCGTTGATCAGCCGCTGGGACTCCGCGGCGATGGTGGCGAACACCAGCGAGCTCTTGCCCGACCCGGAGACGCCGGTGAACACCGTCAGCCGGCGCTTCGGCAGCTCGATGCTGACGTCCTTGAGGTTGTTCTCCCGCGCGCCGTGCACGCGGATCAGATCGTGGCTGTCGGCGGCGTGCGGCGCGCGCGGCTGCGTGGTCTTCGTTCTCGGAGCCATGCTCGTCGTCTCTCCCTCACTGGCCGCCGCTGGTGCGCCGAGCCTGCTGGTGCGTGGGTTTCCACCCGTTCACGGGACCGGGGTCATGGCTGGGGCCGGGCCCGGTGGGCTCCGGCCCCGTGAACGGCGCGGGCTACTTCTTGCCGGACTGGGTGATGCGCAGCATGTTGCCGGAAGGGTCGCGGAAGGCACAGTCCCGGACGCCGTAGGGCTGGTCGATCGGCTCCTGGAGGACCTCACCGCCCGCGGCGCGGACCTGCTCGAAGGCGGCGTCCACGTCCTCGGAGGTGAGGATCACGCCGCGCAGCATGCCCTTGGCGAGCAGCTCGGCCATGGTCCGCCGGTCCGCCTCGGGGGCGTTGGGGTCCGCGAGCGGCGGTTCGAGGACGATCTCCACGTCCGGCTGGGCGGGGGACCCCACGGTCACCCAGCGCATGTTCTCGAATCCGACGTCGTTGCGCACCTCCATTCCCAGGGCGTCGCGGTAGAAGGCGAGCGCCTTGTCGTGGTCGTCGACGGCGATGAAGCACTGCGAGAGCTTGATGTCCATGCGTTTCACGCTACGGTCACCGCTGTGGATGCGCTTCTCCATTCCTGACCGGTCGCGTGAGCATCTTGGCGACGCAGGCCGGGATGGCCTCGCCGGCGTCGTGCGACCGGGCCCGATAGGCGCTCGGGGTCTCCCCCACCAGCTCCGTGAAGCGCGAACTGAACGAGCCCAGCGACGTACAGCCGACGGCGAAGCAGACCTCCGTGACCGAGAGGTCGCCCCGGCGCAGCAGCGCCTTGGCCCGCTCGATCCGGCGGGTCATGAGGTAGCTGTACGGGGTCTCGCCGAAGGCGGCGCGGAAGCTGCGGGAGAAGTGGCCGGGCGACATCAGGGCGGCGCGGGCGAGCGAGGGGACGTCGAGCGGTTCGGCGTACTCGCGGTCCATGCGGTCGCGGGCGCGGCGCAGCCGGGCCAGGTCCTCCAGTCTCACGTCCCCACCTTCTCACTCCCCACTCCCAGTCCCCACTTCCCAGTCCCCACTCAGCAGTCCCCACGTGCCACTCCCCACGTGCCACGGCTCCCGCAGCCGGGCCTCCCGAACGTCCGTCGTGGTCCGTTCCGATCCTCCCCCACGCCACTGACAATCGGCCCCGGGTGCCGAGCATCACGCTGGACACCGGACCCAACCGGCGGGTAACTTCGAACGGAGTCTGAGCAAGCGCTTAGCGCCGCGTGCGTCGCGCATTCGCCGTCCGCACCGCGCGCTCCGCGAACCGACCGCCGACCAAGGAGGCATCCCGTGCGCCGTACGGTATTCAACGAGGACCACGAGGCGTTCCGGGAGACCATCCGCGCCTTCATCGCGGCCGAGGTCGTGCCGGTCTACGACGAGTGGTTCGCCGCCGGCCAGGCGCCGCGCGACTTCTACCTCAAACTCGGCGAGCTGGGCATCTTCGGCATCGAGGTCGATGAGGAGTACGGCGGCGCGGGCATCGACTCGCACAAGTACGAGGCCGTCATCTACGAGGAGACCGCCCGCGCCGGGGTCACCTTCGGCGGCTCCGGCGTGCACACCCTGCTCGGTCTCCCGTACATCAAGATGCTCGCGACCGACGAGCAGAAGAAGCGCTGGCTGCCGAAGTTCGCGTCCGGTGAGGAGATGTGGGCCCTGGCGATGACCGAGCCGGGCACCGGCTCCGACGTCGCGGGCATGAAGACCAGCGCCAAGCTGTCCGAGGACGGCACGCACTACGTCCTCAACGGAGCGAAGACCTTCATCACCGGCGGCGTCCACGCCGACCGCGTCATCGTCTGCGCCCGTACCGCCGCCCCGCGGGAGGACGACCGCCGCTTCGGCATCTCCCTCTTCGCCGTCGACACGAAGTCCGCGGGCTACTCGGTCGGCCGCAAGCTCGACAAGCTGGGCCTGCGCACCTCCGACACCGCCGAGCTGGCGTTCGTCGACGTGCGGGTCCCGGTCGAGGACCTCATGGGCGAGGAGAACAAGGGCTTCGGCTACCTCGGCACCAACCTGGCCTCCGAGCGCTGGGGCATCGCGTTCGGCGCGTACGCCCAGGCCGCGGCGGCCGTCCGGTTCGCCCAGGAGTACGTGCGGGACCGCACGGTCTTCGGCAAGACCGTCGCCTCCTTCCAGAACACCAAGTTCGAGCTGGCCGCCTGCCAGGCCGAGGTGGACGCTGCCCAGGCCGTCGCCGACCGCGCGCTGGAGGCCCTGGACGCCGGCGAGCTGACGGCGGCCGAGGCCGCCTCCGCCAAGCTGTTCTGCACCGAGGTCGCGCACCGCGTGATCGACCGCTGCCTCCAGCTGCACGGCGGCTACGGCTTCATGAACGAGTACCCGATCGCCCGGCTGTACGCGGACAACCGCGTCAACCGCATCTACGGCGGCACCAGCGAGGTCATGAAGTCGATCATCGCCAAGTCGATGGGGCTGTGACCGCTCCGGCAGCCGGTCCGGCGACGACGACGTCCTCCTCATGAGCGCGGCACTGGACTCCCTGCTCGATCTGCTCGACCTGGAGCGGATCGAGCGGGACATCTTCCGGGGCGCGAGCCGCAGCGCGCTCATCCCCCGGGTGTTCGGCGGACAGGTCGCGGCCCAGGCGCTGGTCGCCGCGGGCCGCACCGTCCCCGCCGACCGGGCCGCCCACTCCCTGCACGCGTACTTCCTGCGGGCGGGCGATCCGGGCGCGCCCATCGTCTACACCGTCGACCGCATCCGCGACGGGCGGTCCTTCACCACCCGCCGGGTCGTCGCCGTCCAGCACGGGCAGCCCGTCTTCCACCTCTCGGCGTCCTTCCAGGTGTACGAGGAAGGGCTGGAGCACCAGGCGGACATGCCCGCCGCCCCCGATCCGGAGACCCTGCCGACGGCCGCCGAGATGCTGCCCCGGTACGCGGACCGCTTCAGCGATCCGGGGGTGGTGGACCGGTTGGCCGAGGCGCGGGAGGCGGTGGACCTGCGCTACGTGGACGCGCCGCCCTTCGCCACGGCGGGCGAGGCGCGCGAGCCGCGTTCGCAGGTGTGGTTCCGGACGAACGGCAAGCTCGCGGACGACCCGCTGCTGCATGTCTGCATGGCCACCTATGTCTCCGACATGACCCTGCTGGACTCGGTGCTCCTGGCCCACGGGCGGGGCGGCTGGGCGGTCGGGGACGTGGTCGGGGCGAGCCTGGACCACGCGATGTGGTTCCACCGGCCGTTCCGGGCGGACGAGTGGCTGCTGTACGACCAGGAGTCGCCGTCGGCCTCCGGCGGGCGGGGGCTGGGTCAGGCCCGTATCCACACCGCCGACGGCCGCCTCGCGATCACCGTCATCCAGGAGGGCGTCGTCCGGGTTCCCCGGCGCTGAGCGCCCGCCCCGCGACGCGGCGGCCCGGCGTTCCCGGGCGATGAGCTCCGGCCGACGCGGCTCCGCCCTCCCCGGGGATGAGCTCCGGCCGACGCGGCTCCGCCCTCCCCGGGGATGAGCTCCGGCCAGCGGGCCGGGTCGGACATACTCCCCACCATGAGTGACGCGAAAGCAGCAGACGCGGAGGAAACGGGCGGGGAGGGAACGGACGCGGGCGGGGAGTCCACGTTCACGGTGATCGTGGCGGCCCTCGCCAACCTCGGTATCGCCGTGGCGAAGGCCGTCGCCGGGCTGATCAGCGGCTCCAGCGCGATGCTCTCGGAGGCCGCCCACTCGGTGGCCGACACCGTCACCGAGGTCATGCTGCTCACCGCGCTGAAGCGGAGCGAGAAACCGGCCGACGAGGAGCACCCGCTCGGCTACGGCCCCGAGCGCTACATCTGGGCGATGCTCGCCTCCATCGCCACGTTCGTCGGCGGGGCCGTCTTCTCCGTCTACGACGGGGTGCACACGCTGATCGCGGGCGAGGAGCTGGGCGATCCGCTCGTCTCCTACATCGTCCTCGGCGTCGCGTTCCTGCTGGAGGGCTACTCACTGCGCACCGGCGTCAAGCAGGTGCGGCGGGAGGCGTCCCGGCTGCGGGTGCCGGACGCCTACTACCTGCGACACACCCCCGACACCGCCGTCAAGGCCGTCGTCATGGAGGACTCGGCGGCCCTGATCGGGCTTGTGCTGGCGGCGGGCGGGCTGCTGGGCGGGCAGCTGACGGGATCGGGCATCTGGGACGGGGTCGCGTCCTGCCTGATCGGTCTGCTGCTCGTGTACGTGGCCTGGGTGCTGGGCCGGTCCAACGCCCAGCTGCTCATCGGGCGGCCGCTGCCCCCGGCGATGCGGGCGGGGGTGCGCGAGGAGCTGCTGTCGGTCCCGCACGTCGTCGACGTCCTGGAGCTGACCACGCTCATCCAGGGCCCGACCGAGATCCTGATCGCCGCGAAGGTCGACTTCCGGGACATGGCCACCGCCGAGGAGGTCGAGTGGGCGTGCGACGAGGCGGAGGCCCGGCTGCGGGAGCGGTTCCCGTCGGTCCAGCGGGTCTATCTGGACCCGACGCCGGGGCGCGGCGGACGGCGGTCGCACCCGCGCGCCTGACCTGCGGCGCGATCCAGGCCCCCTACGCGGCGGGTTCCTCGCCGGTCACCCGGGTCCCGGGCCGCTCGGGGGCGGGCCGACCGGTGACCGGCGCCGCGGGCTCCTCCTCCAGCAGCCCCGCCGCGTGCAGCAGGTAGTCCGTCATCGGGTCGTAGAAGCGCGGATCGGTGACGTGGTCGTCCAGCGGGACGGTGACCTGGAGAGTGCCCTCGGCCTCGCCGAGGAAGAGGGCCGGGTCGTTGCAGTCCGCGTAGCCGATCGCGTCCAGACCGCGCTGCCCGGCGCACCCCGCCCAGCCGTGGTCCGCGACGACCAGGTCGGGGAGCGGGCGGCCCTGGTGGGCCAGGGCGTCCAGGATGGCGGCCATCGGGGCCGGGGAGTGGGTGTGCCAGAGCGTCGCACCGCGCTCCAGCATCGCGACGTCGGCGAACTGGAAGACCATGCCCTCGTCCGCCATCAGCCCCGGGGGGATCCGGACGATCTCGCAGCCCGCCCGGCGCAGGGCGTCCGCGGTCTGCCGGTGCACGTCCAGCAGGCCGCCGGGGTGGCCGGTGGCGAACAGGACCCGCTCGCGGGCGTCGGCGGCCTTGCGCAGCCGGGCCGCCATCCGCTCCAGGGCGTCCACGGTCAGCTCCGGGTCGATGGTGTCCTGGCCCTGCCGGTGCGCGGGGTCGTCGTTCACGCCGCACCTCTCGGCCATCACGGCGAGGACGTCCTGCTCGTCGGTCCACCGGTCGCCCAGCTCCAGGCCCAGCCAGTAGTGGCGGTCGCCGTTGGCGAGCTTGCGGTAGTGGGAGAGGTTGTTGTCGCGAGGCGTGGCCACGTCGCCCGCGATACGCGTACGGACGAGGTGGTCGACGAGGGCGGCGCGGCTGGGTATCGGCATGGCTCCATTGTGCCGCCCGGGGCCCGGACCGCGCCGGGCGTCCCGTACGCCGGACGCCGCCACAGGTGTCCCGTACGCCGGAACGTTCGGCACGTGTTCCGTACAGCGGAGCTCTCGGCACGTGTCCCGTACGCCGGATGCCCGCCGCCTGGGCTCCGTACGCCGGAGGCCGCGGCACGTGTCCACTACGCCGCCGCGTGCCGGTACGCCGGTGCCCCCGGGCGCGGGGTCGGGCGGGGCCGTCGCGGTCAGGGGCGCGGGGCGGGGCTGAGGCCTTCGACGGCGAGGGTGAGGAGGCGGTCGGCCTGGACGGACGGCTCGGTGTGGTGCTCGGTGGCGAGGGCGATGCCCACGGCGAGGGTCATCAGGTCGTGGACGGTGGTCCCCGGCCTGACCACCGCGTCGGTCAGGGCCCGGTCCAGGAGCGGGGCGGCCGCACTCTCCAGAGCCGTCCCGCAGGAGTGCGGGGCGCCGGGGTCGTCCGTGGGCGGCTCGTAGGTGAGGGCGTCCGCGAACCCCCGGGCCGAGACGGCGTAACGGACGAGGTCGTGCAGCCAGTCGAGCAGGGCCGCCCGGCTGTCGTCCGCTCCGGTCAGCGCGGACGCACGGGCGTGGAGGGCCTGGACGCGCTCCAGGAAGACGGCTTCGAGCAGCGCCTGGCGGGTGGGGAAGTGGCGCCGCACGGTGGCGGAGCCGACGCCCGCGGTACGGGCCACCTGCTCCAGGGACGCGGCGGCGCCGTGGCGCGCGACCTCCTCCTCGGCGACGGCCAGGATGCGGAGGTAGTTGCGGCGGGCGTCCGAGCGCTGACCGGTCACGGGGTCTCCCTCACGGGCTCTCCTTGCTAAGTGGCGGGGTCCGCCATATCGTAGCCGACACGAAACGGCGGGCCCCGCCGTTTACCGTTCGTGAGCTGCGAGGAGACCGCGCCATGGCATCACCGTCCATACCGACCGGACCGTCCACACCGTCAGAACAGGCCGCACCTTCAGAACAGGCCGCACCGGCCGGGCAGTCCGCGCCCTCGGGGCAGTCCGCGCCGGCAGGATCACCCGCCTCCGCGCCCGTCCTGGTCACCGGGGCCACGGGGCGCCAGGGCGGGGCCGTCGCCCGCGCCCTGCTGGCCGCCGGGGTGCCGGTGCGCGCGCTGGTACGCGACCCGCACGCGCCGCGCGCCCGGGAGGTCGAGGCGCTGGGGGCCGAGCTGGTCACCGGTGACCTCACTCTCCGGGCCACGCTGGACCCGGCGTGCGACGGCGTGCGGGCGGTGTTCTCCGTGCAGATGCCGCCGATGAGCGAGAAGGGCGTCGACTTCGCCGGGGAGCTGGCCCAGGCGACGAACCTGATCGAGGCGGCGCGGGCGGCGGGCGTGCCGCACTTCGTCCAGTCCTCGACCAGCGGGGTCGGGCGGCACACGGAGACTCCGGGCTGGGCGGAGGGCCGATGGGCGGCCCTGGAGGGCTACTTCGCCACCAAGCAGACGATCCTGGAGCGGGTGCGCGGAGCGGGGTTCGACCGCTGGACCGTGGTCAAGCCCGCCTTCTTCATGGACAACCTGCCGCAACTGGCGCCCCACGGGCCCGCGGGCGGGCTCGCGACGGTCCTGCTGCCGGACACGACAGTGGCCCTGGTGGCGACGGAGGACATCGGCGCGGCGGCGGCCCACGCCGTCCTGGAGCCCGACCGCTTCCACCGGGTGGAGCTGGAGCTGGCCGGAGACCGGCTCACCATGACGCAGGTCGCCGAGGTGCTGTCCGCGGCCTGGGGCGTACCGGTGGAGGCCCCGGCGATGAGCCTGGACGAGGCGCTCGCGGCGGATATGCCCTCGTGGGGCGCCGGACATCTGTGGAGCAACGCGGTCACCCAGCCGGCCCACCCCCGGCTCGCCCGGGAACTCGGGATTCCGGTGACCTCGTTCGCGGCCTGGGCGGACACGCACCTCACGCCCGCCTGACCCTCCGGACCCCAGGAGCGCCGACGCCCGGGAACGGGAAGAGGAGCGGCCCGGGAGGGGACCGGCGGCTCAGGACACCACCGAGAGCACGGTCACCACAGTGACGGCGGAGATCGCCGCCTGGACGTTGCGGATCGCCTCCCGCACGCTCACGCCCGCCCAGTGGCCGTCGGCGATCTCCGCCATGCGTGGCGCCACCCGCTTCCTCGGCAGGCCGGGGAAGGCCTGCGGGTGCATCCCCGTGGCGTGCAGCAGCGCGACCAGCGCGGTGGTGCGGGCGTCCGGCTCGGCCCCGTCCAGCACGACCGCGGCCAGCCGGGCCCGTAGCTCCCGCTCGACGGAGCCGTCGGCCTCCGGGTAGCGGCGCACCGGGAAGACGCCCAGCGCCCGGTGCTTCTCCTCGGTCACCAGGCCGCGGGCGACGAGGCTGTCCACGACGTCCTGGGAGCCCTTGGCGTGGTCCCGGGTCAGCCAGGCGGTGACCTTGCGGGTGGTGGAGGTCTCGTGGACCCAGCGCGTCAGCCGGTCGAGCCGTCCGTCCAGCAGGGCGTCGCCGGTCGGGGTCGGGTCGAAGACCTCGACGCAGCCACCCTTGACCGTGACCGGACCCGCCATGACCAGCTCCAGGAGCATCCCCGCGGCCACGCCCCAGCGGGCCGCGCTCTCCCCCTTCGCCGCGCCGCTCGCGTCGTCCAGCGACAGCAGCATGATCTCTTCGCCCAGTGAGACGGCCATGATCCGGCCCCCGTTTCCTCTCGTCCTGCCCGGACAGACGTTCACCTTTCCCAGGAGGTTGCCCACGCGGCACGGGAGGTTGCTCACGAGGAGCAGGGGGGTTACGAGCGGTCCCCACCGCTCAGGAGCGGTCCCCGCCGCCCAGGAGGGGTCCCCGCCGCTCAGGAGGGGTCGGCGGCCGCTGCGAACGCTCCCCGGGCCAGCCGGTGCAGCAGCACCGCGGTGGCCTCGCGGTTGGGTCGGGCGTCGGGCGGGGCCAGGTGCGGGGTGGAGTTCAGCAGGCCGAAGACGGCGTGCACGGTGACCCGGGCCTGGTTCTCGGGCAGCGCGGGGTAGAGGGCGCGGACGACGCCGACCCAGACCTCGACGTACTCGCGCTGGAGCCGCCGCACCCGCTTGCGGTCCGTGTCGCGCAGCCGGTCCAGCTCCCGGTCGTGGAGGGTGATCAGGGGGCGGTCGTCGAGGGCGAAGTCGATGTGGCCCTCGATGAGCGCGTCCAGCAGGGCCTCCGGGGAGCCGTCACCCCGGTCGGCGTCCTCCGCGACCCGGAGGCGGCCGCCCTCCAGCAGGCGTTCGCTGATGCCGACCAGCAACTCGGCGAGCATCGCGTCCTTGCCGGGGAAGTGCCGGTAGAGGCCGGGGCCGCTGATCCCGACGGCGGCGCCTATCTCGTCCACGCCGACACCGTGGAAGCCGCGCTCGGCGAAGAGGCGGGCGGCCTCCCGGAGGATCTGCTCGCGGCGGGTGGGGGCCGCGACGCGGGCGGCGGCATGGGTGCTCATGGGGATTCATTCTAGACAGGGTCGTTAGCGGTCGTTAACCTGAAGGCCATGCGTTAACGGTCATTAACACCACCAGAAGACCACTCACGTGATCGCGGTACGGGCAAGGGGGCTCGACACGATGCAGCAGGCACCGGTCCTGGCGAGCGCGGCCGATCCCGCCTCGGAGGCCTGGCGGGCCAACGAGGCGGCACACCGGGCGCTCTCCGACGAGCTGGCGGATCGTCTCGCCACGGCACGGCTGGGCGGGGGTGAGAAGGCGCGCGCCCGCCACGAGGCGCGCGGCAAGCTGCTCCCCCGGGACCGGGTGGACACCCTGCTCGACCCGGGCTCCCCCTTCCTGGAGCTGGCCCCGCTGGCGGCGGACGGGATGTACGGGGGCCAGGCCCCGGCCGCCGGTGTCGTCGCGGGCATCGGGCGGGTGGCGGGCCGCGAGTGCGTGATCGTCGCCAACGACGCGACCGTCAAGGGCGGCACGTACTACCCGATGACCGTGAAGAAGCACCTGCGCGCCCAGGAGGTCGCGCTGGAGAATCGTCTCCCCTGCCTCTACCTGGTCGACTCGGGCGGTGCGTTCCTGCCGATGCAGGACGAGGTCTTCCCCGACCGGGACCACTTCGGGCGGATCTTCTACAACCAGGCCCGGATGTCGGCGGCAGGGATCCCGCAGATCGCCGCCGTCATGGGGTCCTGCACGGCGGGCGGGGCGTACGTCCCGGCGATGAGCGACGAGGCCGTCATCGTCCGCGGCCAGGGCACGATCTTCCTCGGCGGCCCGCCGCTGGTGAAGGCCGCGACCGGCGAGGTGGTCACGGCGGAGGAGCTGGGCGGCGGCGAGGTCCACTCCCGGATCTCCGGCGTCACCGACCACCTCGCGGAGGACGACGCGCACGCCCTGCGGATCGTCCGCTCCATCGTCGCCACCCTCCCCGGCCGCGCCCCGCTCCCCTGGTCCGTCGGGCCGGCCGAGGAGCCGAAGGCGGACCCGGCCGGGCTGTACGGCGCGGTCCCGGTGGACTCCCGCACCCCCTACGACGTACGCGAGGTCATCGCCCGGGTGGTGGACGGCTCGCGGTTCCAGGAGTTCAAGGCGGAGTACGGCCAGACCCTGATCACCGGCTTCGCCCGCGTCCACGGCCACCCGGTCGGGATCGTCGCCAACAACGGCATCCTGTTCGCCGAGTCGGCCCAGAAGGGCGCGCACTTCATCGAGCTGTGCGACCAGCGCGGCATCCCGCTGGTCTTCCTCCAGAACATCACCGGCTTCATGGTCGGCAAGGACTACGAGCACGGCGGGATCGCCAAGCACGGCGCGAAGATGGTCACGGCGGTCGCCACCACGCGCGTGCCGAAGCTGACGGTCGTGGTCGGCGGTTCGTACGGCGCGGGCAACTACTCCATGTGCGGCCGGGCCTACGGCCCCCGGTTCCTGTGGATGTGGCCCAACGCCAAGATCTCCGTGATGGGCGGCGAGCAGGCGGCCTCGGTCCTGGCCACCGTCAAGCGCGACCAGCTGGGCGACGCGTGGAGCGCCGAGGACGAGGAGGCGTTCAAGGCCCCGGTCCGCGCCCAGTACGAGACCCAGGGCAACGCGTACTACGCCACCGCCCGGCTCTGGGACGACGGAGTGATCGACCCCGTGGACACCCGGCAGGTGCTGGGCCTCGCGCTCACGGCCTGCGCCAACGCCCCGCTGCCCGAGAAGGACCCGGCCGGTCCGGGCTTCGGCGTCTTCCGGATGTGAGGAACAGATGACGACGATGTTCGACACCGTGCTGGTCGCCAACCGCGGCGAGATCGCCGTGCGGGTGATCCGGACCCTGCGGGAGCAGGGCGTGCGCTCGGTCGCGGTCTTCAGCGACGCGGACGCGGACGCCCGGCACGTGCGGGAGGCGGACACGGCCGTGCGGATCGGCCCGCCGCCCGCCACCGAGAGCTATCTGAACGTGGCGGCGCTGCTGGAGGCCGCCCGGCGCACGGGCGCCCAGGCCGTCCACCCCGGTTACGGGTTCCTCGCGGAGAACGCGGAGTTCGCACGGGCGTGCGCGGAGGCGGGGCTGGTCTTCATCGGCCCGCCCGCCTCCGCGATCGCGCTCATGGGCGACAAGATCCGGGCCAAGGAGACCGTCGCGGCCTACGGGGTCCCGGTGGTGCCCGGCTCGTCGGGCAGCGGCCTCACGGACGCCCAACTGGAGGAAGCGGCACGGGAGATCGGCACCCCGGTCCTGCTCAAGCCCTCGGCGGGCGGCGGCGGCAAGGGGATGCGGCTGGTCCGTGACGCGGCGGTGCTGCCGGAGGAGATCGCGGCGGCCCGGCGCGAGGCCCGCGCCTCCTTCGGCGACGACACCCTCCTGGTGGAGCGGTGGATCGACCGCCCCCGGCACATCGAGATCCAGGTCCTGGCCGACACCCACGGCAACGTGATCCACCTGGGCGAACGCGAGTGCTCGCTGCAACGCCGCCACCAGAAGATCATCGAGGAGGCGCCGTCCGTCCTGCTCGACGAGGAGACCCGGGCGGCGATGGGCGAGGCAGCCGTTCAGGCGGCGCGCAGTTGCGGCTACGCCGGGGCGGGGACGGTGGAGTTCATCGTCCCGGGCGACGACCCGTCCTCGTACTACTTCATGGAGATGAACACCCGCCTCCAGGTCGAGCACCCGGTCACCGAGCTGATCACCGGCCTGGACCTGGTGGAGTGGCAGCTGCGGGTGGCGTCGGGCGAGCGGCTCCCCCACGAGCAGCGGAACATCACGCTCACCGGCTGGGCGGTCGAGGCCCGGGTCTGCGCCGAGGACCCCTCCCGCGGCTTCCTCCCGTCCGGCGGTACGGTGCTGGCGCTGCGCGAGCCGCAGGGCGGCGGGGTGCGGACGGACTCGGGGCTCAGCGAGGGCGTGCCGGTGGGCAGCCTGTACGACCCGATGCTGTCCAAGGTCATCGCGTACGGCCCCGACCGGGCGACGGCCCTGCGCAAGCTGCGGGCGGCCCTGGCGGACACGGTGATCCTGGGCGTCCCGACCAACGCGGGCTTCCTGCGCCGCCTGCTCGCCCACCCGGACGTGGTCGCGGGGAACCTGGACACGGGCCTGGTGGAGCGCGAGGCGGAGCACCTGGTGCCGGACGGCGTCCCGGACGAGGTGTACGCGGCGGCCGCGGCGGTGCGCCGGGAGGCGCTGGAGCCCCGGCCGGACGCGGCGGGCTGGACGGACCCCTTCTCGGTGCCGAGCGGCTGGCGCACGGGGGGTGTGCGGGCGCCGCTGCGCTTCCCCTTGCGAGTAGGGGTACTTGAACCCGTCACTCGAAGCTCCCCGGACGCGGCGACGGTCACGGCCGACCGGGTCACGGTCGAACTCGACGGCGAGAGGGGCCACTTCCACCGCTCCGGTGAGTGGCTCGGGCGGGACGGCGACACCTGGCACGTCCAGGACCACGACCCGGTGGCGGCGTCCCTGAGCGGCGCGGGCCGCGGCGGGGCGGACACCCTGGCGGCCCCGATGCCGGGCACGGTGACGGTGGTGAAGGTGGCCGTGGGAGACGAGGTGACGGCAGGTCAGAGTCTGCTGGTGGTGGAGGCGATGAAGATGGAGCACGTGATCTCCGCCCCGCACGCGGGGACGGTGACGGAGCTGGACGTCACGGCCGGGGCGACGGTGGCGATGGACCAGGTCCTGGCGGTCGTGGCCCCGGTCGCCGCTGACGGGGAGGACGCATGAGCGCGCGGGAACTCCCCATGAGGGTCCCGGCCCCGGGTCTGCCCTCCCGGGTCCGTATCCACGAGGTGGGCGCGCGGGACGGCCTCCAGAACGAGAAGGGGACGGTCCCCACCGAGGTGAAGGCGGAGTTCATCCGCCGCCTGGCGGTGGCGGGCCTGACCACCATCGAGGCGACCAGCTTCGTCCACCCGAAGTGGGTGCCCCAACTGGCGGACGCGGAGCAGCTGTTCCCGCTTCTCGGCGACATCGCGGACGTGGGTGACGTCTCCCTCCCGGTCCTCGTGCCGAACGAACGCGGCCTGGACCGGGCGCTGGCGCTCGGGGCCCGGGAGATCGCGGTGTTCGGCTCGGCCACGGAGACGTTCGCCTCCCGCAACCTGAACCGCACGGTGGACGCGTCGCTGGCGATGTTCGCGCCGGTGGTGGCCCGCGCGAAGGCGGAGAAGGCCCGGGTGCGCGGGTATCTGTCGATGTGCTTCGGCGACCCGTGGGAGGGCGCGGTCCCGCTCGCCCAGGTGGTGCGGGTGGCCAGGGCGCTGATGGACCTGGGCTGCGACGAGCTGTCGCTCGGCGACACGATCGGGGTGGCGACGCCGGGCCAGGTGACGGCGCTGCTGACCGCACTCAACGAGGCCGGCGTGCCGACGCCCGCGATCGGCGTGCACTTCCACGACACGTACGGCCAGGCCCTGTCCAACACCCTGGCGGCGCTCCAGCACGGAGTGAGCACGGTGGACGCCTCGGCGGGCGGCCTGGGCGGCTGCCCGTACGCGAAGAGCGCCACCGGCAATCTGGCCACCGAGGACCTGGTGTGGATGCTCGACGGCCTCGGCATCGAAACGGGCGTCGACCTGGCCGAACTGACCGCCACCAGCGTCTGGCTGGCCGGACACCTGGGCCGGCCCAGCCCGTCCCGTACGGTCCGCGCCCTGACCCCTCCCCCTTCTTCCCCTCCCGCAAGGAGTGAGTGACCCCATGCCCCTGGACCACCGGCTGACCGCCGAGCACGAGGAACTGCGCCGCACGGTCGAGGAGTTCGCGCACGACGTGATCGCGCCGAAGATCGGCGACCTCTACGAGCGCCATGAATTCCCCTACGAGATCGTGCGGGAGATGGGGCGGATGGGCCTGTTCGGCCTGCCGTTCCCGGAGGAGTACGGCGGCATGGGCGGCGACTACCTGGCGCTCGGCATCGCCCTGGAGGAGCTGGCCCGGGTCGACTCCTCGGTGGCGATCACCCTGGAGGCGGGCGTCTCGCTGGGCGCGATGCCGCTGCACCTGTTCGGCACGGAGGAGCAGAAGCGCCAATGGCTGCCGAAGCTCTGCGCGGGCGAGGCCCTGGGCGCGTTCGGCCTGACCGAGCCGGACGGCGGCTCGGACGCGGGCGGCACCCGCACGACGGCCGTGCTGGACGAGGCGACGGACGAGTGGGTGATCAACGGCTCGAAGTGCTTCATCACCAACTCCGGCACGGACATCACCGAGTTGGTCACGGTCACGGCGGTGACGGGCCGCAAGGAGGACGGCCGCCCGCTGATCTCCGCCATCATCGTCCCCGCGGGCACCCCCGGCTTCACGGTCGCCGCCCCCTATTCCAAGGTCGGCTGGAACTCCTCCGACACCCGCGAGCTGTCCTTCGCGGACGTCCGCGTCCCGGCGGCGAACCTCCTGGGCGAACAGGGCCGGGGCTACGCCCAGTTCCTGCGCATCCTGGACGAGGGCCGTATCGCGATCTCCGCCCTGGCGACGGGCCTGGCGCAGGGCTGCGTGGACGAGTCGGTGAAGTACGCCGCCGAGCGCCACGCCTTCGGCAAGCCGATCGGCGCCAACCAGGCGATCCAGTTCAAGATCGCCGACATGGAGACGCGCGCCCACATGGCCCGCGTCGGCTGGCGCGACGCGGCGTCCCGCCTGGTGGCGGGCGAGCCGTTCAAGAAGGAGGCGGCGATCGCGAAGCTGTACTCCTCGACGGTTGCGGTGGACAACGCCCGTGACGCCACGCAGATCCACGGCGGGTACGGGTTCATGAACGAGTACCCGGTGGCCAGGATGTGGCGGGACTCGAAGATCCTGGAGATCGGCGAGGGCACGAGCGAGGTCCAGCGGATGCTGATCGCCCGGGAGCTGGGTCTGCCGGGCTGAGCGGTCGGCGGCCCGGCGTGCGGGGCCGGACGGGGCATCCTGTCCGGCCCGGTCGGCGCGGGGCTGAGCCGAGACCGGCCGGGGTCGAGCCGATGCAGGCCGGGACCGGGCGGGCCTGCCGCGGGAGGTGCCGAGGCCTCAGCCCGTGCGTCTCACCGCCACGCGTGGCGGATTTTCAGCCGTCCGTATCCCATCCCCCCCCGAAAGGCGCACCGTCGGTCCACCGGGGCGGAAGCTCTTCGGCGGGCGGTAGCGCAGGTCCTTCCAGCCGGTGGTCAGGCCCTCCGTTTCGACGGTCGCGTCGCGCGGCACCGTGATGCGCGCGCCGCCGGTGCCCACGCTCAACTCGATGTCGACGACCGGGTGTTCGAAGACCGCCCGGGACAGGTCCAGGCGCACCCGGCCGAAGGCGGACTCGACCTTGAGGAATCTGGGGACCCGCCAGGCGCCGCGCCGCCTGATCCGGCCCGCGGCCGCGGCGATCGTCACCGTGGTGCCGGGGTCCTCCGCCGGGAGCGGGTCCAGGGCCGCCGCCAGGTCGTCGCGCGTCCTGGCGGCGAGCACCCGGCCGAGAAGGACGTCCATCTCCTCGTGCGCGATGCGCTCCTCGGCGTACGCCTCCCGCACGCGCCGCACGGCGGCTTCACGGTCGCCCTCGCCCAGGCGCGTCGCGGCACTTCTCCCAGAGCTGGTCACTCTCCGACCTTAGACCCGACGCGGCCTCGCGGTAATCCGGTCGACACCTCGCCCCGGCGATTGGCAGAGTCCCGTCATGACGAACCGGTACTGGCCCCTCTACGGGCTCCGCGTCCGCACCCCGCGCCTCGAACTGCGCCTGCCCGGCGTCGAACTCCTTGACGAGATGGCCTCGGTGGCGGCGGGCGGGGTGCACGAACCGGACCGTATGCCGTTCAGCGAGGCGTGGACCGACGGGCGGCCCGAGAACGTCGGGCGGGCCGTGGTCCAGCACGTCGCGGGGACCGTGGCCGCCTGGTCGTCACGGGACTGGACACTCACCCTGGCCGTCCTCCACGAGGGGCGGGTCGTGGGGCGGCAGGACCTGATGGCGCGGGACTTCGGGGTGCGGCGGGAGGTGTCGACCGGGTCGTGGCTCGGGCTGCCGTACCAGGGCCGGGGTATCGGTACGGAGATGCGCGCCGGGGCCCTGCATCTCGCCTTCGCCGGGCTCGGGGCGCGGTACGCCGTCTCCCAGGCCATGACCGACAACCCCCGTTCGCTCGGGGTCTCGCGGCGGCTCGGGTACACGGACGACGGGCTGGCGACGGGGGCGGTGCGCGGCGGGCCCGTGACCCTTCGGCGGCTGCGGCTGGACCGGGAGCAGTGGGAGCGGCACCGCACCACGGAGGTGGCCCTGGAGGGGCTCGACGGCTGCCGCGCCGACTTCGGGGTGGAGCGGACGTAGGGCGACGGCCCGGCTCCGGGGTGGAGCACTTTCAGGTCGACGCCCCGGTTCCGGGCGGCGCGGGGCGACGTCGTACGGCGCCAGGCGGCGCAGGACGACGCGGGCGAGGGAAGGGCCGGGCAGGGGCTCACCTTTCGGCCATACGCCGCCACTTTCCACAAAGGGTAGGCTAACCTTCCTTCGGTTTGCCCCCGCCGGAAGCCGGGCCCGTCGGCCCGCGGCTCCGGCCGTCCCGGAGGAGCCCCCGTTGACGCCGACGACCACCACCACCCCCCACGTCGCCCCGTTCCGGTTCTTCCAACTGGCCGTCCTGCGGACCAGAAGACTCGGGCCCTCCATCCTGCGGATCACCTTCGGCGGTCCGGGCGCGGCGGGGTTCCGGGCCGGGGGCCGGGACCAGAGCCTGTCGCTCTTCCTGCCGCAGCCGGGGCAGCGTGAGGCCGTGGTGCCGGAGGGGGACGACGGCGCCTGGTACGCGCGGTGGCGGGCCCTGCCCGAGGACGTTCGCGCGGTGATGCGTTCGTACACCGTGCGGGCCCAGCGGACGGCGGCCGACGGGTCGCCGGAGATCGACATCGACTTCGCGCTGCACGGCGCGGGCGGGCCCGCCTCCCGCTGGGCGCTGACCGCCGCGCCCGGCGACCGGCTCACGGTGCTGGGTCCCGCGGTCGCCGACAACACCTCGGTGCGCTTCCGGCCGCCGGCCGACACCGACTGGGTGCTGATCTGGGCCGACGAGACCGCCCTGCCCGCCGCGGCCGCCGCCTTGGAGTGGCTGCCCGCCGGGACGCCCGCCCGGGTGTGGCTGGAGGTTCCGCGCACCGAGGACCGGCAGGCGCTCGACACGGCCGCCCAGGCCCGGATCCGCTGGCTGGTCCGCGGCGAGGGGGCGGTCCCCGGCGTGGAAGCCGTGCGCGCCGCCGAGTTGCCCGGGGGAACGCCGTACGTGTGGATCGCGGGTGAGGCCTCCGGGGTACGGGCACTGCGCCGCCACCTGGTGCGGGAGCGCGGCTTCGACCGCAGGCGTGTCACGTTCGTCGGCTACTGGCGGCGCGGGCTCAGCGAGGAGCAGGTGCGGGACGCGGAGGCCGCGACCGGGGCCGACATCGCCCAGTAGGCCGCACCGCCCAGCGGCTTCCTCGGGCCGCGCTCCCCCTCACCCGACACCGGCAGCGTGCCGCAGATCACGTGCCGCGGGCCGGGTACGGGAGATGACATAACTGCTTCAAATCGGACAACTCCCCACCTGCGGGAGTGAAAGCCGATGCACGGTGGGTTAGGTTAGGCTCGCCTTACTTCGACATCGCGCTCTCGTCCCCACCTTCCTGTCCGGAGGGCCGCGATGAAGTTCCCCTCACCCGGGAGGATCCCTTGATGCGTTCGCACCTGCTCAACAACACGACTGCGGAGCACTATCGGCGCACCGTCTCCGCAGGAGTGGAACGGGTCGCGGCCACGCTCGCCGCCACCGAACGTCCCTTCAGCGGGGTCGGTGTCGACGAACTCTCCCCCGTCGTCGACGCGATCGACCTCGAACAGCCGCTGGGCGACGCCTCCGCCGCCCTGGACGAACTGGGCGAGGTCTATCTCCGCGACGCGGTCTACTTCCACCACCCCCGCTACCTGGGCCACCTCAACTGCCCGGTCGTCATCCCCGCCGTGCTCGGCGAGGCCGTGCTCTCCGCGATCAACTCCTCCCTGGACACCTGGGACCAGAGCGCGGGCGGCACCCTCATCGAGCGCCGGCTGATCGACTGGACCACCGGACGGATCGGACTCGGCCCGGCCGCCGACGGCATCTTCACCAGCGGCGGCACCCAGTCCAACCTCCAGGCCCTGCTGCTGGCGCGGGAGGAGGCGAAGGTCCGGCCGGAGTACTTCTCCCGGCTGCGGATCTTCACCTCCGAGTGCAGTCACTTCAGCGTCCAGAAGTCCGCCAAACTCCTCGGTCTCGGACCGGACTCGGTGATCGCCGTGCCCGTCGACCGCGACAAGCGCATGCAGACCGTGGCCCTCGCCCACGCCCTGGAACAGAGCGTCGCCGAGGGTTCCGTCCCGATGGCCGTCGTCGCCACCGCGGGGACCACGGACTTCGGGTCCATCGACCCGCTGCCCGAGATCGCCGCGCTGAGCGAGCAGTTCGGCGTCTGGATGCACGTGGACGCGGCGTACGGCTGCGGGCTGCTCGCCTCCCGTGCCCGGCGCGGGCTGCTCGAAGGCATCGCCCACGCCGACTCGGTCACCGTGGACTACCACAAGTCCTTCTTCCAGCCGGTGAGTTCCTCCGCGCTGCTGGTCCGTGACCGGGCGACCCTGCGGCACGCCACGTACCACGCGGAGTATCTGAACCCGCGCCGGATGGCCGAGGAGCGGATACCCAACCAGGTCGACAAGTCCCTCCAGACGACCCGCCGGTTCGACGCGCTCAAGCTGTGGATGACGCTGCGCGTCATGGGCGCCGACGGCATCGGCGAACTCTTCGACGAGGTCTGCGACCTGGCGGCCGAGGGCTGGCAGCTGCTCGCCGCCGATCCGCGTTTCGACGTGGTGGTCCGGCCCCGGCTCTCCACGCTCGTCTTCCGCTACATCCCCTCCGGGGTCACCTCGCCGGACGAGATCGACCGCGCCAACCTCTACGCCCGCAAGGCGCTGTTCGCCTCCGGCGAGGCCATCGTCGCGGGCACCAAGGTGGGCGAGCGCCAGTACCTGAAGTTCACCCTCCTCAACCCCGAGACGACCCCGGCCGACATCGCCGCCGTGCTCGACCTGATCTCCGGCCACGCCGAGAAGTACCTGGGAGACTCCCTTGACCGCGCTTCCTGACCCCCACGACTTCATCGGGATCGGCCTCGGCCCGTTCAATCTCGGGCTGGCCTGCCTGACCGAGCCGGTCGACGAACTGAACGGCGTCTTCCTGGAGTCCAAGCCGGACTTCGAGTGGCACGCCGGGATGTTCCTCGAAGGCGCCCATCTCCAGACGCCGTTCATGTCGGACCTGGTCACCATGGCCGACCCGACCTCGCCGTACTCGTTCCTGAACTACCTCAAGGACCGGGGCAGGCTCTACTCGTTCTACATCCGGGAGAACTTCTACCCGCTGCGCACCGAGTACAACGACTACTGCCGCTGGGCCGCCGCGCAGCTGAGCAGCATCCGGTTCAACGAGACCGTCGAGACCGTGACGTACGACGAGGGCACCGGGCTCTACACCGTGGCCACCGTCTCCGGCGAGACGTTCCGCTCCCGGCGCCTGGTGCTCGGCACCGGCACGCCGCCGCACATCCCCGAGGCGTGCCAGGGACTCGGCGGGGACTTCCTGCACAACTCCCGTTATCTGGAAGGCAAGTCCGAGCTCCAGCGGAAGAAGTCCATCACCCTGGTCGGCAGCGGGCAGAGCGCGGCGGAGATCTACTACGACCTGCTCTCCGAGATCGACGTCCACGGCTACCAGCTCACCTGGGTCACCCGCTCCCCGCGGTTCTTCCCCCTGGAGTACACCAAGCTGACGCTGGAGATGACCTCCCCGGAGTACATCGACTACTTCCACGCGCTGCCCGAGGAGACCCGCTACCGGCTGGAGACCGGGCAGAAGGGCCTGTTCAAGGGGATCGACGGAGAGCTGATCGACGCCATCTTCGACCTGCTCTACCAGAAGAGCCTCTCCGGCCCCGCTCCCACCCGGCTGCTCACCAACTCCGCTCTGCTCAGCGCCCGTTACGACGAGGCCGGCCGGGCGTACAGCCTGGGGCTGCGCCAGGAGGAGCAGGGCAAGGACTACACCCTCACCAGTGAGGGCCTGATCCTCGCCACCGGCTACCGCTACGAGGCCCCCGCCTTTCTCGCACCCGTGGCCGGGCGGCTGCGCCACGACAGCCGCGGCCGTTTCGACGTGGCCCGCAACTACAGCATCGACACCACCGGGGGCGGGGTCTTCCT
This sequence comes from Streptomyces sp. NPDC101181, assembly GCF_044767975.1. Lineage (NCBI taxonomy): Bacteria > Bacillati > Actinomycetota > Actinomycetes > Kitasatosporales > Streptomycetaceae > Streptomyces > Streptomyces sp. NPDC101181. The sequence continues at coordinate 239,015 of NZ_JBIWOX010000003.1, read as the reverse complement.
CCAGAACGCCTCGGTGCACACCCACTCGATCACCTCCCCCGACCTCGGCATGGGCGCGTACCGCAACGCCTACATCATCGGGGAGATGCTCGGCCGCGAGGTCTACCCGGTCGAGAAGTCCATCGCCTTCCAGGAGTTCGCCGTATGACCCGCCCCGACACCGACCGCGCCGACCGGATCGGCACGTTCACCACCCGGCCGCTCGACCCGGTCGCCGACGCCCCGCTGGTGCACGGCTGGGTGACCCACCCCAAAGCGGCCTTCTGGCTGATGGGGGAGGCGAAACTCCACGACGTGGAGCGGGAGTACGCGGCGATAGCCGCGCACCCGCACCACGACGCCTTCATCGGACTGCACGACGGCGAACCCGCCTTCCTGATCGAGCGCTACGACCCCACCGAGGTCGAGCTGAAGGGGCTCTACGAGGCGGAGCCCGGCGATGTCGGCATGCACTTCCTGGTCGCCCCGGCCGACACCCCCGTCCACGGCTTCACCCGGGCCGTGATCACCGCGGTGATGGAGTTCCTCTTCGCCGACCCGTCCGTGCGGCGGGTCGTCGTCGAGCCCGACGTCACCAACGGCGCGGTCCACGCCCTCAACAAGGCCGTCGGCTTCGAGGTGCTGCGGGAGATCGCCAAACCGGAGAAGAACGCGTTGCTCAGCGCCTGCACCCGTGAGCAGTTCGAAGCAGCAACCGGAGGTAACGACCGATGACGAGCGCCCTCACCGACAGCGTCGCCCACCTCACCCCGGGGCGCTGGGCCACCGCAAACCGACTGCTGGTCCGCAAAGCACTGGCGGAATTCAGCCACGAACGGCTGCTGACCCCCACGCCGGAGGAGGGGGACCGCTTCACGGTGCGTAGCGACGACGCCGCCACCGAGTACCGTTTCACCGCGCGGCTCTTCACCCTGGACCACTGGCAGGTCGCGGCGGACAGCATCACCCGGCACCGGCACGGGAGCGAACTCCCGCTGGACGCTGCGGAGTTCTTCATCGAGATGCGGCACACCCTCGGGATCTCCGACGAGGTCCTGCCGGTCTATCTGGAGGAGGTCTCCTCCACCCTGGCCGGAACCGCCTACAAACTCACCAAGGAACCGGCCACCTCCGGCCAGCTCGTCGCCGCCGGTTTCCAGGCCATCGAGACCGGGATGACCGAGGGCCACCCCTGCTTCGTCGCCAACAACGGGCGGCTCGGCTTCGGCGTGGACGAGTACCGCGCGTACGCCCCCGAGACGGCCTCCCCCGTCCGGCTGGTCTGGCTGGCCGCCCGGCGCGAGCGGGCGACCTTCACGGCGGGCGCCGGGCTCGACTACGAGGCCCTGGTCAAGGACGAGCTCAGCGAGGAGACCCGGGAGCGGTTCGCCGGGGCGCTGCGCGGACTCGGCCTGGACCCGGAGGACTACTTCCTGCTGCCTGTCCACCCCTGGCAGTGGTGGAACAAGCTCGCGGTGACCTTCGCCGGAGAGCTGGCCGAGCGGCACCTGGTGGTGCTCGGGGAGGGCGAGGACGGCTATCTGGCCCAGCAGTCGATCCGGACGTTCTTCAACGCCGACCACCCCGGGAAGCACTACGTCAAAACGGCGCTGTCCGTGCTCAACATGGGTTTCATGCGCGGGCTCTCCGCCGCCTACATGGAGGCGACGCCCGCCATCAACGACTGGCTGGCCGGTCTCATCGACCGCGACGACCTGCTGCGCGGGGTACGGTTCTCGATCATCCGGGAGCGGGCCGCGATCGGCTACCACCACCGCTCGTACGAGGCCGCGACCGTCAAGGGCTCCCCGTACCGCAAAATGCTCGCCGCCCTGTGGCGCGAGAGCCCGGTGCCGGGTCTCCAGCCGGGCGAGCGGGTCGCGACGATGGCCTCCCTGCTCCACACCGACCACGAGGGCCGCTCGGTGGCCGCCGCGCTGATCGCCGAGTCGGGACTGGACCCGCGGGTGTGGCTGCGGCACTACCTGGACGCCTACCTGGTGCCGGTGCTGCACAGCTTCTACGCCTACGACCTGGTCTTCATGCCGCACGGCGAGAACGTGATCCTCGCCGTGGAGGACGGGGTCGTCACCCGCACGATCTTCAAGGACATCGCCGAGGAGATCGCGGTGATGGACCCGGACGCGGTGCTGCCGCCCCAGGTCGAGCGCATCCGGGCCGAGGTCCCCGAGGACATGAAGCTGCTGTCGGTCTTCACCGACGTCTTCGACTGCTTCTTCCGCTTCCTCGCCTCGGGCCTGGCCATGGAAGGGGTCCTGGACGAGGAGACCTTCTGGCGGACGGTCGCGGCCTGCGCCCGCGACTACCAGGAATCCGTCCCCTATCTCGCGGAGAAGTTCGCCCAGTACGACCTGTTCCAGGCGGACTTCGCGCTGTCCTGCCTCAACCGCCTCCAATTGCGCGACAACCAGCAGATGGTCAACCTCGACGACCCTGCCGGAGCCCTGCAGTTGGTGGGCCGTCTGAAGAACCCGATCGCCGGGTTCTGAGCCACCGGTGAGGCGCGGGCCGCGGCGGACACCGCCGCGGCCCCATCGAGCCGGCGAGCGCCCGGGGACGGTCCCCCGGGCGCTCGCCTTCTTCCGCTGCGGAGCCGGGCGAACACGCGCGGTGAGGGGAAACCGACCGCGCTTCCGGCAATCGCGGCGACCCCGGCGCCCGCGGGCGGGCGGCTGGCAGAATCGCGGCCATGGCGGAAATCATCCAGCGTGACGGTACGTGGACGTTCGACGGGGAGACGGTACGCATCGTCCCCGCGGGGAAGGCCCATCCGGTCCGGCAGGCGCTGGGGGAGCTGGCCGTGCCGGTCCAGGCCGTGGCGGGCGTCTCCTTCGAGCCGGACCGCAAGGGCGGGCGGCTGCGGCTGCGCCTGCGCGGCGGCGCCTGCCCGGTGCTGCGGGCCGCGGACGGCCGCCTGAAGGACGCCGCGGACCCGTATCTGCTGACCGTGGAGAAGGACCGCGCGGGCGTGGCGGAGTACTTCGTCGACGAGGTCCGCAACGCCCTGGTGATCGAGCAGGTCCCGAGCACCCCGGTGGACGGCTTCCTGCTGCCCGGCCCGGCGCTGCCGGTCTCCGGCGGGGGCGGTGACGGCACGGCCTCGTTCGACGGCGAGACGGTCCGGCTGACCTGGAACTGGAAGGCCGAGGGGTCCAAGACCTCGGCCGGGCCCTCCTCGCTGCCGCTGGCGCGGATCGCCGCGGTGCGCTGGCTGCCCGCGATCGGCCTGGAGAACGGCTACCTCCGCTTCGAGCCGGTGGACGGCCCCTCCTCCGCCCCGCCGAAGCACGACCCCTACTCCCTGGAGCTGTGGGGGCTGTCGAAGAAGGAGTACACCGCGGTGGCGGTCGCGGCGGCGGTGCTGGCCCGGCTGCCCGGCGCGCGCGCCGCGGTGGCGGCCGCCGCTCCCGCCCCGGCCCTCACCAAGGCCGCCGTTCCGGCGCCGGACGCGCCGCCCGCCGCGGACCACGACGCGCTGCTGCGCCGGCTGCGGGAGCTGGGCGAGCTGCACCGGGCCGGGGTCCTCACGGACGAGGAGTTCAGCACCGCGAAGCAGGCCGTACTGCGCAGCATGTGAGGTGATCAAGCGGCCTTCACCGCTCTGCTGCCCGATATCGGGCAGATTTCTTGCGGAAGCACGCTCCGGCACGCAGTATCGACGGGTGCTGGAACGCCGCTCGTCGCATGACGACCTCATCGACCACCTCGTCCGCTCCACCGCGCTCCAGCGCGGTGAGGCGGCCCGGGTGATCCTCGACGTGCTGGCGTACTTCGACGAGAGCACCGACGACTTCGTCCGCCGCCGCCACCGCGAACTGCGGTCCGGCGGCCTGGTCAACACGGAGATCTTCGAGCGGATCGCGGCCGAGCTGCCGCACCGCGCCGTGGCGCCGCCGGAGCTGTCGCTCCGCCAGCTGCGCCGCATCGTCTACGGCTGAGCTGGCCGGGCGCCCGTGCGCGGGGCGCCACCACGCAGGTGTGTACAGGTACGTCGACGGAGGGCAGAGCATCCATGTGCGGGATCGTCGGATATATCGGAAAGCGCGATGTGGCGCCGCTGCTGCTGGAGGGCTTGCAGCGGCTGGAGTACCGGGGTTACGACTCCGCGGGCATCGTCATCACCGGCAAGGCCGCGGCGGGCAGGCCCGGCGTGCTGAAGGCGGTCAAGGCCAAGGGCCGGGTCCGTGAGCTGGAGGCCCGGGTCCCCAAGCGGTTCGCGGGCACCACGGGCATCGCCCACACCCGCTGGGCCACCCACGGCGCCCCGAGCGACGAGAACGCCCACCCGCACCTGGACGCGGAGAACAAGGTCGCCGTCGTCCACAACGGGATCATCGACAACGCCTCCGAGCTGCGCGCCAGGCTCACCGCCGACGGCGTCGCCTTCCTCTCCGAGACCGACACCGAGGTGCTGACGCATCTCATCGCGCGGGCCCAGGCCGACACCCTGGAGGAGAAGGTCCGCGAGGCGCTGCGCCACGTCGAGGGCACCTACGGCATCGCCGTGCTGCACGCCGACTTCAACGACCGCATCGTGGTGGCCCGCAACGGCTCCCCCGTCGTCCTCGGCATCGGCGAGAAGGAGATGTTCGTCGCCTCCGACGTGGCCGCCCTGGTCGCCCACACCCGTCAGGTCGTGACGCTCGACGACGGCGAGATGGCCACCCTGAAGGCCGACGACTTCCGTACGTACACCACGGAGGGCTCGACCACGACGGCCACGCCGACCACCGTGGAGTGGGAGGCCGAGTCGTACGACATGGGCGGCCACGACACCTACATGCACAAGGAGATCTCCGAGCAGGCGGACGCCGTGGACCGGGTCCTGCGCGGCCGGATCGACGACCGGTTCTCCACCGTGCACCTGGGCGGCCTCAACCTGGACGCCCGCGAGGCGCGCGGGGTGCGGCGGATCAAGATCCTCGGCTGCGGCACCTCGTACCACGCGGGCCAGATCGGCGCCCAGCTGATCGAGGAGCTGGCCCGGATCCCCGCCGACGCCGAGCCGGCCTCCGAGTTCCGCTACCGCAACCCCGTGGTGGACCCCGACACCCTCTACGTGGCGGTCTCCCAGTCGGGTGAGACGTACGACGTGCTGGCCGCCGTCCAGGAGCTGAAGCGCAAGGGCGCCCGGGTCCTGGGGGTGGTCAACGTGGTCGGCTCCGCGATCGCCCGGGAGGCGGACGGCGGTACGTACGTGCACGCGGGCCCGGAGGTCTGCGTGGTCTCCACCAAGTGCTTCACCAACACGGTGGTCGCCTTCGCGCTGCTGGCGCTGCACCTGGGCCGCATCCGGGACCTGTCGGTCGCCGACGGCAAGCGGATCATCGAGGGGCTGCGCAAGCTCCCGGAGCAGATCAGCCAGATCCTGGAGACCGAGGACGAGATCAAGCGGCTGGCGGCGGAGTACGCCGACGCCAGGTCGATGATGTTCATCGGCCGGGTGCGGGGCTACCCGGTGGCCCGCGAGGCCTCTCTGAAGCTGAAGGAGGTCTCGTACATCCACGCCGAGGCCTATCCGGCCTCCGAGCTGAAGCATGGACCGCTCGCGCTGATCGAGCCCGCGATGCCGACGGTGGCGATCGTGCCGGACGACGATCTGCTGGAGAAGAACCGGGCCGCCATGGAGGAGATCAAGGCCCGCAGCGGCCGCATCCTCGCCGTGGCCCACCAGGTGCAGGAGAAGGCCGACCACACCATCGTCGTGCCGAAGAACGAGAACGAGCTGGACCCGATCCTCCTGGGCATCCCGCTCCAGCTCTTCGCGTACCACACCGCCCTCGCGATGGGCCGGGACATCGACAAGCCGCGCAACCTGGCGAAGTCCGTGACGGTGGAGTAGCCGCCGCGTGTCAGCCGTCGGGCCCCGCACCGCCGTGAGGACGGTGCGGGGCCCGAGGCGTTCCGGTACGCGGGCGGGGCGGGCGGTCAGGGGATGACGACGACGGGGCGCTGCGCCCGGCGGGCGAGGCGGCCCGCGACCGTGCCGAAGATCCGGCCGACGATCCCGTGCGTGGAGCCGACGACGATGGCGTCGGCGGCGTACTCCCGGCCGACCTCCTCCAGTTCGTGGCAGATGTCGCCGCCGCGCTCGACCAGCACCCAGGGCACCTCGGAGAGGTAGTCCGCGCAGGCCAGTTCCAGGCCCAGGACCTCGGTGCGGTGGTCGGGGACGTCGACGAAGACGGGGGGTTCGCAGCCCGCCCAGACCGTCGTCGGCAGCCGGTTGGCGACATGGACGATGATCAGGCCCGATCCCGAGCGCCCGGCCATGCCGATGGCGTACGCGAGAGCCCGCTCACTGGACATGGAGCCGTCGAAACCGACCACGACGCCGTGGCGGAAGGCGGGATCGCACGCATGGCGTGCCTCGTCGAGCGGCAACGGCTGCGACCCGGGGTCGGCCGTCTGCTCGCGGTCCTTGGGTTCAGGGATTTCGTGACCGGCCATCGATGTCTCGGCGAAGAGAGTCCTCGTGAGGAGGGAACGGTTTCGAGCGGTGCATCAGCTGGTGACTCTGGTGGGTCAGCTCTGTCCGGGAATCATCTTCCCAACCCGATACCCCTAAGGATACGGCGTCACTCCTTCACTGCCCAGATGCCCGCAAAAGCGCGCGTGACGCTGGAGGGAGCATGCCCGAGGCTGTCCGGGATGGCAATGCCGGTTGTGTCGTACACGGGCCGGGCGGGGCCTGACACCGTCGGTCGCCCTGTTTTCCGACCGCCCCCGGGACCGCTCCGGACATCCCCCGCACCCGGTCTCCGTTGGCCACACCACCATCGGCCCCGGCGCCCGGCCACCGGCCCCGGCGCCCGCGCGGCCCGCCACCCCTCCCCGGACCGCCCGTCCGCACCGGAAACCCTCCCGGTGCACGGGGACGCGGGGGCGCGGCAGGGCGGTCACCGGGAGGCGGTTGTGCGCCGGGCGTGACCGGATCCAGCACACGCAACCGATGGTTTTCAGCCAACTTCACCCCCTGGCCGGACCCTTCGCCGGATGGCCGGACAACCCACCGCCCACCAGGCAGGAAGAGACCGCGCGGTACGCTTTCACCCGACACGGACGGGCCACGTTCGTGAGGGGCACTTCCCTGTGCGCTTCGCGAGTGAAACGCTTCGTGATCGAACGCTTCACGCCACGTTTCCTTATCGACATTGAGCTGGTGGGGGAAGGTGTCACGGCGGGACCACGCGACGCAGTAGATTCGATCTTGAAATCGGGGGCTGGGAACCGTGCGAAACCGAGGGGAAACGTGCAGGAGCGGCAGGCCCGTAGGGACCAGGGAGACGCGAACACCGAGGGGGGCTTAGCGTCATGAGCCAGGACTCCGCCACCGCGACGGAGGCCGCACGCAAGCTGACCGGGCGGCGACGCCGGGAAGTCGTTGCCGTGCTGCTGTTCAGCGGCGGCCCTATCTTCGAGAGCTCCATCCCGCTCTCCGTTTTCGGAATCGACCGGCAGGACGCGGGAGTTCCGCGCTACCGCCTGCTGGTCTGCGGCGGCGAGGAAGGACCTCTGCGCACCACCGGTGGGCTCGAACTCACCGCGCCGTACGGCCTGGAGGCGATCAGCAGGGCAGGCACCGTGGTGGTGCCCGCCTGGCGGTCGATCACCTCCCCGCCGCCCGCCGAGGCACTGGAAGCGCTGCGGCGCGCCCACGAGGAGGGCGCGCGCATCGTCGGACTGTGCACGGGAGCCTTCGTGCTCGCGGCCGCCGGCCTGCTGGACGGCAGGCCCGCCACCACGCACTGGATGTACGCGCCGACGCTCGCCAAGCGCTATCCGTCGGTGCACGTCGATCCGCGCGAACTCTTCGTGGACGACGGCGATGTGCTCACCTCCGCCGGGACGGCGGCAGGCATCGATCTCTGCCTCCACATAGTCCGCACCGACCACGGCACGGAGGCGGCGGGCGCGCTCGCCCGCAGGCTCGTCGTGCCGCCGCGGCGAAGTGGCGGGCAGGAGCGTTACCTGGACAGGTCTTTACCGGAGGAGATCGGGTCCGACCCGCTCGCCGAGGTCGTGGCCTGGGCCCTGGAGCATCTGCACGAGCAGTTCGACGTGGAGACGCTCGCCGCGCGCGCCTACATGAGCAGGCGGACCTTCGACCGCAGGTTCCGTTCGCTCACCGGCAGCGCGCCGTTGCAGTGGCTGATCACCCAGCGGGTCCTTCAGGCACAGCGACTGCTGGAGACCTCCGACTACTCGGTCGACGAGGTCGCCGGCCGGTGCGGTTTCCGCTCCCCGGTCGCGCTGCGCGGGCACTTCCGCCGCCAGCTCGGCTCCTCCCCCGCCGCGTACCGGGCCGCCTACCGGGCCCGCCGTCCGCAGGGGGTGGCGGAGAGCGCCGCGACGGTGGTCGAGACGATGGTGCCCAGCCAGGGGCCGCCGTCCCGCCGGGGTGTGCCGGGGCCGTCCGCGCCTGTCGCGATGGCGGCGGCCGTGGGCTCCGGGGAGCACCTGCTGCCCGGTCCCGACGCGTACGCTCCGGGACGCCCGGCGCTGCCGGGACAGCGGAGCGCCCCGTAGGGTGGGGCCCATGAACGACCGCATGGTGTGGATCGACTGCGAGATGACCGGGCTCTCGCTGACGGACGACGCACTCATCGAGGTGGCCGCCCTGGTCACCGACTCGGAGCTGAACGTGCTCGGTGAAGGGGTGGACATCGTGATCCGCCCGCCGGACGCGGCCCTGGAGACCATGCCCGAGGTGGTGCGGCAGATGCACACCACCTCGGGCCTCCTCGACGAGCTGGCCGGGGGCACCACCCTGGCCGACGCCGAGGAGCGGGTCCTGGCGTACATCCGCGAGCACGTGAAGGAGCCGGGCAAGGCCCCGCTCTGCGGGAACTCGGTCGGCACCGACCGCGGCTTCCTGGCGCGGGACATGCGGGAGCTGGAGGGGTATCTGCACTACCGGATCGTGGACGTGTCCTCGGTCAAGGAGCTGGCCCGCCGCTGGTATCCCCGGGCGTATTTCAACAGCCCGGACAAGAGCGGCAACCACCGGGCGCTGGCGGACATCCGGGAATCCATCGCGGAGCTGCGCTATTACCGGGAGGCGGTCTTCGTCCCGCAGCCCGGCCCCGACTCCGAGCGCGCCAAGGAGATCGCGGCGCGCCATGTGGTCCCGGCCACTCCGTAGGAATGTGCAGGTCACGGGCGCACGAGCACCCGTGGACCGCCCCCGGTAAACGGGGGCGCGAGCACCCGCCCGGACCCTGTACACTTTTTCTCGGCCGGTCGGAAACGACCGGGCGACATGGTGGGTATAGCTCAGCTGGCAGAGCACCTGGTTGTGGTCCAGGATGTCGCGGGTTCAAGTCCCGTTACTCACCCTGAAAGGAAGGGCCCCGGTCTGCGGACCGGGGCCCTTCCGGTTTCCCCGGACCCGTGCTCAGCAGTGCGTCACGTGACGCACTCCCCAAGCTCGCCTTCCACATGAGGGCCGCGCCGTCCCGCCCCCGTCACGAGGAGTCGCGGACCACCAGCTCCGTCGGCAGGACGACCGTGGGGCTCTCGGTCCCCGGGGCGCGGCCCGCGATCTCGTCCAGGAGGAGGCGGGCCATCCGGCGGCCCATCTCCTCGATGGGCTGGCGGACGCTGGTGAGGGCGGGGTGCATGTGGCGGGCGACCGCCGAGTCGTCGAAGCCGATCAGGGCCACGTCCCCGGGGATACGGCGGTCCGCCTCGCGCAGGACCTGGCGGGCGCCGGCCGCCATCACGTCGGAGGCGGCGAACACCGCGTCCAGGTCGGGGCGGCGGGCCAGGAGGTCGCGCATCGCCCGCGCGCCGCCCTCCTCGGTGAAGTCGGCGGGGGCGATCAGGCGTTCGTCGGGGGCCAGGCCCGCCGCCGCGATCGCGGCGCGGTAGCCGTCCAGGCGGCGCTGGGCGCCGTAGACCTCCAGGCGGCCGGTGATCGTGGCGATCCGGCGGCGGCCCCGGGCGACCAGGTGCTCGACGGCGGCCCGCGCGCCCTCGAAGTTGTCGGAGTCGACCGAGGCGAGGGGTTCGCCGGCGTGCCGGGCGCCGCTGATCACGCACGGCATGCCCAGCTGCTCCAGCAGCTCCGGCAGCGGGTCGTCGGCGTGCACGGCGACCAGGAGGACCCCGTCCACGCGGTGGGCGGTGAGGTACTGGGCGAGGCGGCGGCGCTCGCGGTCGCTGCCGACGAGGGTGAGGAGGAGCTGCATCTCGGTGTCGGCGAGCGCCGCCCCGACCCCTCGGACGATGGCGGAGAAGTACGGTTCGGCGAAGAAACGGGTCTCCGGTTCGGGCACCACCAGGGCGATGGCGTCGGTCCGGTTGCCCGCGAGCGCCCGTGCGGCGCGGTTGGGGACGTACCCCAGTTCGGCGACGGCGGCCTCGACCGCCTCCCGGGTCGCCTCGCTGACCCGGGGCGAGCCGTTGATGACCCGCGAGGCGGTGCCCCGGCCGACGCCGGCCCGCGCCGCCACCTCTTCGAGCGTGGGCCGCCCACCGCTCCGTACTCGCCCTGCCGCCATGACCGCCGCCTCCCCGTTCCCGGTCAATTTCTCACAGCCGTAACGTCAATCCAAGTCCTGGATCGATCATGTGGGCAGGGGCGGGGACGGCGGCGTGGGAGCGCTCCCAGAGTGCGGGCGCTCAGCTCTCCGGGGGCAGTGCGTGGCGGGCGATCACCTCGCTGTACCAGTGCGCGCTGGACTTGGGCGTACGGCGCTGGGTCGCGTAGTCGACGTACACCGCGCCGAAGCGCCTGGAGTAGCCGTAGCCCCATTCGAAGTTGTCCATCAGGGACCACAGGAAGTAGCCGCGCACGTCCGCCCCGGCCGCCGCGGCCCGCCGCACCGCCTCCAGGTGGCCGCGCAGGTACGCGATGCGCTCCGGGTCGTGGACCCGGCCCTCCGCGTCCGGGGTGTCGGGGAAGGCCGCGCCGTTCTCGGTGACCATCAGCGGGAGGTCCGGGTGCTCGCGGGAGACGTCCATCAGCAGGGCGTAGAGGCCGTCCGGGTCGACCGACCAGTTCATGGCGGTGCGCGGCTTGCCCTCGGCGAGGTGGAAGGCGACGTGCTCGGAGCCGGGCCACGGGGAGTGGTCGCTGCTGCCATGGCCGTCGTCGCGGGTGTCCCCCGCACCGGAGGCGGGCGCGGAGACGATGGTGGGCGTGTAGTAGTTGATCCCGAGGACGTCGATCGGGGCGGCGATGGCTTCGAGATCCCCGTCCCGGATCAACTCGCGCCAGTTCACCAGGCGTTCGGTGTCGGCCAGCAGGTCCTGCGGGTAACCGCCCCGCAGCATCGGCCCGGTGAAGACCCGGTTGCCGACCGCGTCGATGCGGCGCGCCGCGTCCCGGTCCGCCTCGCCGTCGGTCAGCGGGCGCACCTGGTGGAGGTTGAGGGTGACCGAGACGCGCGCGGCGGCGGGGAGGTTCGCGCGCAGCGCCTCGGCCGCCCGGCCGTGGGCGAGGTTGAGGTGGTGGGCGGCCCGCAGCGCGGCGGCCGGTTCGGTCCGGCCCGGGGCGTGCACCCCGGAGCCGTAGCCGAGGAAGGCCGAGCACCAGGGTTCGTTGAGGGTCGTCCACATCCCGACCCGGTCGCCGAGCGCGCGGGCCGTGAGGGCCGCGTAGTCCCCGAACCGTTCGGCGGTCACCCGCTCCGGCCAGCCGCCCGCGTCCTCCAACTCCTGGGGCAGGTCCCAGTGGTAGAGCGTGGCGACGGGGGTGATGCCCGCCTCCAGCAGCTCGTCGACGAGCGAGCGGTAGAAGTCCAGGCCGCGTTCGACGGCGGGGCCGCGCCCGGTGGGCTGGACGCGGGACCAGGAGACAGAGAAGCGGTACGCCTGGAGTCCCAGGCGCTTCATCAGGGCCACGTCGTCGCGGTAGCGGTGGAAGTGGTCGGCGGCCACGTCCCCGGTGTCTCCGTTGCGGACCTTGCCGGGGGTGTGGCTGAAGGTGTCCCAGATGGAGGGGGTGCGGCCCGTCTCGGCGGCCGCCCCTTCCACCTGGTACGCGGCGGTGGCCGCGCCCCACAGGAAACCGGCCGGGAAGGGGGCCGTGGCGGCGGGGGCCTGCTGCGGGGCGGCGTCGGGTCGGACGACTGTCATGGGGGTGTGCTCCCGGGGACGAGGGGTGGAAAGGGGAGGGAGAGGGGGGCCGTCAGCCCTTGACCGCGCCGGACATGATCCCGCCGACGATCCGCTTGCCGAACACCACGAACACCACCAGCAGCGGCAGCGTGCTGATCAGCGCCCCCGCCATGACGATGGACTGGTCGGGAGTGTACGAGGCGCTGAGCTGGCCGAGCGCCACCTGGAGGGTCGGGTTTCGCTGGTTGAGGGCGAGGTAGGGCCAGAAGAAGTCGTTCCACGCCTGGACGAAGGTGAGCATCCCGAGCACCATCATCGCCGGGCGCGCCACCGGCAGCACCACGCTGCGCACGATGCGGAAGTTGTTCGCGCCGTCGATCCTGGCCGCCTCGATCAGCTCGTACGGCAGCGCCTCGATCAGGTACTGGCGCATGAAGAACACCCCGAAGGCGCTCACCAGCGTCGGGAAGATCACCGATTCCAGCTGGCCGCCCCAGCCGAGGCCCGACATCATCATGAACAGCGGAACGACGCTGAGCTGCGGCGGGATGGTGAGGGTGGCGATGACCGCGGTCATCAGCCAGCCCCGGCCCCGGAACCGCATCTTGGCGAACGCGTAACCGGCGAGGGTGCAGAAGAAGAGCGTGGCGGCCGTGATGGACGCGGAGACGATGACGCTGTTGACGATCGCCTTGCCGAGATTCGCCTGCTCCCAGGCGGTCTGGATGTTCTCGATCAGCTTTCCGCCCGGGAGGAACGGCGGTGTGGACGCGAGGACTTCGTCCTGGGTGCGGGAGGCCGCGACCAGGGTCCAGTAGAGCGGGAGCAGCGAGCCGAAACCGACGACGGCGAGCGCGACGTACGCGAACGGGCCGCCTTTCAGCTGCTGCCCGGCGCCCATCCGGAAGCGGCTCGGGCGGGAGGACCCGCCGCGCTTCGGCGTCGGCGCGAGGTTCACGGGGGCGGTGGGCGGGGGACTGGTCAGGGTCATGAGGGCGCTCCCGGTCAGACCGCGGACGTGCGGAAGAATCGGCCGGCGATCCAGTTGGCCGCGGCGATGAGCAGCAGGAGGGCGAGCATCGCCCAGGCCACGGCGGCGGCCGGGCCGAGGTGCCCGAGGTTCCAGCCGTAGTTGTAGAGGTAGATGCTGAGCGTCTCGTACTGGTTCTCGTTGCCGCCGGTGGCGCCGAGCGCGCCGCCCTCCAGCAGCAGCGGCTCTCCGAACAGCTGCATGGACCCGATGGTCGAGATGACGATGGTGAACAGGATCGTCGGCCGCAGCGAGGGAACGGTGACCTTGCGGAACTGCTGCCAGCGCGACGCGCCGTCCAACGCGGCTGCTTCGTAGAGGTCGTTGGGCACGGCCTGCATGGCGGCGAGGTAGATCAGCGCGTTGTAGCCGGTCCACCGCCAGATGACGATGACGGCGATGGCGATCTTCGATGTCCAGTGCCCGTTGGCCCAGTTGACCGGGTCGAAGCCGACGAGGCCGATCGTCCAGTTCAGCAGCCCGCCGTCGGCCCGGAAGACCAGGGCGAAGACGAGGGCGGCGGAGGCCACGGAGGTCGCGTACGGGGTGAGGACGACGGTGCGCCAGAACGTGCTCGCGCGCAGACGGTAGTTGAGGAGATGGGCGAGTCCCAGGGCCATCAGGAGCTGCGGGACGGTCGAGATGACGCCGATCAGGAAGGTGTTGCCGACCGTGGTCCAGAACTCCGGGTCGTGCAGGATCGTGTCGAAGTTCTCCCAGCCCACCCACTCCATGGAGTCCAGGCCGGTCATCTCCACCCGGTGCAGGGCGATCCAGCCGGTGTACAGGAGCGGGTAGAGCCCGAAGGCCCCGAAGACGAGGAAGAACGGCGCGATGTACGCGTACGGGGACGCCTTGTCGTCGAAGCGCCACAGCCGGCTGCGCCACAACTGCCGCCGCTCGGTGGGTGGTTTCTTCTGCGGGGCGCGGGGCGGCGGCGCGTACGCGTCCCGGGCGGGGGTCGAGGTTGCCACGGGCGGGGAGTCCTTCCCTGGGTGCGGCGGGGAGCCGGGCGGGCCGGGGCGGGCGGGGTGGTTTCCGCCCGCCCCGGAGGGCGGATCGAGGTCAGCCGATGGCCTTGTCGACCGTCCGTACGGCCGCGTCCCACGCATCGTCCGGGCTCGTGCCGCGCTGCTCCATGTTGTTGATCTGGGTGGAGATGGAGTCCTTGATCACGCCGTCCTTCGGGCCGAGGACCGCCTCGGGGATGGACTTCGCGCCGTCGGCGTAGATCTGGCCGATGGGGGCGTCGTTGAAGTAGGGCAGGGTCGCGCTCTTCACCTCGGGCAGTTCGTAGGCGCCCTGGTTGGAGGGGAAGACGCCGATCGCCTTGAAGACGGCGGCCTGCTGCTGGGGGGCGGTGAGCCACTTGACCAGCTTGGCGGCCTCCGTCACGTTCTTCCCGGACTTCGGGACGGCCAGGAAGGAGCCGCCCCAGTTGGCCGAGGTGCCGCCGGGCGCGCCGGTGATGTCCCACGTGCCCTTGTTGGCGTCACCGGCGTACGTGGAGATCTGCCCGGCCATCCAGGCGGGGCAGACGACCGTGGCGACGGTGCCCTTGCGCAGCGCCGCCTGCCACTGGTCCTCGAACTGGGCCAGCCCCTGGGTCAGCTTCTTGGACGCGGCCTCGGCGGCGAGGTCCCAGCCCTTCTTGACCCCGGCGCTCTCCTGGTAGACCGGCTTTCCGCTCGCGTCGTAGTACTGCTCGGGGCTGGAGCTGACCACGGCGTTGAACATGGCGCTCGCGGAGTCCATGAAGTACGTGCCCTCGGGCGCCTTCTTCTGGTACTGCTCGCCGAGTGCGAGGAAGTCCTCCCAGCCGCCCTCGGTCAGCTTCGCGACCTCGGCGCGGTCGGTGGGCAGCCCGGCCTTCTCGAAGAGCGTGCGGTTGTAGCAGAGGGACATCGGGCCGATGTCGGTGCCCGCGCCGATCACCGCGCCGCCGGGGGCGGTGGCCTGCTTGGCCTTCCAGGAGACCCACTGGCCGACGTCGATGACCTCGGAGAGGTCGGCGAAGGAGTCCGCCTTGGTGTCGACGATCTCCTTGATCCGGCCGACCTCGATGCCGTGGACGTCGGCGAGGCCGCTGCCGGAGTTCAGCTGCTGGAGGAGCTTGGGGTAGTAGTTCTTCTCCTCGGCGGTGGTGTCCTCCTTGACCGTGATCTTCGGGTTCAGCTCGTGGTACTTCTCGAAGAGCCCGGCCTCCTTGTAACCGAACTGGCCGAAGTCGGCGACGGTGAGCGTGATGTTCCCGTCCGCGTCGGCGCCCTTGCTGCCGGAGTCGGACGAGCCGCCGCATCCGGTGAGCAGGAGGGCGGTGACCGTCAGACCGGTGGTGGCCACGATCGCGGTTCTCCGGCGCCGACCGGCGCCACTGCGGGTGATGCGCATTCCACTGCTCCTTGTTCCAGGGGGAGTTGAGGGGAGTTCTGCGGGAGGGAAGCGCGCGAGATCCCCTCCCCCGTCTACCGTGGGAGCGCTCCCATGCGCCGATGCCGGAAGGTTGCTGCCTGCGGGGGTCGGGTGTCAAGAGTTGAAGACGATTCCGTTGCCGAGGGATGTCCGGGAGGTCACGCGCGGCCGCCCGGACGACCGACCCGTCGGAAGGTGAACGCGCCTCGGGCGGGCCGGGGCGAGATGCCGGTCCGGCTCCCCGCTGTTAATTTCACCCTCATGTCACTTATGTCGCTCTTGGTCCGTGCTGCCGGAAGCGGTGGGTGAGGCCGGATGGGCGTGCTGCGCGACCATCCGGAACTGGCCCTCTTCTTCTGCCTCGCGGCCGGCTACCTCGTCGGCAAGCTCCGCGTCGGCCCGATCACACTCGGGGGCATCTGCGGCACGCTGATCGTGTCGCTGCTGGTCGGCACCCGGCACGTCAGCGTGGACGACGACGTGAAGACCGTCTTCTTCGCCCTGTTCATCTTCTCGCTCGGCTATCTGGCCGGGCCGCAGTTCTTCGCCAACCTCAACCGCCGGAGCCTGCGCTTCTTCGCGCTCTGCCTGATCGAACTGGTCTGCGTCCTCGGCATCGCCTTCGGGCTGGCCAAGGCCTTCGACCTGGACGTCGGCACCGCGTCGGGCATCCTGGCGGGGGCGGCCACCGAGTCCGCCGTCGTGGGCACGGCGACCGAGGCGATCGGCAAGCTGGGCGACCTGTCCTCCGAGCAGATCACCCAGTACCAGGGGCACGTGGCCACCGCCTACACGGTCTGCTACCTCTTCGGCCTCATCACCATCGTCCTGTTCACCAGCCAGATCATGCCGATGCTGCTCCGCATCAACCTGGCGGACGCCTCCCGCGAGCTGTGGGAGAGGATGCGCGGCGGGCAGGCGGGGCTGGAGTCCGACGAGCGCGAGGCGCTGCCCGGCACGGTCGGCCGGACCTATCTGGTCACCCTGGCCGACGGGCGTACGGTCGGCGATCTGGAGAGAGCGCTCGGCGGGCGGATCACCGTCGAGGGCGTCAAGCGCGGCAGCACGCTGCTCACCCCCTCCCCCGGCCTGGAGCTGACCCTCAGCGACCTGATCCAGGTGGTCGGGCGGCGCTCGGCGATCATCGAGGCGGGCCGGGAGATCGGCCCGGAGACCCCGGCCGTGCCGGGGCTCGACGCCCCGCTCGCCACCCGCCAGGTCGCCGTCACCGAGAAGGCCACCGCCGGGGCGACCATCGACCGGCTGGAGAAGGACCACCCGGAGTTCCGCGCGGACGGTGTCTACATCACCGACGTCCTCCGCAACGACCAGCACCTCCCGGCCAGCGGGGAGACCGTGCTCCAGCGGGGTGACGTCCTCACCCTGGTCGGCGCACGGGGCGGGCTGAACAAGCTGGTCGCCAAGATCGGGGCGGTGGTCAGGAACGACTCCACCGACTTCGTCTACATCGGTTTCGGCATCGTCGCGGGCTCCCTGCTCGGCCAGATCGTGGTCAAGCTCGGGGACGTCCCGATGTCGCTGGGCACCGGCGGCGGCTGCCTGATCTCCGGCCTGGTCTTCGGCTGGTTCCGCTCCCGCAAGCAGACCTTCGGCGCCTTTCCGCCGCAGGCCGCGACCATGCTGAAGGACATGGGCCTGGCCGTCTTCATCGCCTGTACGGGCCTGGCGGCCGGGCCACAGGCCTGGCCGCTGCTCAAGGAGTACGGGGCACTGCTGCCGTTCGCCGGGATCGCCATGGTGCTCGTCCCGGCGACGATCTCGCTGATCGTCGGGCGCAAGCTGCTGAAGATCGAGAAACCGCTGCTCATCGGCGCCATCGCCGGACAGCAGTGCTCCACCCCGGCGATCACCTCCATCACCCAGGTGGCCCAGAGCTCCGTACCGCTCCTCGGCTACACGATCACGTACACGCTCTCCAACTTCCTGCTGCCGCTCACCGGGCCGATCCTCGTCGGCGTGCTGGGGGCCTGACCACCGTACGGAGCGGACACCATGACCGAGAACCGGCTCAGCCGCGAGGAGATCCGGGGCTTCGCCCAGCTCTCCCCCTTCGAGCTCAAGGACACGTTCATCCGGATCGCGACGGACGCGCAGCGCGACAAGCCCGGCCAGAAGGGGCGGACGACCCGCGCCATGCTCAACGCGGGCCGGGGAAACCCGAACTGGACCGCCACCGGCCCCCGTGAGGCGTACCACGCGCTCGGCTACTTCGCGATCTCCGAGTCCCGCCGGGTGTGGACGGCCGACAACCTCGGCGGGATGCCGGAGGAGGCGGGGTGCGCGGAGCGGTTCGACCGCTTCGTCCGTACGCACCCCGAACTGCCGGGCATCGAGCTGCTGAAGGCGAGTGTGGAGCTGGCGGTGAAGCGGTTCGGCTTCGACCGGGACGCGTTCCTGCACGAGCTGGCGGACTCCTCGATCGGCGACAACTACCCGGTGCCGGACCGGATGCTGCGCCACACGGAGGAGATCGTCCGCGGCTATCTGGCGGACGAGATGTTCGACCACCGGCCACCGGAGCGGCAGAAGCTGAGCCTGTTCGCGACCGAGGGCGGCACGGCGGCGATGTGCTACATCTTCGACTCGCTGATGAAGAACGGGATCCTGGCCAAGGGCGACCGGATCGCCCTGATGGTCCCGGTCTTCACCCCGTACCTGGAGATCCCGGAGCTGGATTCGTACGGCTTCGACGTGGTCCATGTGGAGGCGAACCTGTTCGCCGAGACCGGGGTGCGGCAGTGGCGCTACCCGGAGGAGGAGATCGCCAAGCTGGCGGATCCGTCGGTGAAGATGGTCTGCTGCGTCAATCCGAGCAACCCGCCCTCCCTGGCCCTCTCCAGCCGTGTCACCGAGCAGTTGGTCTCCATCGTCGCGGAGCGGAACCCGAACCTGATCGTGGTGACCGACGACGTGTACGGGACCTTCGTGGAGGGGTTCCGCTCGCTCGCCGCCGACCTGCCGCGCAACACCCTGCTCGTCTACTCCTACTCCAAGCACTACGGGGCGACGGGCTGGCGGCTCGGGGTGATCGGGCTGCACGACGACAACGTGATCGACGCGATGCTGGGGGAGCAGGGAGCGGCGGAGAAGGAGCGGCTCGCCAGGCGTTACGGTTCCCTGTCGCTGGAGCCGGAGAAGATGCGCTTCATCGACCGGATGGTGGCCGACTCCCGGCAGGTGGCGCTGAACCACACGGCGGGACTCTCGCTGCCGCAGCAGGTGATGATGGCCCTGTTCTCCCTCTTCGACATGCTGGACGAGGGCCAGGAGTACAAGCACCGCATCCGGGCGATCGTGCGGCAGCGTCTCGAACTCCTCCTGGAGGGCGTGCACATGAAGGTCTCGGAGGACCCGAAGCGGGCCGCGTACTACATCGAGCTGGACCTGCTGGCGGAGGCGGAGCGCGTCCACGGCAAACCGTTCGCCGACTATCTGAAGGCGAACTACGAGCCGGTCGACCCGCTGTTCCGGCTGGCCGAGCAGACCTCGGTGGTGCTGCTGAACGGCGGGGGTTTCGACGGGCCCGAGTGGTCGGTGCGGGTGTCGCTGGCCAATCTGGACGACCTGGACTACCTGAAGATCGGCCACCACCTGCGGGCGATCTTCGACGAGTACGCCCAGGAGTGGTGGGAGCGACGAGCGGGTTAGGGGCGCGCCCCGGCCGGAGGTGGGGGTGATCCGGCCGGGGCACGCGGGTGGGGGGTGTGGTGGCCCGGGGGCTCGCGGTGGGGGACGCGGTGGGGGTGGCCCTCGGTGTGGACGCGGTGGTCGGGCGGTCGCTGGACGTCTCGTACGGGACCGGCTGTCCCGGACGGGATGCGGAGCACGCTAGCGACTGCGGAACGGGCAAAGAGGGCGTTACGGAGGCGCGTTGACGTTCTTAGGACGGGCTTAAGGAAGGGATGGGGCCGGGTTAAGGACACGGGGTGGAGGCGCGCCGCCCAGGTCGCGGGGCGGCGGGGGCGGAGGGAGCGGCGAGGGTCGGCGGGCCCGGAGGTGCGGGTCCGGGCGCGGCGGCGGGCCCGGGGTGCGGGGCGCGGGTCAGCGGTCCCGGGGGGCGCGGGTCAGGGGTCCGAGGCTGCGGGGGGCTGGTCGTGGACCAGGGAGTGGCTGGTTGCGGGTAAGGGGGGGCGGGTCCGGAGGGGCCAGAGGGGGCGTCCTCGGACTCTGGAGGGGTCAGGCCCGCGGAGCGGTGCCCGTCGTGGTGCGGGGTTCTCCGCGGCGCTGGCGGCCGACCCGGCGGCCGTGGCCGCGGCGGCCGCGCTCCGGGCGGCTGCCGTGCAGCCCGATCCAGATGCGGACCTCGGTGCCGCCGAGCACGGACCGCCCGATACGCAGGTCGCCCCCGGTGGATTCGGCGACCCGGCGCACGATGTCCAGCCCGAGCCCGGTGGAGCCGACCTCGCCGCCCTCCGCGGCGCGTCCGCTGGCGCCCCGCGCGAGGGCCGCCTCCGGGTCGGGGATGCCGGGGCCCGCGTCGGAGACGAGCACGATGACCGCGTCGCCGCTGTGGTGCACGTCGACCGCGAAGGCGGTGCCCTCCGGGGTGTGGCGGAAGACGTTGCCGAGCAACGCGTCCAGGGCGGCGGCCAGTTCGGGCCGGGCCACGGGGAGGCGTACCGTACGGTCGACTCCCGCCAGGCGCACCTCGCGGCCCTCGTCCTCCGCCAGCGCCGACCAGAAGCCCATGCGCTCGCGGATCACCTCGGAGGCGTCGCACCCCGCGCCCGCCCCGGCCGGCACGCCCTGGGTCTGCGGTCGCTGTTCGCGGGCGGTACGGATGATCGTGTCGACCTCGTGCTCCAACTGCTGGACCGCCGCCCGGGTCTGTTCGGCGGCCGGGCCCTCACCGAGGGACGCGGCGTTGAGCCGGAGCACCGTCAGGGGGGTGCGCAGCCGGTGCGAGAGGTCCGCGGCCAGCTCACGCTCGTTGGCCAGGAGCTGGACGACCTGGTCGGCCATCGAGTTGAACGCCACGGCCGCGGAACGGAGTTCGGTGGGGCCCTCCTCGGGGACGCGGGTGGACAGGCGCCCCTCCCCCAGGTCGTGGGCGGCGCCCGCGAGGCGCTGGGCGGGCCGCACCATCCGCACCCCGAGCCGGTCGGCGACCGCGACGGAGCCGACGATCAGCGCGACGCCGACGCCCGCCAGTATCAGCCAGGCGGTGGCGACCCCGTTGGAGACCTCGCCCTCGGGGACGAACACCTCGACGACGGCGATGTCCCCGCTGCTGAGCGCGGTCGGCTGGAGGAGCGCGAAGCCGTCGGCGACCTCGGCGATCGAGGCCCGGCCGTCCTCGCGCACGGTCTCGATGGCCTCGGTCGGGGCCCGCCGGGTGCCGATATCCAGCGCCTCGCCCTTCCCTCCGGCGCCGGCATCGGCGTCGGCACCCTCGGAGGGCGGCGGTACGTGGACGGCGAGGTGGCCCCGGCCGCCGGGCTCGGTGGACAGCACGGCCCGGGTCAGCTCCTCGCGGTCGGTGGTGATGGAGAGGGTCGGGGCGATGCTGGCGGCCTGCCGTTCGGCGTCGGAGAACGCCCGGTCACTGGCCATCTCGCGGATGACGAGCCCGAGCGGCACGGCGAAGGCGATCACGACCATCGCGGTGACCGCCAGGCAGACCTTGACCAGGGCCCATCTCATGCGGGCGGCTCCGCGACCGGCGCCCCCGAGCCGGTCGTGTCCGGGGCGTCGGCGGGCGGCTGGAGCTTGACGCCGACGCCCCGCAGGGTGTGCAGATAGCGCGGGCGGGCCGCGGTCTCACCGAGCTTGCGGCGCAGCCAGGACAGGTGGACGTCGATGGTCTGGTCGTCGCCGTAGGACTGCTGCCAGACCTCGGCCAGCAGCTCCTTGCGGGCGACGACCACCCCGGGCCGCCCGGCCAGGAAGGTCAGCAGGTCGAACTCGCGTCGGGTCAGGTCCAGTTCGGCGCCGTCCAGCTCGGCGCTGCGGCGCAGCGGGTCGATGGCGAGTCCGCCGACCCGGATGATCCGGGGCGGCGGGGTCTCGCCGCCCGTGGCGCGCGAGCGGCGCAGCACGGCGGCCATCCGGGCGGAGAGGTGCTCCACGGAGAATGGTTTCGTCAGGTAGTCGTCCGCCCCGTCGTTGAGCAGCCGGACGATCTCGCTCTCGTCGTCCCGGGCGGTGGCGATGATCACGGGCACGTCCGTGATGGACCGCAGCATCTTCAACGCCTCGCCGCCGTCCAGGTCCGGCAGCCCGAGGTCGAGGATGACCACGTCGAACCGGAAGTGCGCGACCTCGCGCAGCGCTTCGAGCGCGGTGCCCACGCTCCGCACCGTGTGGGAGGCCTCACTGAGGTGCCGGATGAGGGCGGAACGTACGAATTGGTCGTCCTCGACCACGAGCACACTTGCCATGGGCGGCACCGTACGCCATGCGGTCGGGCCGGGTCCTCCGGCCGCCGGAAACCCCTCCCCGGCCGCCGGAACCGTCCCCAGGGGTGCGGGAATCGCCTCTGATCGCACCGGGCGGCCCGGGGCGCGCCAGTTCGAGGGGCGGCGGGACGGCCCCGGGGCCGGTGGTGCAGAATGCGCCGGATGCGACGAGGACTGGTCCACACGATCGCGTGGTCGCTCGCCACGGGCGCGGCGGTCACGCTGTCGTGGTGGGGGGTGCACACGGTCATGACGGGGACGGCGTACGACCCGCCCCGGGCCGTGCCGGTCTCCGTGGGTTCGGGGCCGCCGCACCGGATCGGGCAGGGCACCGGGGAACCGCTCGTCTCCTCGACGCACCGGTCGTCCCCGTCGCCCTCCCCCTCGCCGCCCCCGCGCGAGGCCAGTCCCTCGCCCGCGTCCCCGCGCCCTTCCCGTACGCCGTCGAGCGGCCCGGTGAAGCCGCCCGCGCCCTCGGGTTCGGGCGAGGTGAAGAGCTATCGCACCGACGGCGGCCGGGTGGTCTTCGAGCTGGGGAGCAGTTCGGCGAAGCTGGTCTCGGCGACACCGCGGCCGGGCTGGTCGATGCGGGTGTGGACGAACGCCGAATGGATCCGGGTCAACTTCGAGGACGGGCGCGGGGCGACGTACTCGGTGTTCTGCACCTGGAACGGGCATCCGCCGCTGGTGCAGATCGTCGACCCGTGAGGACGTCTCCCGCTCGGGAGCCATTACCTGGTGGTGCTCTTTCTCGTCCGGGAGCCGTCGGCCCGTCAGGGCCGCTCTACGCTCAGGAGTTGTCGAAGACCGAGGGCGGGGGCGTCGGGGACGGGCGGGCGTCCGCGTCGGTGACGACGGCCGCGCCGCCGGTGAAGTCGGTGAGAGCGCGCCCATGTTCGACGCGGCCGGGGTGCGGGTCGCTCGCCACGCGGCGGGTGAACTCGGCGACCGGCAACGGCAGGGCGGAGGCGTACAGCACCGCGTTGCCGAAGCGGCGGCCCCGCCACACCACCGGGTCGGCGGCGAGCGCCAGTTCGGGGAAGACGGCGGCGGCGGTCGCGACCTGGCCCCGCAGATGGGCGAGCGGCGGCCCGTCGGCCAGATTGGCGGCGTAGCTCCCGCCGGGCTTCAGCACCCGGCGCACCTCGGTGAGGAAGTCGGCGGAGGTGAGGTGGGCCGGGGTGCGGGCCCCGGCGAAGACGTCGGCGATGACGAGGTCGGCCCAGTCGTCCGGGAACCTGCCGAGCCCCTCGCGGGCGTCGGCCGCCCTGACCCGGACGCGGGCCCTCTCGTCCAGCGGGAGGTGGTCCCGCACGAACTGGGCGAGTGGGGCGTCGATCTCGACGATCTGCTGGGTGGAGCGGGGGCGGGTCGCCGCGGTGTACCGGGCGAGGGTGAACGCTCCGCCGCCCAGGTGCAGAACCTGCAACGGCTGCTGCGGGGGCGCGAGGAGGTCGATGACGTGGCCGAGCCGCCGCTGGTAGGCGAACGAGAGGTACGTGGGGTCGTCCAGGTCCACGTGGGACTGCGGGGCGCCGTCGATCAGCAGGGTGCGGCCGCGTGGACGCTCCCGGTCGGGTATCAGCTCGGCGAGGCCGCCGTCGACCGGCCGGGTGACCGGCTCCTGCCCGTCCCGTCCACCGCCGCGGCGCTGTTCCTTCTTCCGGCCCGCCGCCTTCCCGGCCGCGCTCTTGCGGCCCTCCGCCCCGCTCCGGTCCGGCCGTCCTCGACGTGCCACGTTCGCTGATCCTCGCTGGTGGGGGCCCGGGTCACCGGCCGCGGCGGAGGCGTTCCGCCCGTGCGGCCATTATGGGCGCGACAGCGGCGTCGGGCTCAGCGGCGGTGCGATCGTGGCACCCGCACGCGGTGGCGCACCGGGGTGCGGTGGCGCGACCGGCTCAGCGGCAGCCGTCCGCGGCCTCGATCAGCCGGGCCGCCTGGTCGAGGGCTGCGCGCAGCACGGCCGGATCGGTGACCGGGGCGTCGTCGGCGGGCGGGAGGAGCCAGCCGGAGCCGGGGCCCGGCGGCTCGGCGGGGAGGCGCAGCCCGCGGCCGTCCGTCCGCGTACACGCGCTGCCCGGTACGTCCCAGGCGTCGGCGGTGCCCGGGGGGACGAGGAAGCCGAGGGTGTCGCAGGCTCCGTCGTGCAGGACCGGGCCGACGGTCTCCTGGTCTCCGCCGCGGCGGAGGATGTCGACGGCCTCCAGCCCCTGCCGGGCCGGGACCGTCACCAGGTCGCAGGACCGTTCCGCCGACCGGCCGTCCGCGGCCGTCCACGCGTCGGCCTCCGTGTCGAGGTGCAACAAGGGAACCCCTCCTCTCATCGCCGAACGGAGCCACGCTCCGTCTCTGCCCGGACCAACGCCCCGAGTGCGTCAAGGGCTACGGCCCCACACCGCCGCAAAGGGTGGCAGTTCATGGCGGATGACAACCGTTATGTCACCTTTCGTAACGAAACGCTGTGTGTGCGCCCCGTCACAGCAGGTACGTTCTTGCTCCGCCGGGACCAACGGAGAGCACGATCCCCGGCTGCACCAGAGAGGGGCCGGTCATGGCGTCGACAGGGGCAGTTCCGAACCTCACCTTCCGCGGCCTGCGCGGCCGGCGGTCCGCCGGGGAGTTCGCGGCGGCAGTACGCCGGGCGGCACGGGAGATCGGGGAACAGGTCGCGTGCGACGCCCGGTACGTGGGGCGCGTCGAGTCCGGTGAGATCCGCTGCCCCAACTACGCCTACGAGCGGGTCTTCCTGCACATGTTTCCCGGGTCGTCCCTGGCCGACCTGGGGTTCTCGGCCCGCGAGAGCGTACGGGGAAGAGGGGCGCGGGCCGTGTCCGGACCCCCGCCCGCCCCCGGGTCCCCCCGCGAGCGTCCCGATGCCCCCGGTGACACGGACGACACCAGCCACATCGATGGAACCGACGACACCGACGAGGAGAGCGACGTGCTGCGTCGCGTGTTCATGATGAGCGGCACCGCCACGGTGGCGGCCGCCTCCCTGGGGCTCGGCGGAGCCCCCGCCTCCGCCGGTGCCCCCGGCCGGGTCTTCCTGCCCGCGCAGCGCCGGGTCGGCGAGGCCGAGGTGAGCGCCGTCGAGAAGGCCGTACGGCAGATCCGGCTGCTGGACGACCGGCACGGCGCGGACGGGCTCTACCGACGGGCCGCCCAGCCGTTGCGCGCCGCGTACGAGTTGCTGGACGCGGGGATCACCGCGCGGCGAGCCACCGCGGACCGGCTGCACGCGGGCGCGGGCGAGCTGGCGATCTCGGTGGGCTGGCTGGCCCACGACTCGGGCCGCTTCGACGACGCACGGTCGCACTACGCGGAGGCGCTCGCCACGGCCCGGCTGGCCGGGGACGCGGGCCTGGAGGCGCACGCGTTCTGCAACACCTCGTTCCTGGCCCGGGACGCGGGGCGGCCGCGGGAGGCGGTACGGGCGGCGGAGGCCGGACAGCGGGCCGCCCGCGCCCTGGGCTCGCCCCGGCTGCTGTCGCTGCTCGCGCTGCGGGAGGCGGGCGGCCGGGCGGGACTGGGCGACCGTACGGGGTGCGACCGGGCGCTCGGGCGGGCGCGGGCCGCCTTCGAGCGGGGGCCGGCGGCGGCCGATCCGGAGTGGATGAGCTTCTTCCGGGAGGCGGAGCTGGAGCTGCTGGAGGCCCAGTGCTGGTCGGCGCTGGGCGACTGGTCCCGGGCGGCGCGCCACGGGCGGCGGGCGGTCGCGCTCCAGGACGCGCACTTCACCCGCAACCTGGCGTTGTACCGGGCGCAGCTGACGGGGGACCTGGCGCGGGCGGGCCGGGCGGACGAGGCGGCGGCGACGGGCCATCAGGTGCTGGACCTGCTGGACCGGGTCCGGTCCTCGCGCATCCGGGGGATGCTGGAGGGGGCGGCGCGGGTCCTGGAGTCCCGGGGCGGGGCGGCCCCGGTCACGGCGTTCCTGACCCGCCACCGGGGCGGCTGAACGCGGGGCGGGCTACCGCTCCAGGTGGCCCGTGTCGTTCCAGCGTTCCACCGCCGGTTCGCCGTACGCCCAGCCCAGGACCGACAGCGATGTCGGCTCCAGGCGGACGCGGGCGCCGAAGGACAGGTCCTCCCCGAGCCACCGCGCGCCCAGCGCCCGCAGGATGTGGCCGTGGGCGAAGACCAGGACGTCCCGGTCCGCCGACCGCGCCCAGGCGACGATCTCGTCCGCGCGGGCCGCGACGTCCGCGACGGACTCCCCGCCGGGGACCCCGTCCCGCCAGATCAGCCAGTCGGGCCGGTCCGCCTTGATCTGCGCCGGGGTCAGGCCCTCGTACGCCCCGTAGTCCCACTCCATCAGCGCGTCCCACGTCCCGGCCCGGCCTCCGAACCCGGCCAGCTCGCAGGTCTCGGCGGCCCGGACGAGCGGGCTGGTGCGGACCTCGACGCCGGGCAGGCCCGCCCACGGCGCCCGGTGGAGCCGCTCGCCGAGCAGCTTGGCTCCCTCGCGGCCGGTGTCCAGCAGCGGGATGTCCGTCCTGCCGGTGTGACGGCCCTGGACCGACCACTGGGTCTGGCCGTGCCGGGCGAGCAGGATGCGCGGTGCCATGAACGGCTCTCCCTGGAACGCTGACGCTGGGGTGGGTCCCATCATCCCGTACCGGCCGCCCGCGCAACCTCGGGGGCCGTACCGACGTCCCTCCCTGAACAGTCGCCCCCGCCGCCCCGTCGACCACAGCGGGCGGTCCGCGGGAGGACTACGTGGGGGATCTCCGGCAAGGGGACCCCCGGGGGAATCGGCGGCACTGTGCCGCCGTACGGTTGAACGCTCGCCGTCAGCGACGTGAACAAGGGGGAGAACGACCGGATGCCGAACGCCACCGCGCCGCCCGCGCCGGTTCATCGGCCTCGTTGGTGGACGGAGCTGCCGCTGATCGCGGTGGTCTACGCGCTGTATTCGGCGGGCCGTCTCCTGGTGCGCGGCGATGTGTCGACGGCGGTCGACAACGGTCTGGCGATCCTGCGGTTCGAGCAGGCGCTGTACCTGAACGCCGAGCATCCGCTGAACCGGCTCTTCACCACCACCCCGTCCATCGGGATCCCCGCCGACTTCGTGTACGCCTCGCTGCACTACGTGGTCACCCCGGCCGTCCTCGTCTGGCTCTTCCGCCGCAGGTCGGCCGCCTACCGCGCGGCCCGGGTCTGGCTGATGAACTCGACGCTGCTGGGGCTGGTCGGCTTCACGCTGATGCCGACGTGTCCGCCCCGGCTGCTGGACGCGAGCCACGGCTTCGTCGACACGATGGCGCAGTACAGCGCGTACGGCTGGTGGGGCGCGGGCGCGAGCGCCCCGCGCGGGCTGAGCGGGATGACCAACCAGTACGCCGCGATGCCGAGCCTGCATGTCGGCTGGTCGATCTGGTGCGGTGTCCTGCTGTGGCGGCACGGCCGTCATCCTCTCGTCCGGGCGGCGGGCGTCGCCTATCCGCTGATCACCACCGTCGTCGTGATGGGCACCGCCAACCACTACTTCCTGGACGCCGTCGCGGGCGCCGCGGTGATGGGCCTCGGAGCGCTGCTGGCCAGGCCCGCCATGCGGATCGCCGACCGGTGCAAGGCCTGGGGCGGCGCCCGCCTGGTCCGCCCGCTCGCGGAGCGGTTCCGGGACGTCCCGAATGCCAGGGGTGCCAGGGGTGTCCGGACCGCACGGGCCGCCGACGCCGCCCGCGGTCCCGGGGGCTCTTCGACGGCCGGCCCGGGGGCCGTCCGGGCGGGTGGTCCGAGGGGCGCTCCGGGTGGCGGCGCGGGGACCGGTCCGAGGGGCGTTCCGGTGCGAGTGCCGGCCGGTGTTTCGGCGACCGTGTCCCGTGATGTCAGTGCCGGGTGCGAGACTTCCGCGGGTGAGCGAATCCCCGGCCAGCGGACCTCCTCCGCAGATCCCCCCGGCGCGGCAGTCGGCGGCGCGGCAGCCCGAGCCGCAGCCGACGCGAGCGCGAGCGACGACGCTCCGGCAGCGGCTCGCTGAGCTGCGCGGCCCCTCCGTCGCGCCGCATCCGCTCGACGCCCGCGCACTGGCCGCCCTCGCCGCGAATCCCGGCTGCAAGCGGCGGGCCCTGCTGGACGGCGCCGGGGTCGACAAGAGCGTCCTGGCCACCGCGCTCGGCTCCCCCGCCCCCTTCGGCCAGTCCCAGTTCGCCTTCATGCGCGGCAACGCCTTCGAGGCGCGGGTCAAGGCCGACGGCGGTGCGGAGCTGCTGCGCCTGCTGTACGAACACCTCGGGGACGGCGCTCCGGCCCCGGACACGGACGTCGCCGCCCCCGATCTGAGCGCCGCCGGTCCCGAGGGCCGCGCCGCGCGCACCGCGCTCGCGCTGCGGGAGGCGACGGCGGCCGGCGGCTGGGCGCTGCTGGACCACCCGATGCTGGCCCTGGAGGTGGCGGGCTCCCCCGCCTATCTGGAGCCGGACGCGGTGGTGGTGCACCCCGACGGCCGGTGGACCGTCGTCGAGATCAAGTCGTTCCCCATGATCGACGCCTCCGCCGACGCCGCGAAGGTCGGGGCCGCCGCCCGCCAGGCCGCGGTGTACGTGCTGGCGCTGGAGCGGGTCGCGGCGGTGACCGAGGGCGCCGAGGTGGGCCACCGGGTGCTGCTGGTCTGCCCCAAGGACTTCTCCAACCTGCCGACCGCCTCCGTCGTCGACGTACGCAAGCAGCGGGCCGTCACCCGCCGCCAGCTGACCCGGCTCACCCGGATCGAGGACATCGCGGACGCCCTGCCGGAGGGGACCACGTTCGACCCGGCGTGCTCGCCGCGGGAGCTGGGGGCGGCCGTCTCCGCCGTGCCCGCCGCCTACGCCCCCGAGTGTCTGGCCGCCTGCGAGCTGGCCTTCCACTGCCGGGCGAGCTCCCGGGCCGGGGGCGCCGTGGAGACGCTGGGCCGGAGCGTGCGCGGTGAGCTGGGCGGGCTGACCACGGTGGCGGGGGTGCTGGCCGCCGCCGCGGGCAAGGAGGGCGACCCCGCCGACCCCACGGTCGCGGCGCTGCGGCGGGCCGCCGCGCTGCGCGCCGAGGCGCTGGAGAGCGCCGCCCTGCGTGACCGGGACCGGGAGGCGGCCGCCGTATGTCGCTGATCACCACGCTCGCCCGGCTGGAGGCCGTCGACTCCGGGCGCGCCCAGCCGCTGGCGACCGTCCGCCACCGCCGTCTCACCGACCGGCCGCTGGTGCTGGTGCCGCTGACCACCGCCGGTGAGGCCGGGGCCCCGCTGGGGGCGCTGGTGGGCACGGACCGGGAGGCGCCCCGGCTGCTGGCGGTCGCCCAGCCGCGCGACCGGGACCTGCGGTTCGCGTTCCTGGCGGAGCTGGCGGAGGCCGTCCTTCCGCACCTGGAGGCGTACGCGGACGTCGTCGAGCCCGCCGAGCGCAACGAGACCGACCCGGCGACGGGCAGGCGGACCAAGGTCGAGGTCGAGCTGTGCACGGACGCGCCGCAGCTGATCGTGCCGAGCCGGGCGGGCGTCGAGTTCGTCCGGCTGCTGGGCCGGTCCATGCGCTTCCGCCGCACCGCCGAGGACGACCCGGACACGCCCTACCCGGCCCCGGCCCGGGTTCCGCTGCTCGGCCGCTGGCTGACGCACTACGGGGAGCGGGCCCGGGTGCCCGGCTCCGCGCTGCTGCTGGCCGCCACGGACCTGCTGAACCGGCACTGGGCGACCGGGCAGAGCAGCCTGGAGGACCAGCACCTGGGGGCGCTGCTCGCCTGGATCGACCCGCCGGACGGCTCCTCGGGGGCGGAGGCTGCGCTCCATGCCGAGCTGGCCCGGGACGGCGAGCACCAGCTGCTCTGCCCGCCCGCGGGCCCGGCCACCGACCCGGACTTCGACAACCGGCTCCTGGCCCCCGCGATCGAACGCTACGACCGGGCGCGTACGGCGCTCGCGACCGCCGAGGACGGGCTCGCGGCGGACGAACGGCTCGGTGCGCTGAGCGGTGCCGAGCGGGAGATCCGGTCGCTGCTGGCGAAGGTGACGCTGCCGACGTGGGACGCGGTGTGGCGCGGGCTCGACCTGCTGCGGGAGCTGCCGGAGGGGGCCCGGACCGAGGACCGCTGGACCCGGGACCGCTGGTCGTTCACCGGTCACCGGGACCGGGTGCGTTCGGGCGAGCCGCCGCAGCCGCGCCGCGACGACGCGGTGACCGCCGCGCAGAAGCTGGCGTCCCGGGAGACCGCCCAGGCCCAGCTGGAGGCCCAGGAGGCGCTGGACGATCCGCTGGTGCTGGCGGGACGGCGGCTCGCCGGAGAGGCGTTCCTGGCCACGGTGACCGGCGTCGAGATGGCGTACACCGAGTCCAAGCGGCCCTCCCCGCGCCCGCTGGTCACCGTCCGCACCGACGAGCGCCCGCACCTGGGCGAGCGGACGAAGGTGTACCGCTCCCTGGAGGGCAAGCCGCAGTCGGCGGAGTTCGTCCGGTGGTACGCCCCCGGGCCGGCGGGCGGAGAGTCCGGGGCGGCGGGCGCGGTCCCGGACGGGGACGGGGACGCGGCCGGGGACGGCGGCGAGATCCTGCTCGTGCTGCGGATCCTGGACCGGATGGGCCGGGGCAAGGAGCCCGCGCCCGGTTCGCTGCCGGAGCCCGGGGAACGGATCGCCTGGACCCTGTTCGAGCACGACCAGCGCTCCGGGCCGAAGCTGCCGGACCCGGAGGAGACACCGTGGACGCACGGCGGCCCGCCGGGCGCGGACCCCGCCGCGCGCGGCGAGCGCCCCGACCCCGTGACCCCGGAGGACCTGCTGTGAGCCTCAGCCCGATCGCCCCGGAGGGCCGACCGTGAGCACCGTCTTCGATCCCGGTGCGGCGGCCGCGCGGGCGACCGGCGCGATCCTCGACGACACCCTGCGCGGCTCTTCCCGCGGCATCGTCGTGGACTCCCCGCCCGGCGCGGGGAAGTCGACGCTGGTGGTCCGGGCGGCCCTGGAGCTGGCCGCCGCCGGACGCCCGCTGATGGTGGTCGCGCAGACCAACGCCCAGGTGGACGACCTGGTGCTGCGCCTCGCCGAGAAGGAGCCGGAGCTGCCGGTGGGGCGGCTGCACAGCAGCGACTCCGACCCGTACGACAAGGCCCTCGACGGTCTCGCCAACGTGACGAAGTCGGCGAAGGCGGCGGACCTGGCCGGGCTCGACGTGGTGATCTCGACGGCCGCCAAGTGGGCGCACGTGAAGAACGTGGAGCCGTGGGGGCACGCGATCGTCGACGAGGCCTACCAGATGCGTTCGGACGCGCTGCTGGCCGTGGCCGGGCTGTTCGAGCGGGCGCTGTTCGTCGGGGATCCGGGGCAGCTGGACCCGTTCTCGATCGTCGGCGCGGACCAGTGGGCGGGGCTGAGCTACGACCCGTCCGCGAGCGCCGTCTCCACGCTGCTCGCGCACAATCCGGAGCTGCCGCAGCACCGGCTGCCGGTCTCCTGGCGGCTCCCGGCGTCGGCAGCGCCGCTGGTGTCGGACGCGTTCTACCCGTACACGCCGTTCCGCAGCGGTACGGACCACGGGGACCGGAAGCTGTCCTTCAAGGTGGCGTCGGACGGCTCGGGCCCGGACCGGGTGCTGGACGAGGCGGCGGAGTCCGGGTGGGGGCTGCTGGAGCTGCCGGCCCGGCACACCCCGCGTACGGACCCCGAGGCGGTGCGGGCGGTGGCGCTGGTGGTCCGGCGGCTGCTGGACCGGGGCGGCGTCGCGACGAGCGAGCGGGCCGAGGGCCCGGTGCCGGTGACGGCGGACCGGGTGGCGGTCGGCACGGCCCACCGGGACCAGGCGGCCGCGGTGCGGGCGGCCCTCGCGGACCTGGGCGTCACGGGGGTGGCCGTGGACACGGCGAACCGCCTCCAGGGCCGCGAGTTCGACGTCACGGTGGTCCTGCACCCGCTGTCGGGCCGCCCCGACGCCACCGCGTTCCACCTGGAGACGGGCCGCCTGTGCGTGCTGGCCTCCCGGCACCGGCACGCGTGCGTCGTGGTCTGCCGGGAGGGGGTGGCGGACCTGCTCGACGAGCACCCCTCGACGGAGCCGGTCCAGCTGGGCGTCACGGTGAAGTTCCCCGACGGCTGGGAGGCCAACCACGCGGTGCTGGCGCACCTGGCGGAGCGGCGGGTGCGGTGGCGGCCCTGAGCGCCGCCGTAGGCACTCCGGAGCCGGGCGCACCGCGCGCGCTCCCGTTCACGCCCCGGCCCTCTTGCGCGGGGTTGGACAATGGAGGGTGGCCGTCCGGGTCGCCCCTGGCCGTCCGGGTCGTCCGGACCATCAGGTCGTCGAGCCGCCAGGCCGCCAGGCCGTCCGAGGAGGAACAGCACATGACAGAGTCCGAGCGGAACGAACGGCAGCGGCTGCGCCCCGCGCCCCTGCTCTTCGAGCCGTCTCAGGCGGCGGCCGACCCGGAGCACTTCTTCGACCTGGAGTCGATGGAGGACCCCCGCGAGCTGCTGGCCCGCGCCACCGAGCTGACGCACGCGTTCCGGGCGGCGGCGGACCGGTCGGTGGAGTTCCAGGCGATCGCGGCGGCCCAGCTCGCCGACCCGCGCCGCTTCGACCGGCTGACGCCCGCGGACGTCGCGGAGCGGGCGGAGTGGACCGAGGACTACGCGAAGAAGATGATCGAGTTCGGCCGGTCCCTGCTGGACGCGCCGACGCCCTGATCCCGCGGGCCGCCGCGACCGACGGGAAGGGCCCCGGCTCCCCCACCCGGTCCGCTGCGGCACCGGACCGGGGTCAGGTCCCGTGGCATATTCCGGCGGGCACGATACCCCTCGTCCTCCCGCCCTGTCCCGGTTTCCGGCAACTCTCGGAATCAGTCCCGTCACTCCCGGTAGACCTGAGTGCATGAGCGCATGGCTGAAAGACGAAACGACCCTGCACGCCGGTGCCGCCACCGCGCACCACGGCGTCGACATCTTCGCCCTGCTGCGGGACCAGTCCGGACAGCAGGCCGCCCAGGTCACCGCGGCCGGCGCCGCCTGGCTCGCCGGAGCCACGGCCTATCCGCGCAGCACGCTCGCCCAGTGGGAGGAGCACCCGGACGCGCCCGCGGTGCTGCCCTGCGGTTCCGCTTTCGACGTCGTCAACGTGCCCGCGCTGTTCGGGCGGCGGATGGTGGAGCGCTTGTGGTCCGAGGGCCCCGGCTCCGGGCCGGTCGCCACGCACCGCGGCCGGATGCTGCTGTTCGCGGCCCCCGGGACGGCCCAGCGGCTGCCCTCGCTGCTCGCCTGGGAGGAGTGGGGGGCGGGCGGCCCCCCGGAGACCGGGCGACAGCGGGGCGGGGTGCCGCCGCTGCTCTGCCACGGGACCGGGGACGCCGTGACCGTACCGCCGCTGACCTGCGGTTCGTCCGAGGGCGGGCCGCGCTGGCTGGTCGCGCCGGACACCCGTAGCCCGTGGCTGCCGGGGCCCGACGCGCTGCTCTGGGCCTGTGTCCGGGTGAGCCGGTCGGCGACCTCCCGGGGCACCGCGGGTGCGATTTTTCCTCGGGCGGATCTGGATGCTAATGTCTACGACGTCACCAGGCGCCGTTAGCTCAGTTGGTTAGAGCAGCTGACTCTTAATCAGCGGGTCCGGGGTTCGAGTCCCTGACGGCGCACCGACGGAAGAAGCCCCTCGCGGAAGCGGGGGGCTTCTTCGTGTGCGCGTTCCGTTTTCGCCCTCTCGATCGCCCTCCTCGTGCGGGGTTCAGAGGCCGGTGGTGACGCGGACCGTCCAGGAGCCGGACGCGGTGCGGTCGGCCACCTCGATACGGGTGCCGTCGCCGGGCACGGTGAAGGTCTCCCCCACGCCGAGAGGCGCGTCGGCGAGCGGCGGGTAGACCGAGCGGTCCCAGCAGGCCCCGGTCTCCGGGTGGGTGTCCACCACCTCGACGGGCCCGTCGCCGGAGACCGTACCGCTGCGGATGCGGTAGATCAGGATGCCCTCGGTACAGGTGTCCCGGTCGTTCCCGGTGGCGCTGCGGGCCTCGATCGCCAGCGCACTGTCGACGCCGGTGCGGATGACGGCGAGCCGGGTCCCCATCGACCCGCCGGGCGGCGGGGCGGCGGCGACCGGCTCCAGGGTGAGGTCGGTCGAGTCCTGGACGCAGACGACCTGCCGCCCGCCCAGCCAGCCGAGCTTCCACTTGTGCCAGCCGAACAGGTCCGGGGCGAGGCCGAACTGACTGCCCATGACGTCCCAGTCGCCCACATAGGTGTCCCAGTCGCCCTTGCCGTCGACGGGCCGGTGGTAGAGGTCGGCGAGGTCGAAGACGTGCCCGGTCTCGTGGGCGAGGACGTTGCGGTCCGGCGGGTGCTGCTCGAAGACCGTCACCACGCGGCGGATGTCGGTGCCGTCGGCGCGCAGCGGCTGGTCGAAGTTGACGACCTTGGTGGCGTCGGAGTCGACGCCGGGGGCGTCCGGGTCGGCGACCAGGTAGACGATGTCGTACGCGGAGAAGTCGACGGCCTCGTCGGCGGCGGCGATGGCGTCGCGCAGGTAGGCGGTGCGCCGCTCGGCGTCCCAGTCGCGCTCTATGGCGTACCAGGTGGAGTCGCGCGGCATCGGGGTCCAGGTCCGCTGCGGGTGGGGGCGCAGGGTGAAACCGCCGTAGCTGGAGCGTTCGAAGAAGCGGGAGGTGGCGGGGAAGTGATCGGCGGTCAGCTGCGCGGGGGTGAGCCTGGGGGTGGAGTCCGGGAAGGACAGGAAGACCATGACCGCGTCCAGGCCCTGTTCCGGGCGGGGGTAGGCGGTGTTCCAGGTGTCCAGCCCGAGCGAGTGGTGCGCCGCCGTCCGGGTCAGGGCGCAGGGCTCGGCGCCGTCCCGCGCCGCGGCCACGACGGGCCCCGCGACGAGAGACGTGGCGGCGAGCGCCAGGAGGGAGGTCGCGGCGGCCGCCACACTGCGCAGCGACGGCCGTTCCGCTCCCCCGGGTCCGCGACGCAACGGCACATCGACCTCCGGGTGGGGAAACGCGGTCCATCCCGTCCACCCTGTGCCGGTTCACGACTCCACGCCCTGTTGTGCTGCCCCACTCGGGTCAGCGGTCAGTATCACCACCCACGCCTTCACGGAACGTCACTATCAGTCAGATAAATCGGCCATCCCAACTCATCAGCTCAGAAATGATCAGGATCGGGCAAACCGGAACGTGTCCCTTCGCCCGCGCGGGGCGCTTTCCCGGTCCTCTCGCGCCCCCTTCGCGTACCCCGGTACCCGCTCGTCCCGGACCGCGAGCTGGAACGGCCGAGGCGGCACCCTCTATGCTTCACCACGCTTCCCCGCGTGGAACGGGCCCCTTGACGGGGCCGCCACCCGGTGGCCTGTCCGACCCCACCTGTTCACGACGAACCTTCACAGCGGGAGCGAGCGGTGAACGGAACCTCCGAAGGGCCGAGTGCTCCGGCAGGCACGTCCTCCGGCGCACCCCCCGCGCCGGTCACGGAGCGTCATGCCGCGGCCTCCGGCGCCCCCGCCGTCGCGGACGCCGCGCTCCGGCGCGGAACACCCCGGCCCGACGCCTCCTCGTCCGAGCTGCGCGACTACCGCGCCGCCTTCAACGCCGCCACGCTCCCCATGGCCGTCGTCGACGGCCGCGGCCAGATCCTGCGGGCCAACGAGGCGCTCGGCGGGCTCCTGGGCACGGCGACGAGCGCCCTCGCCCGGCAGCAGGCGTGCGAGCTGCTCGACCTCACCTCCGACGACCGCACCTGGCTCGCCTACCGCGAGGTGCTCCAGGGCCGCCGCTCCCGCTTCCGCTGCACCCGCCGCATCAAGCACCCCGACGGGCGCTCCCTGTGGGCCGAGGTCACCGTGGTGCCCATGACCGGCACCTCGGCCGCGGAGCCCGCCCGGGTCCTGCTGACGATCGCGGACATCAGCGACCGGCGCGAGCTCCAGGAGCGGCTGCGCCACCTCCAGATGCACGACCCGGTGACCCGGCTGCCGAACCGGACGCTGTTCTTCGAGCGCCTCGCCGCGGCCCTGGAGACCCCGCCGTACCAGGACGACTCGCCGGCGGACCGGCAGCACACCCGGATCGGGCTCTGCTATCTCGACCTGGACGGCTTCAAGGCGATCAACGACACCCTGGGCCACCGCACCGGGGACCGGCTGCTGGCCGCCGTCGCGGGGCGGCTCACCGACTGCGCGGAGAACGACGCCTCCGGCGCCTTCGGCGGCAACCGGCTGGTGGCGCGGCTGGGCGGCGACGAGTTCGCGATCCTGGTCGAGGACTCGGCGGGCACCCAGGAGCTGACCGACCTGGCCCGCTCGGTGCTCGCCGCGCTCCAGCAGCCGTTCGACCTGGCCGGGCAGCGGTTCTCGGTCTCCGCGTCGATCGGGGTGGTGGAGCGGCCCGCGGCCGGCACCTCGCCCACCGGTCTGATGCAGGCCGCCGACACCACGCTGTACTGGGCGAAGGCCGACGGCAAGGGCCGCTGGACCCTGTTCGACCCGGAGCGCAACGCCCACCGCATGACCCGGCAGTCGCTGTCCTCCACGCTCCGGCCCGCCGTGGAGCGCGGTGAGTTCACGCTGGAGTACCAGCCGCTGGTGGGGATGGCGGACGGGGTGCTGCGCGGGGTGGAGGCGCTGGTCCGCTGGAACCACCCGCAGTTCGGGATGCTCGCGCCGAATCGGTTCGTCGGCATCGCCGAGGAGGACGGCTCGATCGTGCAGCTCGGCCGGTGGGTGCTGCGCACCGCGTGCCGCCAGGCCCGGCGCTGGCAGCTGGACCACCCCGACGAGCCGCCGCTGTTCATCAGCGTCAACGTCGCCGTACGCCAGGTCTGGGACTCCGACCTGGTCGCCGACGTGGCGGAGATCCTGGCCGAGACCGGGCTGGCGGCGGGCCTGCTCCAGCTGGAGCTGACCGAGTCCGCGGTGATGGGCTCCGGCGGCCGCCCGCTGCGGGCGCTCCAGGCGCTGAGCGACATGGGGGTGCGGATCGCCATCGACGACTTCGGCACCGGGTACTCCAACCTCGCCTACCTGAGCAGGCTGCCCGTCTCCGTGCTGAAGCTGGACGGCGCGTTCGTCCGGGGCTTCCGCTACGAGGACGGCACGCACCCGAGCCCGGCCGACGAGACGATCGTGGAGGCCATGGTGCAGCTGGCGCACCGCCTGGGGCTGACCGTCACCGCGGAGTGCGTGGAGACGGCCGGACAGGCGGAGCGGCTGCGGCGGATCGGCTGCGACACCGGGCAGGGCTGGCTGTACTCACGGGCCGTTGCCCCGGAACGGATCGCCGGACTGATCGGCTCCCGGCCCCTGGAGGGCTGACGCACTCCCCGGGGTGGTCAGCCCTCCCGGCGAAGTCTCCGGCGCGGTCGGCGCGGGCGCGGCGCTCCGGGGCGCGGGTCAGGCGGCGGCCGTCGGCAGCCCGTACGCGTCGGCGATCAGGTCGTAGCTGCGCAGCCGCGCGTCCCCGCCGTGGGCGTTGGCGGTGATCATCAGCTCGTCGGCGCCGGTCCGCTTGGCCAGGTCGTCGAGGCCGGTGCGGACTTCGTCGGCGGTGCCGTGGACGACGTTGGCCAGCCAGCCGTCGACGAACTCCCGCTCCATCGGGGAGAAGGCGTACGCCTCCGCCTCCTCCGGGCTGGGGATCAGCCCCGGGCGGCCGCTACGCAGCCGGAGCATGGACAGCGCGCCGGTCAGCACCTCGCGCCGGGCCTCCCGCTCCTCGTCGGCGGCCAGCGCGGACACCCCGATCAGGGCGTACGGGGCGTCCAGCACGGCGGAGGGCCGGAAGGAGTCGCGATACAGGTCGAGCGCCGGGATGGTGTTCTGCGCCGAGAAGTGGTGCGCGAAGGCGAACGGCAGCCCCAGCGTCCCGGCCAGCCGGGCGCTGAAGCCGGAGGAGCCGAGCAGCCAGACGGACGGCCGGTGCGCGGACTGCACCCCGCCGGGGGCGGTCGCCTGGACCGGGCCCGGTACGGCGTGGATGCGGCTGTAGGGGTGCCCGTCGGGGAAGTCGTCGTCCAGGAACCGGATCAGCTCCATGAGCTGCTGCGGGAAGTCTTCCGCGCCCTCGTTGAGCCGGTCGCTGCGGCGCAGGGCGGCGGCCGTCGCGCCGTCCGTGCCGGGGGCGCGGCCGAGGCCGAGGTCGACCCGGCCCGGGGCCATCGCCTCCAGGGTGCCGAACTGCTCGGCGATCACCAGCGGGGCGTGGTTGGGCAGCATGACGCCGCCGGAACCGAGGCGGATGCGCTCGGTGCGGGCGGCGATGTGGGCGAGGATCACGGCCGGGGAGGACGAGGCGACCCCGGGCATCGAGTGGTGCTCGGCGACCCAGTAGCGGTGGAAGCCCCGGCTCTCGGCGAGCCGGGCGATCTCGACACCGGTGCGCAGGGCCTGGGTCGCGGTGCGGCCCTGCCCCACGGTGACCAGGTCCAGGACGGACAGCGGGACGGGGGCGGTGCCGCCCGCGACGCCCCGGATGCCGTCGCCGTCCCCCGCGGAACCCCCGCCACCGGCGCCGTTCGCCTCGTCGCGGGTCTCGTCTCCTCGGATCTCGTCCACGTGTCGGCCTCTCCCGGTCCTGTCGTGCGTGCTGCGTGCCGAAAGGCGACAACAGGAGGACGGCTCCGTTTTATTCCCGGTGGTTTTTTCCCCGGTGGCTTTTCCCGGTGGCTGTTTCCCGGCGGCGAACCGGCCCGCCGTTCCGGCTGCCTACTCGCGGACCTCGATGCCCTTCGGCTCCTGCGACCCGCGCACCGGCTCCCGGGTGGCGAACAGGGTGCCGAGCCTGGGGGCCCACATCCTGCGGTCGGCGAGGCGCAGTCCCTCCCACACCGTGACCTGGCAGGCCGTGAGGACCGGCTTGCCGAGCGCCTCCTCCAGCTCAGGGACGTAGGCGGCGGTGTGCAGGGAGGTGTCCGGGATCAGCACCACCTCCGCGTCCGGGTCGTCGGCCTCCAGCACCAGCCGCTTCACCCGCTCCGGCTCCCAGGAGCCGGCCTCGGCCGACGAGGCGGCTCCGCCGGACGCGGCCGCGACCACCTCGACGCCCGCCGACGCCAGGAACTGCGCGAAGAGCCCGGTGACGTCCTCGGGGTAGGGCGCGGCGACGGCGACGCGGCGCGCGCCCAGCTCGCGTACCGCGTGGACGAAACCGACGGAGGTGCTGGACGCGGGCAGGCCCGCCGTCCGGGCGAGCGCGGCGGCCTGCTCGTGGGCGCCCTCCCAGCCGAGTCCGAAGCTGCCCCCGGTGGACGCCCAGACCAGCGCCTCGGCGCCCGCGAGACGCAGTTCCTCGACGCCCTCGGCGATCCGGCCGGCGGCGCCGCGCTCGCGCAGCGCGTCGGGCCGGTAGGCGTCCTCGCCGGGGTCGGTGGAGAACAGGGGCAGCCGGATGTCGGTGTCGAGCAGGATCTCGATCCGCGGGAAGTCGTCCTCGGCGGCGTGGCCCGGATAAAGCAGTCCGACGGTCGTCATGTCCACTCCTTGCCTGTACGTCTCCCCTACGGTGACGGCCCGCCGCGCGGTGCGCGCGCAGTCGGTCACGTCTGCCCCGGCCTGTTCCCAGTATTCCTCCGGTGGGCCCCGGACGCGGCGCGCCGGACAGCGTCGCTGACGGCGGCGGAGTCTCCGGGGACGGCGGCGCCGAAACCGGTACCGACTCGCGGTCATGAATCCTCCGTGACGGGGGAACACGCCCCGCGCACCCCCCGTCGCCCTGCGCACCTCTCCGGGCACGGGAAGGTCACCTTCCGGCCACCGTTCGATCACAGCCCCGGGCTTCCTGCATAGACGTACGGGATCGGGCAGGCGCTCACCCTGTCCGGACTGTTCGACCTCCAGGAGATTTGCGAACCATGGCTGACTTCCCGAACCTGTCCCGCCGGGGTTTCCTCAACCGATCGGCGGCCGTGGGCGGCCTCCTCGTCGTTCCCGGCCTGCTGACCGCGTGCAGCAAGACCGACTCCGGTGCCGCGACGGGCGAGGGCGCCCTGGACAAGCTCCGCAAGCAGGGGTTCGTGCGGGTGGCGTACGCCAACGAGGCGCCGTACGGGTACATGGAGGGCAAGGAGCTCAAGGGCGAGGCCCCGACCCTGCACCGGGAGATCTTCCAGGCGCTCGGGGTGAAGGAGCTGAAGCCGACGCTCTCCGAGTGGGACGGGCTCATCCCGGGGCTCCAGGCCGGGAAGTACGACGTGGTCAGCGCGGGCATGGCCATCACCCCGGAGCGCTGCGGCAACGCGATCTTCTCCGAGCCGGAGTTCATCTCGCCGACCGCGCTGATGGTGCGGAAGGGCAACCCCAAGAAGGTCACCGACCTGGACTCCGCGAAGGAGGCCGGGATCACCATCGGCGTCATGTCCGGTGCGGTCGAGGGGAGTTACGCCAAGGGCGCGGGCATACCCGAGGGCAGCATCAAGACGCTCCAGAAGCCGCAGGACGGGGCGGACGCGGTCAAGGGCGGCCGGATCGACGCGTTCCTGCTGACCGGGATCTCGCTCCGCTGGCTGGCGAAGACCAACCCGGACACCGAGGTCACCGAGCCGTTCGTGCCGCAGATCGACGGCAACGCGCAGTTCTCACCGGGCGGCGCGGTGTTCCGCAAGGGCAACGAGGATCTGCGGGACTCCTTCAACCGCGAGCTGAAGAAGATCGTCACGGACCGCTCGCGCTACGTGCAGCTGCTGGAGCCGTACGGCTTCGGGGAGTCGGAGATCCCGCCGGAGGACCTGAAGACCGCGGACCTCTGCAAGGGCTGACGGGGCGGACGCACACGCATGAGTGACTTCTTCTCTCTCCTCGTCGAGGAGTTCCCCCAGGTCAGGTCGGGGTTGTGGGTGACGCTCCAGGCCACGGTCCTGGGCGCGCTGCTCGCGGGGGTCCTGGCCTTCGCACTCGGCCTGATGGCGGGCAGCGGGCTGCTCCTGGCCCGGGGCTTCTCCCGGGTGGTCGTGGAGTTCTTCCGGGGCACCTCGCTCTACATCCAGCTGTTCTGGCTCTACTACGCGATGCCGCTGGTGACCGGCTACGAACTGACTCCCGTCGTCTGCGGGGTGGTCGCCTTCGGCCTCAACTTCGGTGCGTACGGGGCCGAAGTGGTGCGGGGCGCGATCAACTCCGTGCCGCGCGGGCAGTACGAGGCGGCGATCGCGCTCAACCTCAGCCCGTCCAGGCGGCTGTGGAAGGTGATCCTGCCGCAGGCCTGGGTGCAGATGATCCCGAGCTTCACCAATCTGCTGATCCAGCTGCTGAAGGCCACCCCGCTGCTGTGGCTGATCTCGGCCGCCGATCTGATGACCGTGGTCCAGACGCTGCGTGACCGCACCGGTGAGACCCTCACCGCCTATCTGACCCTGCTGGCCGCCTACTTCGTGCTGGCCTACGCCCTGACGATGCTGATGAATCTGCTGGAGCGGAGTGCCAAGCGGCGGCTCGGCCTGGACAGCGGCGCGAAGAGCCTGTTCCGGAGCCGCAGCGCGTCCACGACCGCCGTGGGAGGTACCCGGTGAACGGCTTCGACTGGAACGCCGTCGGGGAGTCCCTGCCGCTCCTGCTGGAGGGCTTCCGGGTCACCGTGCTCGCCACGGTGCTCGGCACCCTGGTGGCGGCCGTGCTGGGGCTGGCCGTCGCGGTGGCCGGGCGCGCGCCCAGCAGGTTCGTGACCGTACCGGTGCGCGTGCTCACGGAGTTCGTCCGCTCCACCCCGCTGCTGGTCCAACTGGTCGGTGCGGCCGCCCTGTTCAACACGGTGGAGCCGCTGTACACCGGCATCGCGGTGCTGGGCGTCCACTACGCCGCGTACACCTCCGAGGTCTACCGGGCCGGGATCGACGGCGTACCGAAGGGGCAGTGGGAGGCGTGCCGCGCGCTGTCGCTGTCGCCCCGGCGCACCTGGCAGGCCGTGATCCTGCCGCAGGCGGTGCGCAACGTGCTGCCCGCGCTCGGGAACTACGCGGTCTCGATGTTCAAGGAGACGCCGTTCCTCGCCGTGATCACGGTGCAGGAGATGGTCTTCGAGGCCCGGAAGTACGGAGCTGACAACTTCGCGTACACCGAGGTGTTCACCCTCGCGGGCCTGATCTTCCTGGTCGCGAGCTACCCCACGTCGCTGTTGATGAGAAGGCTGGAGAAGCGCCTTGGCCACTGACCCCCTCCCCCCGAAGAAGACACGGACCCCGGACCCCGCCGACCCGGCACGGGCCTCCGTGGACCCGGCCCCGGTGGACGCGGTCGCGGCGAGCGCGTCCACGGGTGAGCCGCTGGTGCGCTTCGACAAGGTGGTCAAGCGCTACGGCGACCATGTGGTCCTGGACGAGCTGGACTTCACCGTGGAACGCGGTCAGCACGTCACCCTGATCGGGCCCAGCGGCTCGGGCAAGACCACGATCCTGCGGCTGCTGATGACGCTGGAGAAGGTCAGCGACGGGGTGATCTGGGTCGACGGCTCCCCGCTGACGCACCTCCGGCAGCCGGACGGTTCACTGAAGCCGGCGGGCGAGAAGCAGCTGCGGGAGTCCCGGAAGAAGATCGGGATGGTCTTCCAGCAGTTCAACCTCTTCCCGAACATGAAGGTCCTCCAGAACATCACCGAGGCCCCTGTCAGCGTGCTCGGCAGGAGCCGCGAGGAGGCGGAGACCCGGGCCCGGGAGCTGCTGGACCTGGTGGGGCTCTCGGCGAAGGTCGACGCCCACCCCTCCCAGCTGTCCGGCGGGCAGCAGCAGCGGGTCGCCATCGCACGGGCCCTGGCCATGGAGCCGGAGATCCTGCTCCTGGACGAGGTGACGTCCGCGCTCGACCCGGAGCTGGTGGCGGGCGTGCTGGAGCTCTTGGAGGACATCGCCAGGAACACCGACATCACCATGGTCTGCGTGACCCACGAGATGAGCTTCGCCCGGGACGTCTCCGAGAAGGTGCTGATGTTCGACGCGGGCCGGGTCGTGGAATCCGGATCACCGGAAAAAATCTTCTCCGATCCGTCCCACGAACGTACGCGCGAATTCCTCAACGCGGTGCTGTGACCTCCTGATTGCTCCACCGACCATGCCAGGCGCATATGCCAGACAGGTGCGCCCCTGCTGACAGCT
Organism: Streptomyces sp. NPDC101181; assembly: GCF_044767975.1. Lineage (NCBI taxonomy): Bacteria > Bacillati > Actinomycetota > Actinomycetes > Kitasatosporales > Streptomycetaceae > Streptomyces > Streptomyces sp. NPDC101181. The sequence continues at coordinate 196,078 of NZ_JBIWOX010000003.1, read as the reverse complement.
CCGTGGCGCGGCCTCCGGGCGCGTCAACTGCCGCCCCACGGAGCCGCGTCGGCCGCTATCGTGGGGCGAAAGCTTGCGGTCACAACCTGGTAGGGGGACACCGTGGCGTTGAAGCCCGAGCCGACCGCGCCGTTCCCGTCGGTGCAGTACGCCCTGCGCGTGCTCGAAACGGTCTCCCGGCACGGCGACGGCGTGACCGATGCCCAGATCACCCGGGAGACGGGCCTGCCCGCCGGCCGGCTCGCCTCCCTGCTCCGCACGCTGCGCCGCGAGGGCTACGTGGAGCAGATCGGCGACGGTGCGTACGTCGTCGGCGCCTCGCTGCTGCTGCTCGGCTCCGGGACGACCCGCCGCCAGGCTCTGGAGGACCGGCTTCAACACACCCTGGACCAGCTGCGCGACTCCATCGGCGCGGCGGTCTACCTCAGCCGGTACGCGGACGGCGAGGTCAGCGTGGAGCAGGTGGCGGACGGGCCCCTGACCCCGGCGGTGAACGAGTGGGTGGACTTCCGCTCCTCGGCGCACGCCAGCGCGGTCGGCAAGTGCCTGCTGGGCCAGCTCGACCACGACGCGCGGCGCGACCACCTCTCCCGGCACCGGGCGGCCCGGCTCACCTCGCGGACGATCACCGACGAGAAGATCCTCTTCTCCCAGCTGGACGCGCAGTCCCCCACGGTGCCGGTGCTGGACCTCCAGGAGTACGCGGTGGGCACCGTCTGCGCGGCCGTGCCGCTGACGGCCGGGTCCTCGGCGGGCTGCCTGGCGCTGTCCCTGCCGATCGAGGACGCGCACCGGCTGCGCTCGGCGGCCGACGCGCTCAGCAGGCAGGCCGCGCCGGTGCTGCTGTCCCTGGCGCTGTAGCAGCCGGGGGCCGCCGTTGTCCGAGGCCCCGGGTAGCGTCACCACCATGCAGACACCGGCACCCACCCTGGACCTGCTCGCGGAGTTCGACGCGGGCGTCGACGGCTATTACGCCCCCGACTTCGAGCTGATCGAGTTCGGCCACGACGACGGCGGCTATCCGCAGCTGTCCGACCGCATACGGCCTTTCGCCCAGGCCACCGGCTCCGGCTCCACCTACGCGTTCTGGCTGCGGGACGGGGACGACGGCGCCGATCCCGCCTCGCTGCCGGTGCTCTTCCTGTGCGACGACGGCGGCGTCCACGTGGTGGCCCGCGACCTGCCGGAGCTGCTGCGCGTGATCGCCTCCGGCTGGACGCCGATGGGTGGCTGGGACTACCTGGACTACTTCGACGAGCGCGAGGAGGAGGCCGACGCCGATGACGACGAGGCAGGGGACGGGTACGACCCCTGTCCGGCGAACGAGGAGTTCCGCACCTGGCTGCGCGACCGCTTCGGGCTGGAGGCCGCCGAGGACCCCAACGCGGTCGTGCGGGCGGCCGGGGACGAGCTGTGGGAGCCGTTCGCCGCGTGGATCGGGCCGCTGATCCCGGACGCGCTGAGCGCGCGCGGCGGGATGGCGGGACAGCCCTGAGGACCTGTCGTCGAACGGCCTGGGTGACCGGCGGTAGCGCTCGGGGCGCGGGTGGTCGGGAGCACGCTTCGGGACCGGGTATTATTTTCGAGTCAGCAGGCGCCGTTAGCTCAGTTGGTTAGAGCAGCTGACTCTTAATCAGCGGGTCCGGGGTTCGAGTCCCTGACGGCGCACGACACGCGGTGGCGGTCTCCTTCCCGGAGGCCGCCTCCTCGCGTTTCCGACCCCGCCCGGCGCGGCGCCACCCGGCGGACCTTGTTCGTCGCGGTGAGCGGCATCCGCCCGACGATCCGGACGGACCGCAAAACCCTCCTGGTCGCCGGTGACCGGGCGACGACGGCGGCCCCGGCCAGGGCCGCCGCGCTGAGCCGCATCGGGAACTCAGAGGTGTTGTCGAGCGTACGCCGAGGTGCGGTTCGCCGCGGCTCGGCAGCGGATCCGCCAGGAGCGCCGCCTGTGCGGCGGCGCTCCTGGACCACCTGGTGATGACTGAGCACGGTGGGGCCGTGCTTCGGGGCGGGCCGGTGGTCACCCCGTTGGCGTCCTGCGCGTTCCGCGGCGGCGCCGGTGTTCGTCATGGCGCCGCACGATAACTGATGAAGCGTCAGAACTTGACGTCCGAGCACGCGTAGAACGCGTTGGCGGTGTCAGCCACGTTCCACACGGCGAGGATGATGTGCTTGCCGCTCTTCTGGGTGGGGATCGTGCCCTGGTGGGTCAGCGTGGCCGGAGGCTGCTGGTTCCCGTAGGGCACGGTCATGAAGGGCTGCGATTCGAGTGCGGCCCGGGTGAGCGGCTTGGTGGAGTCCCAGCCGTTCTTGGTGATGTAGTAGCGGAAGTCGCTGGTGGAGTGGCGGGCGGTGAACTGCCAGCGGAAGCTGTAGCCCTGTCCGCCGCTGACCTGGGTGGCCGGCCAGTTGCCACCTCTGGGATCGTCGAGCTGGGCGAACTGCCCGTTGCCGCCGGAGCAGATCTTGCCGTCCGCCGGTCCTGCCGCCGGGAAGCCCTTCGGGCCCTCGACGCTCTGCGGCTCCCACTGGATGTTGCCGCAGTTGGTGACCGTGCCGTTGGCACAGAGCTTCTGGCGGCTGATCGGGGAGTCCGTGTAGCCGTGGCTGCTGGCGGTGTTGGTCGCGAGAACCGAGACGCCCGCTATCGCCAGACCGATGACGGCCGCGCTTGCCTTTTTCCGCATTGCTGTCGCTCCTCTTAGAACGTGGGGGAGGTTCCATGAGCACTGCTCGACATGGTGCGCGCGCTTGGTGCGTGGTGCGTGAACCCGGTGCATGCGAGGTGCACGTGTGCACGGTGGTACGGAGGTGGGTGGTGCCGTACCCCTACGGGTGCTGCGGTCTAGACCAAGTCTTAGATTATTGACGCATCATGAACATGTCCAGACCAATGGGCGGCGATATTCCACCGGCCCGCCCCGGCTCCCCCGCCCCTCAGGCCCCGTCCCCTCCGGTGCCGCGGCCCGTGTAGAAGGCAACGGTCAAGTCCTTGACGAGCGCCTTGCGTTCGTAGTCGTCCAGTTCGACGATGCCGCGCGTGGTGAGCCGGTTGACGGTGTCGTCGACCGCGTCCACCACGGAGGTCAGCACGCTGTCGCGGTGCCTCGCGTCGATGGCGGCGATCCGCCGCCGCTGCATCGCCGCTGCGACCTCGGGGGCGTACTCGATGCCGGTGGGCTGCGCCGAGTACACCTCGACGCCCGCGGGCGCGCAGTCGGCGCGGAGCATCCGGGTCAGCGCGTCGCCGACGGCCTCCGCGTCGCGCAGGGTCGGGGCGTCCTCGTGGAACGCGTCGGCCGGCAACTGCGACAGGACCCGGGCCATGGCCGCCTCGACCTGCGCCCGCAGATACGCCTCGTGGTCCTCGATGCCGAGGGCGGCCCGCACGGTGTCCTCGATCCGCCAGACCACCAGGACGACCACGCGCAGCGCGGTGCCGTCGGCGTCGACGGCGGGCAGCGGTTCGCTCCGCCAGTGCCGCAGCCGTACGTCGACCCGGCGGCGCAGCAGCAGGGGCGAGACCCAGACCAGACCGGTGCGGCGGACGGTTCCCCGGTAGTCGCCGAAGAGCGTCAGCACCCACGCGTACCCGACCCGGCCCCGGCCGAGGCCGCCGAGGGCGAGGAGCACCACGGTGGCCAACAGGGCGAGCAGCGCCCACGCACCGGCGCCGAGTCCGGCATCGGCGCGCGGGGCGAGGCCGAGGGGCGTCTGCCAGGTGGCGGGCAGCACGCCCCGCCACCACAGGACGCCCAGCGCCCCGGCGATTCCGGCCGTACCGGTGAGGAGCGCGGCGTACCCGGGCAGCGCGGGACCGGGCCGCTCGGTGAGCCGGGGGTCGGCGACGGGGGCGGGCCGGGACGAGTGCCGCACCCGGGCCGGAGTCCGCGTCCGGGGCGCACGCGGCACGGGCGGCCGCCGGGTGGCGGCCGTCGGCTCCCCGGCAGCGGCACGCCGGGCGACGGCGGCGGGCACCGCGGCGGCTTCGGCGGGCTCCAGGTCGTCCCGGAAGAGGAGGTGGACGGGGATGGAGGCGGTGGCCTCGTTGGCGATGACGGAGTGGCGACGACCGGGTGGCGGGGACGTCGCGGTGGTGGGGGGTACGGACAGGGAGAGCGGCACGGACACGGAACCCGCCCCGGCCCGCTCACCCGGGCCGGGCACGGAGAACGTGGCGGAGGCGGCCCGGTCGCCCGGGGCCAGGTCCAGCACCAGGTCCAGCGCGGTGTCGGGTCCGGAGTCGGGTGCGGTGGTTCCGGGACCCGTCACGGGACGGGTCCCGGATGCGGCCGCGGGAGCGGGGTCGGCGCCGGGACGGACGAGGGGTGCGGTGTCGGACCCGGAACGAGTGAGGGGCGCGGAGTCGGACCCGGGTCCGGTGGCGGCGGTGCCGGGGTGGGGCGGGGCCTTCCGCTCCGGGGTGCCGCCGCGGCGCGGACCGGCCTCCCGGTCGGGCGAGGCGCCGGTGACCGGCCCGGCCTGCTGACCGGGCGCACCGCCGGAGACCGGATCGGACGTCGGCCCGGGGGTCTTACGGGTGCCCGGCTCCTCCCCGTAGGAGGGGTGCGGGGTCCACTCCGCCGAGGGGTCCGTCCTCCACCGCCGGACGGACTTGAGGTGAAGGTTCCCGTCCAGCGGGGCGGGGCGGGAGGGTGCCGGGCGGTCGCCCGCCAGGGCCGGGGCGACGGGGCGGTCGGTCCCACCGGCCGGGGTGGGACGTTCCGCGTCCCGCCCGGCGGCGCGACCCGGCGCACCCATGGGCGGAACGCCCACGGCGGCCGAACGGTCGGCCTCGCGCCCCTCGGCGGGGCGGTCGGCTGCGCCGCTCAAGGCGGGCCGGTCCGCGCTCCGGTCCGCACCCCGGCCCGGAGTCGTGTCGGGGGCGGCCGGGCCGGGCTGCGGGTTCACGGCCGGGGACTCCGCAGGCGCGACGGCGCGCGCTGCGAGCGCCGGGGGCTCCTGCCCGGCGACGGACCCTGCGGCGGGCGACGGGGCCTCCCGGTCCGCGACGGCCGTGGGCGACGGGCTCCGCTCGCCTGCGGCGACGGGCGACGGCTTCTCCTCGTTCGCGGTGGGGGCACCGCCCGCGGGCGTGCCGAACAGCGGTGGCGGGACGGCCTTGCCAGGGCCACCGGACGGCGCCGGAGCGCCGGGCCCGCCGTCGGTGGCCGTGCCGCCGACCGGTCCGAACAGCGGCGGCGGGACCGGCCGGCCGGAGCGGCGGGACGGCGGCGCGGGTTCACCGGCCACGGCGTCGGCCGGGGGTGCCGTCGGTGCGGGCTCTCCGCCCCTGGCACCATCTCCGCTGCCGCTGCCGCCTCCGAACAACGGCGGCGGGCTCCCCTTGCCCGGCGGGGCGAAGAGGGACGGAGGCAGGTGGTCGTCCAGAGGGTGGGGGGTGGGGCGGGGGGTGGGGGTGTCGTTCGGGCTCACCGGTTCCCGATTCCTTTCCGTCACGTGGTCATGTCCTTCACGCGAAGAGCCGGCGCCAGGTCTCCGGCCCCGGATAACCGTCGGCCGCCCCGCCGCGCCAGCCCTGGGCCCGCTGGAACGCCTCGACGTTGCGACGGTCGGCCTCGGTCCAGAGCGGGCCGGGGCCCGACACGTAGTGCTTGCCGTATCCCTTCTTCACCAACTGTTTGCCGAGCCGGTCGACATGGCTGCTGGACCGACCCGGCTGGAAATAGCCGCGTCCGGGGAACGGGACGGCCGTATTCGGGCTGCCGCCCGCGCCGGTGGCGGGGATGTCGCGGCCCTTGCCGGTGGTCAGCAGGCTCCAGGTGTGCGGGCCGGGAAGGCCGTCGGCCTCCTTGCCCTTCCAGCCCTGGGCCTGCTGGAAGGCCTGGGTCGCGCGCCGGTCGGCCGAGCCCCACTCGGGGCCGGGGCCGACCGCGTAGAAGCGTTTGCCGCCCCGCTGGACCAGCATCTGGCCGAGCTGGGTGACGTACTTGTTCTTCGCGCCGGGGCCGAACTGCTGGGCCCCGGGGTAGGCGGTGGAGGACCCGGAGCCGGGCGAGCCGCCGCTGACGCCCTTGTAGCGGTAGGCGACGTAGCGGTCGGAGTTGTTCCAGTACGCCATGGGCGTCGACTGCTTGCGCGTCTGCGGGCGGGTCTGCTCGTAGGCGACGTAGTGGCTGCGGGTGTAGTCCGTCCAGCCGCCGAAGATCGTGACGTGGGAGCCCTTGTTGGGGTCGGCCGGGTTGTGGAAGAGGAGGATGTCGCCGGGCTGGAGGTCGTCGCGGGCGATGCGGGTGCCGTACCGGTCGAGGCTGCCGGTCCACTCGTTGGTGCCGAGGTTCCAGGCCATCGACACATAGCCGGAGCAGTCCTGGCGGTACCCGTCCGACCAGTGCTTCTCCATGCTGTACGGGACCTTCGCGGCCACCCAGGTCTTCGCCCGGTTGATGATGTCGGCCCGGGTCGTGGTGCGCGGCGCCGGAGCGGCGGACGGCGGGCCCGAGGCGCCGGACCCCTTCAGCGGTCCTGTCTCGCCCTGCGGGGTGGCCGGTTCGGGCTCCCCGCCGCCGTCGGCGTGCGGGGTCCCGGGGGCGAGGCCGTCGGCGGCGGCCGCTCCGGCGGCGCCGCAGGAGAGGACCACCCCGGCGGCGGTGGCCAGCACCAGGGCGCGGCGGGCGCCGTGCGCGGCCGGGTGACCGCCGTACCGCACCGGCAGGGCCCGCGCGGCGTCGCGGCGGCGCGCGGCGCATCCCGCGCACGTGCAGTCGATGGCGGGTTCGTACTCCTCGAAGACCGGCACAGGCATGCGATGTCCCCTCCGCACTCGTCACTCGTCACTCGTCGCTCGCCGCACGCCCCGACAAGGTCTCCGGGCGCGGCCGCGACGGGCGTCAGCTTCTTGACTCTCCCGACGTATCGCATTTTGACGGACTTATGAGAAAAAACGACCATCTGACGGGGCGTGGCGTCCGGTAAATGGTCGGAGCACCCCTGGGGGTCGGGTAGAGTTCTCCAGGTCAGCAGGCGCCGTTAGCTCAGTTGGTTAGAGCAGCTGACTCTTAATCAGCGGGTCCGGGGTTCGAGTCCCTGACGGCGCACGCACGATCAAGGCCCCCTCACCACAGGTGAGGGGGCCTTGATCATTCCCTGTTCGTCATCCGGCGACACCCGTGAGCCGTGTACACACAGCGACGATGGAGCCGCCGGAGCGTCACGATGCAGTGACGGAGCGAGAACGGGCGCGCATCCTCACTTTGTCACGCCCCCTCCACAACTGGGTTCCAAATCGTACGTATGACGGGTAAACAGTCTGTTTCACCCTTGCGATCGCGTTCGGTGTCGGACAATCTATCTGGGGGCCGATGGCCCCAAGGGGGCTGCTGATCCCTAGAGTTGGTTCAGCAGAGCGTGACGTTCCGGTTGTCCGTGCCGCGGGGTGGGGGTCCCGCTCATGGGCGGACGCCGTGAGCGGCACCAGGCAACCGGAGGGCCGTCGATCCCTGTCCGAGGGACGGCGGCTCGCCACCGTGTGTGTGCTCGGCGGAGAACACGGGGCCCGCCGCGCACAAGGAGACCGACCAGTCACGCACCACCGTGCGTGCGGGGGGAATGACCCATGACGTCGACGCCGCCAGGCGACCGGACGGAGAACGACGCTGCCCGGACGACACAGCTCCGGATACTGCCCTCGGGGGGAGCCTCGCGGCGTGCCCGCAAGGAGAAGGAGCTGCCGCGCTACGACTACGAGCACTACAGCCGGCTCGCCGGGCCGCTGACCCAGCCGCCCCCGGGCAAGCCGTACCAGGTGCGGTACCGCTCCCTCATATCCCAGGAGCCGCACCGGGTGCGCGCGGCCCTGCTGCTCGGCGCGGCGCCGCTCGTCTCGCTCGGCCTCTTCGCCTGGCTGATGCAGCCGGGCCACTGGACCGACCGCGATCCGAACCTCGACAACGACCTCCTGCTCGTTCTCGACGTGATCATGCTCGTCTCGATCGGGCTGATCGAGCTGTTCCGCACGTTGAACGTCCTGTCGAACGCGCACGCCACCCTCGTCGCCCGGGACCCGGTCCCGGTGGTCCCCGAGAGCGGCACCAAGGTCGCCTTCCTCACCTCCTTCGTGCCCGGCAAGGAGCCGCTGGAGATGGTGACGAAGACCCTGGAGGCGGCCGTGCGCATCCGCCACCGCGGTCTGATGCACGTCTGGCTGCTGGACGAGGGCGACGACCCGGCGGTCAAGGAGGTCTGCGCCCGGCTCGGCGTGCACCACTTCTCCCGCAAGGGCGTCGCCCACTGGAACCAGGCCAAGGGCGCGCACCGCGCCAAGACCAAGCACGGCAACTACAACGCCTGGCTGGACGCCCACGGCGGCGACTACGACTTCTTCGCCTCGGTGGACACCGACCACGTCCCGCTGCCGAACTACCTGGAGCGGATGCTCGGCTACTTCCGCGACCCGGACGTCGGCTTCGTCATCGGCCCGCAGGTCTACGGCAACTACGACACCTTCGTCACCAAGGCCGCCGAGTCCCAGCAGTTCCTCTTCCACGCCCTGATCCAGCGCGCGGGCAACCGCTACGGCGCCCCCATGTTCGTCGGCACCAGCAACGCGGTGCGCATCTCGGCGCTGAAGCAGATCGGCGGTCTGTACGACTCGATCACCGAGGACATGGCCACCGGCTTCGAGATCCACCGCCACCGCAATCCCGCCACGGGCAGGAAGTGGCGCTCGGTCTACACCCCGGACGTGCTGGCCGTCGGCGAGGGCCCGACCGCCTGGACGGACTTCTTCACCCAGCAGCTGCGCTGGTCGCGGGGGACCTACGAGACGATCATCGGGCAGTTCTGGAAGGGCTTCGGGACGATGCCGCCCGGCAAGCTCTTCAACTACACGATGATGATCATCTTCTACCCGATGTCGGCGCTGAACTGGATTCTCGCTGCGCTCAGTTGCGCGCTCTTCCTCGGCATGGGCGCCTCCGGCGTCCAGATCGACCCGACGATCTGGATGATGCTGTACGGCAACGCATCGGCGCTCCAGATCGGCCTGTACATCTGGAACCGCCGCCACAACGTCTCGCCGCACGAGCCCGAGGGCTCCGGCGGTCTCGCGGGCATGGTGATGTCCGCGCTCTCCGCGCCGATCTACGCCCGCTCCCTGATGGACGCGGTGCTGCGGCGCAAGAGCTCGTTCGTGGTGACCCCCAAGGGTGACTCGTCCAGCCCGGACACCCTCTTCGGCACCTTCCGCATCCATCTGTTCTTCATCGCCGTCTTCGGCGCCTCGATGACCGCGTCGTTCTTCCTCGGCCACAGTCACCCGGCGATGGTCACCTGGGCCTCGCTGGCGCTGCTGATCACCGCCGCGCCGATCATCGGCTGGCGGTACACGATCCGCGCCGAGAAGAAGAAACGCCGGAGCGGCGGCGGAGCGCACCGCGGCGGCGGACCGGTCCCCGAACCGCGGCCGCGGCCCCTGCCCGGAACGCCCGGCAACGACCAGACCCTGCAGATCGCCCTTGGGGGACGTAAGAAATGACGTACCGTCCGAGCCGCCGTACCCGCCGCCTGGCGATCAGTACGGCGGTGGTTCTCGCGCTCGCGGGCGCGAACGGGCCGTGGCTGTACCGCTTCAGCACCGAGCGCTACCACGCGTACACGATCGACAAGCCGGAGTACAAGGCGGCCAACGGCCACTGGTCCTTCCTGGACATCCCCTCGGAGTTCAGGATCAACACGATCCACGCGGCGCTGCTGCACACCGGCAAGGTGCTGCTGGTCGCGGGCTCGGGGAACAACCAGAAGAACTTCGACGCGAAGAGCTTCCGCTCGGTGCTCTGGGACCCGCGGACGGAGACCTTCAAGAACATCCCCACCCCGAAGGACATGTTCTGCGCCGGGCACACCCAACTGCCCGACGGCAAGCTCCTCATAGCCGGCGGCACCAAGCGCTACGAGAAGCTGGAGGGCGACGTCACCAAGGCCGGCGGCCTGATGATCGTCCACAACGAGGACCCCGACAAGCCGGTCACCCTGCCCGCGGGCACCCGCTTCACCGGCAAGGAGAACGGGAAGACCTTCGTCTCCAAGGACCCGGTCCTCGTCGAGAAGGCCACCAAGGTCTTCGACAAGCAGACCGGCGCCTTCCTCCGCAACGACCCCGGGCTCGGGCGGATCTACGTCGAGGCGCAGCGAAGCGGCAAGAAGTACGAGACCGGTACCGAGGACAACTACCGGGTGGCGGGCCTGTCCGGCTCGGACACCCGCAACGTCTACGGCATCGCGCAGAAGCTGGCCCTCGACAAGAAGGACTTCCAGGGCATCCGGGAGGCCTTCGAGTTCGACCCGGTGGCGGAGAAGTACATCACCGTCGACCCGATGAAGGAGGCCCGCTGGTATCCGACCCTGACGACGCTGGAGGACGGCAAGGTCCTCGCGCTGTCGGGTCTGGACGAGATCGGGCAGATCGTCCCGGGCAAGGACGAGATCTACGACCCGAGGACCAGGGAGTGGGAGTACACCGGCGTCGAGCGACGGTTCCCCACCTACCCGGCGGTGTTCCTGCTCAACGACGGCAAGCTCTTCTACTCCGGCTCCAACGCCGGGTACGGTCCGGCGGACGTCGGCCGCGACCCGGGCGTCTGGGACCTGTCCACCAACACCTTCGCCAAGATCCCCGGCCTCAGCGACCCGGACCAGCTGGAGACCTCCGCGACGGTGCGGCTGCCCCCGGCCCAGGACGAGAAGTTCATGGTGATCGGCGGCGGCGGGGTCGGCGAGTCGGAGAAGTCCAGCGAGAAGTCCCGGCTGGTCGACCTCCGGAAGAAGAACCCGCGGTTCACCGACGGCGCCTCCCTCTCCGAGGGCACCCGCTATCCCAGCACCTCCCTGCTCCCCGACGACTCCGTGCTGGTCACCGGCGGTTCCGGCGACTACCGGGGGCGCGGCGGCTCGGACGTGCTCCAGGCCCGGCTGTACGACGCGAAGAGCGACACGTACAAGAGGGTCGCGGACCCGGCGGTCGGCCGGAACTACCACTCGGGGTCGGTGCTGCTGCCGGACGGGCGGGTCATGATCTTCGGCTCGGACTCGCTCTTCTCCGACCAGGCCAACACCCGGCCCGGCGTCTTCGAGCAGCGCGTCGAGATCTACACCCCGCCCTACCTCTACCGGGACTCCCGGCCGGAGCTGACGGCCGGGCCGAAGAGCATCGAGCGCGGCGGGACGGGCCTGTTCACCACGCAGCACGCCGCGAAGATCACCTCGGCGAAGCTGATGCGCCCCTCGGCGGTCACCCATGTCACCGACACCGACCAGCGCACCATCGCTCTGGAGATGACGAAGTCGAAGGACGGGGTCACCGTCACCGTGCCGGAGAACCGGGCACTGGTCCCCGCCGGGTGGTACATGCTGTTCGTCACCGACGAGCGGGGCACGCCGTCGGAGGGCATGTGGGTCGAGGTGCCCGCGTAGCACCGCGCGGGCCGCGGCCGGAGGGCGCTCTTTCCGGCCCTCTTTCCGGCCGCGGCCCCGGAGGGCTACCGCGTGGCGCGGGCCAGGCCCAGCGCGTACTCCGGCCACCAGTCGCCCGCCTTGGGGCCGCCCTTGCACTCGCCGTCGGACTCGCCGGGGCGCTTGATCCACAGGTAGGCGTCGACCCGCTCGTCGCCGGTCGCGGTGGTCGGGGCGTCGCCCAGCGCCCGGCCCGGCGGGTTGCACCAGTTCTCCGCGGGATCGCCGCCGGTGTAGGGGCCGTTGCCGTTGCGGCTGGTGTCGATGACGAAGGGCTTGCCGCCGATCTTCTCCGACACCTTCTTGCCGAACTCCGTGGAGACGGACGTGGTCTGGAAGTTGGAGACGTTCAGCGAGAAGCCGTCCGCCGCCGCGACGCCCGCCCGCTCCAGCGGCTGGTGGAGCGCCTCGGGCGTCTGCCAGCCGGCGTTGCCCGCGTCCAGGTAGACCTTGGTGGCGGGCTGCTGCTTCAGCCGCTGGATCGCGCCCTTGAGGAGGTCGTAGCGCTCCTCGTGGAACTCCTGGGGGGTGCAGCCGTCGACCAGGTGGAGCAGCGCGTCCGGCTCCAGGATCACCGTGGCGCCGCGGTCGCCGATGCCCTGGGCGACGCTCTCCAGCCAGGCCCGGTAGGCGTCGCCGTCGGCGGCACCGCCCTTGGAGAACTGGCCGCAGTCGCGGTGCGGGATGTTGTAGAGGACCAGCAGGGCGTCCCGGTCGGCGGCGGCGGCCGCCTCGGTGACCCCTCTGACCTGGTCCTCCGCGTTGTCCGGGCTGATCCACTCGCCGACCGGCCGCTCGGCGATCCGCCGGATCAGCGCGGACTTCTCCTCGTCGCCGTCCTCGGTGTACGCCGCGACCTGACGGGCGGCGTTTCCCTCGGGGTTGACCCAGTACGGGTCCTCGGCCCTGGGCTGCTGCGAGACGGCCGGCGCGGCCTTCCTGTCGCCGCCCTCGCTTCCGCCCCTGCTTCCGCCGTCGCCGTCACCGGAGCAGCCCGCCAGCAGCAGGGCCGCCCCGACCGCCGCCGCCGTACCGGTCGTCCGCAGGCCTGCCACGCGCCTGCGCGCGGCGGACCGGCCGGTGTAACCGCCGTACATCCACTCCCCCTCGGGTGTGCGCACTGCCCGCACTGTCGCTCACCGGAATCACCGATGGGCCGCCGGTCCGGACCATCCTGGCACAGCGGTGGCGAGCCCACGCGGCTGGTCGGCAGGGCGCCCGGCCCCGTCACGACGGGCTCATCCCCACCCGTCCAACGGTCACGGAGAGGCACTGGTTCCGGACATCCTGTTCGAAAGCCGGAGACCCGTGCGACCGCTCCTCCTACAGTGGCGGCAGGCCACCCGACCTCCCGTACCGCGCCGGGCGACTCCCGCGGCCGGGCGCACGCGGTCGAGGACCGGCCCGGCCGGACCGCCCGAGAGGCGGCCGGCCGGGCCGGGTGGGGCGTCCCGCGGGGTGCGCGGGTCAGAGACGGCTCCCCTGCGCCGCCTGGACGCGCTCCCCGTCGCCGGGTGCGCCCGGTGCGTCCCGTGCGCCGGTGAGGTAGGCCGAGACCACCACGTTCGCCGAGTAGGAGCGGGTCGCGCGGTCGTACGTCCCGCCGCAGGTGATCAGGCGCAGCTCGGCCCGGCCGTCCTTGCGGGGGCCGTACGCCTTCTCCGCGTCGAAGCGTTCGCGGGTGACGACCTGGACGTCGTCCACGGTGAACTCGGCGACGCTGCCGTCGGCCCGGGTGACCTCGATCCGGGCGCCCGGCTTCACCGCGCTCAGCCCGTAGAAGACGGCCGGTTTCGTCTCGGTGTCGACGTGGCCGACGAACAGGGAGGCGCCCCGCGCGCCGGGGGCGGTGCCGTCGCCGTACCAGCCCGCCGTATCCGGCCTGCCGTACGGAGGCGGGTCGATGGCCCCGTCCTCGTCCAGGCCGCGGGCGATCACCGGGGCCGAGATCCCCGCCGAGGGGACCGCGACGCGTGTGGGGGCGACCCCGTCGAGCGGGTCGCGGGCCGGGGGCAGCGAGGAGCCGAGGGGGCGGCCGACGGCGGCCACGTCGCCGGTGGTGGGCCCGTTGAGGTTCCCGAACTCCGGACCGGCGTCCCGGCCCCAGATCCACAGGCCGAGCAGGAGCACGGCCCAGGCCACCCCGGTGATCAGCCGCCCGGGGCCCGCCGCACGGTCGGGCGCGCCCACGTCAGCCGCCGATCCGGCCGCGACGGCGCGAGCTGCGCAGGGCGACGGCGACGGCCGCGACCGCGGCGAGCACCAGCCCGGTCACCGCGTGCCGGGTGCCGGGGCCCGAGGACTCCGTGGCCTGCTCGGCGAGGGTGGCGGTGCCTCCGCCGCCCGCCTTGACGGGGGCTGCGGGTGAGGGCCGGTTGTGGTGGATGACCGTGAGGGTGGCGGTCGCCTTGCCCTTGCCGTCCTCGCAGGTCAGCCAGACGTCGTAGGAGCGGGGTGCGGCGTCGCGCCGCACGCGGGCCTCGGCGACCAGCCCGGCCGTGTCGGCGGCGGGCCCGAAGTGGGCGGCGGAGACGAAGGCGTCGGAGTTGGCCTTCGCGCGGCGGGCGTCGCCGCAGGCGTCGGTGAACAGGTTCACCTCGCCGCCCGGGGCGATGGTGGACGGGGTGACCGAGAGGGTGCCCTTGTCGTCGTCCCAGGCGGGCGACGCCGCCTGCGCGGCGGGGACGGGCACGGCTATGAGCCCGGCCGCCGCGGCGGCACAGATGGTGATAAGCGCTGAACGCATCGTGAACCTCCTACGGGAAGGCTCACGGCTCCCGCCCCGCCCCGCATCCGCAGTCCTCCATTCCGGCGACGCCCGGAGTTCCGCGGACGCGGTTCGCGCAGGTCAGGCGCGCTCGTCCGTCCGGTCCGGCAGGTCGACCAGGCCGACCAGGTCCGCGATGGAGTCCACGACGTGGGAGGGGCGGAACGGGTAGCGGTCGATGTCCGGGACGCCGGTCAGTCCGGTGAGGACCAGGAACGTCTGCATCCCCGCTTCCAGACCGGCCAGCACGTCGGTGTCCATCCGGTCGCCGATCATGGCGCTGGTCTCGGAGTGCGCGCCGATGGCGTTCAGCCCGGTCCGCATCATCAGCGGGTTGGGCTTGCCCGCGAAGTAGGGGTCCTTGCCGGTGGCCTTGGTGATGAGGGCGGCGACCGAACCGGTGGCGGGCAGCGGGCCCTCGGCGGACGGCCCGGTCTCGTCGGGGTTGGTGCAGATGAACCGGGCCCCGCCGTTGATCAGCCGGATCGCCTTGGTGAGCGCCTCGAAGCTGTACGTACGGGTCTCGCCGAGCACGACGTAGTCGGGGGCGTGGTCGGTCAGGACGTAGCCGATGTCGTGCAGGGCGGTGGTGAGGCCCGCCTCGCCGATGACGTACGCGGTGCCGCCGGGGCGCTGGTCGTCCAGGAACTGGGCGGTGGCGAGCGCGGAGGTCCAGATGTTCTCCACCGGCACGTCCAGGCCCATGCGGCTGAGCCGCGCGTGCAGGTCGCGCGCGGTGTAGATGGAGTTGTTGGTGAGGACGAGGAAGGGCAGCCCGGAGTCCCGCAGCCGCTTGATGAACGCGTCCGCACCGGGGATCGGGATGCCCTCGTGGATGAGGACGCCGTCCATGTCGGTGAGCCAGGAAGTGATGGGCTTGCGCTCTGCCATGGGGCGGGACTCCTGCCGTACGCCTGCGTGCTGGGGGTGCCCGGACCACGCCGTCCCGGCACCCCCCAGCATAATTAGCCGGTGGTGATCGTGACTCCGTCGATCACCCAGTACCAGTTGTTGCTGCCGGTGTAGTGGAAGCGGAAGCTCACGCTGGACGCCCCCGGGGGGACGTCCAGGGTCAGGGACTGGCGCTGGGAGATCACGTCGGAGGTGTACCGCCTGACCTCGACGGGCGTGCCGCCGTTGAAGGAGGCGAGGACGCGGGCGCTCTGGCCGCCCTCCTGGCGGTGGAGGGTGGTGAAGCCGAGGGTGACGGTGGACCTGCCGCCGACCGCGTACGCCGGGGTGACCAGCGTGGAGTCGAACGGACCCGAGGACGCCTTGTCGTCCCACTCGTCGGAGTCGGCGACCGCGAAGACGCCGCGCGAGCGGACGTTCAGCTCGCGGGACTGGTCGCGCTGGGTGCGGCTCCAGAACTCGTCGGTGGCGAAGGACCAGCCGCGCCACTCGGCCACGCCTCCGGTGCCCATCGCGGAGTTGACCACCGACCAGCCGCTGGGCGCGGTGGGCGTCCAGCCGAGGACCCCCGCGGGGATGCCGGTCTCGTCCACGCGGGCGGACAGCGCGGGGTACAGCGCCTCGAAGGCGTCGGTGGAGCGCTCCTGGATCGGCTTGCCGTCCAGCCCCCAGGCGGGGTCGGGGGCGATGCCGAGCTGCTTGAAGACGGTGGCGGCGACGTCCACCAGCCGGGTGTCGGCGGGGCGGGCGCCCGCCGCGATACCGGGGCCCTGGGCGAGGACGAAGGTGCGCCGCTCCTCGATGGAACTGCCCCCGTGGCCGCCGGGGTCGGTGTGGCCGTGGTCGGTGGCGACGATGACGGTCCAGCGTTCGGTGGCGTACGAGGGACGGGCCCGGACGGCGGCGAGGAGGCGGCCGATGTAGCCGTCGACCACGTCGGTCGCCTCGCGGTAGCGGGGGCTGGCCGCGCCCTGGTTGTGGCCGACGATGTCGACCTGCCCGAAGTAGACGAACAGGACGTCCGGGTTCTGGCCGCGGAGGATCGACTCGGTCTCGGCGGCGATGGTGGCGTCGTGGCCGGGGTAGCCGTCGCGGTCGCCGTCCAGGACCAGCTTGGCGTCGGCGCCCGGGGTGACGGTGCCCTGGGCGTCCAGCGGTTTCCAGTCGACGGCCGCGTAGGTGGAGAGCTGGGGGCGGACCTGGGCGAGGCGGGCGAGGAAGCCGGGGTATCTGCCGTAGTCCTTCCCGGCGAAGGAGTTGTCCTTCACGCCGTGCTTGTCGGGCCAGACGCCGGTGGAGATGGTCGACCAGCCGGGGCCGGAGGAGGTGGCGGCCATCGGGTTGGCGTACAGCAGGGAGGTGCCGTACGTGCCGTTCGCCATCATCGACTTGAGGTGCGGGGCCGCGGCGGCGGCGATGACGTCGTGGCGGAGCCCGTCGATGCCGATGACGAGCACCTTGTCCTTGCTGGTGCCGGCGGGGAGCGTGGGCGCGGCGTGCGCGGGGGCGGCGGCCAGGGGGCCGACGGCCGCCGCGGTGGCCGCCGCGGCGGTGGTGGCGAGCACGGAACGGCGGGACAGGGACCGGGACACGTGATCCTCCGGAGCGGGGACGGGGCGTACGGGGACGGGGCGTACGGGGACGGGGCGTACGGGTGCGGGGCTTACGGGGACGGGGAGAGCGGGCGTGCGGTGGACGGGTTCGGGCCGAACGGGAGCGTGCCGAACGAGGGCGGGGCGGGGTCGTCGGGACGCTAACCACCCTCTGGACCAGACCCGTTACCTTCGCGAGACATCGGGCCCGGGTCCAGACCCTGGCAGGGACGCATGGCCGTCAGGTGACCGGTCAGCTTCCGGTGGCCGACTTCCAGGCGTCGATGTACGAGTCCAACTGGTCACCGATCTCGGCCCAGTTGGGCTCGAAGACCTCCACGCCCTCCATCACGGCGGCCAGTTCGACGGCGTTGGCGTCGGTGGCCTGGATGTCCTTGCGGGCCGCGAAGCCCCCGCCGACCGCGCTGACGTCCCGCTGGGCCTGCTCGGAGAGGAGGAAGTCGAGCAGCTTCCTGCCGTTCTCGCTGTGCGGGGCGTCCGCGACGAGCCCGGCCGCGTACGGGAGGGCGAAGGTGGTGGGCTGTCCGCCTTCCCTGGCGGGGAACCAGATGGCGAGGTTGGGCATGTCCTTCGACTGGGCGAAGTTCATCTGGACGTCCCCGTTGGCGACGAGGAGTTCCCCCTTGTCGACCTTGGGGGCCAGCTTGCCGGTGGAGGCGGAGGGTCCGACGTTGTTGGTCTGGAGCTTCTTCAGATACGCCATGGCGGGCTCCTGGCCGCCGAAGTCGTGCAGGGCCTTGATGAGGACGGCGGTGCCGTCGCCCGCGACGCCGGGGGTGGAGTACTGGACCTTCTCCTTGAACCCGGGGTCCAGCAGGTCCTCCCAGGTGGTGGGCGGGTCCTTCAGTTCCTGCTTGTTGTGGACGAACCCGAAGTAGTTGTTCACGACGGAGGTCCACGTGCCGTCGGTGGCCCGGCCGGCGCCGTCGACCTGGTCGGCGCCCTTCGGCTCGTACGCGGTCAGCAGCCCCTTGTCGTCGGCCTGCTGGATGAACGGCGGCAGGGTGACGAGGACGTCGGCCTGGGTGTTGGCCTTCTCCCGGGCGGCGCGCTGCACCATCTCGCCGGAGCCGCCCTCCACGTACTGGACCTTGATGCCGGTCTTCTTCTCGAAGTCCTCGAAGACCTTGTCGTACCAGCCGTTCCCGTTCTCGCCCTTGAGGCCGTCGGCGCTGTAGACGGTGACGGACTTCTCGTCGGAGGCGGCGGAGGAGCCGCAGGCGGAGAGGGTGACGGGGGCGAGGGCGGCCAGGGAGAGGGCGAGGGCACGGGCGGGCTTGCGCATGGGTTCTCCAGAGAGCGAGGGAGGGCGGGGGACTGCGGATCAGGAGAGCGGTGGATCGGCGGAGCGGTGCATCAGCGGTAGGTGGCGCGGGTCCGGATGCGGGAGACGGCGGCCAGCACGAGGAGCGTCGTCGCCATCAGGACCACGGCGAGGGCGGCGCCGGTGAAGAGCGAGCCCCGGTCGGTGGTGGCGAAGATCCGCACCGGCAGCGGGGTCCAGTCCGGCGGGTAGAGCATCATCGTGGCGCTCAACTCCCCCATGGACAGGGCGAAGCAGAGCCCGACGGCCGAGGTGAGCGAAGGCAGCAGCAGGGGCAGTCTCACCCGCCACAGGACGCGGGCGGGGCTCGCGCCGAGACCGGCGGCGGCCTGTTCGTACACCGGGTCCAGACGGCGTACGGCGGCCGCCACCGACTGGTAGGCGAAGGCGGTGACCAGGACGGTGTGGGCGAGGATCACGATCCAGCGGGTCCCGTTGAGCAGGACGGGCGGCCGGCTGTAGGCGACCAGCACCGCGAGCCCGACGACGACCGAGGGCACGGCCACCGGCAGGATGAACAGGGCGTCCAGGAGCCGCTTGCCGCGCTCGCGCAGAGCGGCGGCGGCGAGCGCGGCCCAGCCGCCGAGGGTGAGGGCCAGCAGACTCGCGGCCACCGCGGTGACCAGGCTCGTGGTGAGCGCCTGGAGCGACGCGCCACTGGTCGCGGCGGCGTACCGGGCGGTGGTGGGCCCGGACGGGAGGGCCCCGGACCAGTTCGTGGCGAGGGACGCGGCGAGGATGACGAGCAGGGGCACCGCGAAGAGCGGGACGAAGAGGAGCAGGAAGAGCGCCCAGGTGGCCCACTTCCCGGCCCGGCTATGCACCAGCACGGCGGCTCACCACCCGGTAGAGGCCGTAAAGGCCCACGGAGATCGCGATGTTGACGACGGCGACGACACAGGCGGCCGGGTAGTCCGACTCCAGGATGGCCTTGCTGTAGACGAGCATCGGCAGCGTGGTGACGTCCTTCGCCCCGGTGAACAGCACGATCCCGAACTCGTTGAGGCACATCACCAGCACCAGACTGCCGCCGGCCGCCAGCGCCGGGAGCGCCTCCGGCAGGATCACCTGCCGGATGATCCGCAGCGGCCCCGCGCCGAGCGAGGAGGCCACCTCCAGCTGCCCGGTGTCGAGTTGGGAGAACGCGGCGAGCAGCGGACGCATGACGAACGGCGTGAAGCAGGTGATCTCGGCGAGCAGGACGCCCCAGGGGGTGGTCAGGAAGTGGAAGGGGCCGTCCGCCGCCCCGGTGGCGCCGGTCCACAGCCCGTTGGCCATGCCGACCGTGCCGTAGACGAACAACAGGGCGAGCGTGATCAGGAAGGACGGGAAGGAGAGGAAGACGTCCACGAACCGGGCGACCGCCTTCCCGCCGGGGAACGGCACGAACGCGATGACCAGAGCGAGGACGAACCCGAGGACCAGACAGCCCGCGGTCGAGCCCACGGCGAGCCACACGGTCGTGGTGAGCGCGTCGCGGAAGGCGGCGGAGGCGAAGACCTCGGCGTACGGGTCGAGTGAGACGCCGCCCTCGTCGGGGGTGAAGGACTGCTGGACGACGAGCGCCAGCGGGTAGAGGAACGCGAGGGCGAGAACGGCGACGGGCGGCAGCCCCCAGACCCAGGCGGGGACGCTACGGGACCGGCCGGGGTCGGGCCGGGCGGTGTCGGGCCGGGCCCCGCCGTCCGTCGGCCCCCGGTCGAGAACGGCGTTAGCCACGGGGCACCCCCGTCCTCACCGACTGCGCCGCGGCCGGTGTCACTGCCGGTGCCGCCGTCGGATCCTGCGGCCCGGCCGGGAGCAGCACCGCGTCCTCGGCCGCGAAGTGCAGGGTGACGGAGTCGCCGAGGGCCGGGGGCTCGCGCAGTTCGCGGAGGTCGGCCAGGACGCGGTGGCCGTCGACGTCGGCGTGGACGCGGTGGGTGGAGCCGCGCCACTGGACCTCGGTGACGGTGCCGGTGAGCGCGTTGGGGCCGGGGCCGAGACCGACCAGGTGCGGCCGCACGCAGAGGGTGGCGGTGGCGCCGGGCGCGGCACTGCCGGTGGGGACGGCGAGCGGGCGGCCGCCGGACTCCTCGGAGCCGCGGTGATCCAGGGAGCGGTCGAGACGGCCCGCCGCTTCGGCGGTGGCGGTGGCGGTGGCGGCCTTGGCGGTGGCTGTGGCTGTGGCTGTGGCTGTGGCTGTGCCGGTAGCTGTGGCGTGGAGACGCACCGCGCCCTCTCCCGTGACGGTGACCGGGAGCAGGTTGGCGTTGCCGACGAACGAGGCGGTGAACTCCCTACGGGGTCGGCGGTACAGCTCCTGAGGGGTGCCGCAGTCCTGGAGCCGGGCGCGGTCCATCACGGCGATCCGGTCGGCGAGGGTCAGCGCCTCCACCTGGTCGTGGGTGACGTAGAGGATCGACATGTCGGGCAACTCGCGGTGCAGCCGGGCCAGTTCGGCGAGCATTCCGGAGCGCAGCCGGGCGTCGAGTGCGGAGAGGGGTTCGTCCAGGAGGAGGACGCCGGGCCGGATGGCGAGCGCGCGGGCGATGGCGACGCGCTGCTGCTGGCCGCCGGAGAGCTCGCGCGGGTGGCGGTCGGCGTAGGCGGCCATGCCGACGAGTTCGAGGGCTTCGGCGACCCGGCCGGGGATGTCCGCCTTCGGGGTGCGGTGGGCCTTGAGCCCGAAGGCCACGTTGTCCTTGACCCTCAGGTGCGGAAAGAGGGCGTAGCTCTGGACGACCATGCCGATGCCGCGCCGGTGCGGGGGCAGCGCCGTGACGTCGTGGCCGCCGAGGAAGACCCGCCCGGAGGCGGGCCGGACGAACCCGGCGACCGCGCGCAGGGCGGTGGTCTTGCCCGAGCCGGAGGGCCCGAGGAGGGCCATCACCTCGCCCGGTCCGACGGTGAGGTCGAGCCGGTCCAGGACGACGGTCCGGCCGTACGCGACGGTGACCCCGTCGAAGCGGATGCCGCTGGGGACGGCGGGGGCCGTCGGCACCGGGGGGCCCGTACGGGCGGTGGCGTGCGGGGCGCTCATGTCGCGGTCCGCCCGTCCGGGCCCGGCAGCTGGACCGCCCCGGCGGGCGCGGCCGGGCCGGACGTGCGGACCGCTTCCGCCCGCGCGTCTCGGCTCGCCGGTGCCGTCGCCTCCGCCCGCCCGTCCGGGCCGGACGCTCCGGCCGCTTCCGCCCGCGCGCTCAGGTCCGGTGCTCCGGCCGCCTCCACCCCCGCGATCAGGTCCGGCAGGTCGGCGACGGACCCGAGGACGTGGGTCGCGCCGTGCCGGGCCAGCTGGTCCTTGTCGTGGGCGCCGGTGAGGACCCCGGCGACGAGCCCGGCGCCGGAGCGTACCCCGCTGAGCATGTCGTACGAGGTGTCCCCGGCGACCGCGATCCGCCGGACGTCGTCCACCGCGCCGGTGCGCAGCAGGGCGGCCAGGACCAGGTCCGGGTGGGGCCTGCCCCGGCCGCCCGCGTCGGCGGGGCAGAGGGTGAGCGGGACGAGGTCCTGCCAGCCGAGGGCGGCGAGGATGGCGTCCTGGGTGGCGCGGGCGAACCCGGTGGTCAGGACCACGGTGCGGCCCTCGGCGGCGAGGCGCTCGACGGCCTCCCGCGCTCCGGGGAGCGGGGCGACCCTGCCGCCGTCGACCAGTTCCCCGTACGCCTCCTCGAAGGCGGTGTTGGCGCGCCGGGCGGTGTCCTCGTCGCCGAAGAGGTGCCGGAAGACGGAGATCTTTGACTCGCCCATGGTCGCCCGCACATAGGCGAGTTGGCGTTCGTGCTCGTCCGATCCCGTTCGTACGCCCAGGCGTTGGGCGGCGGCGGAGAAGGCCTGTTCGACGAGGCCGCCGTCGGCGACGGTGGTTCCGGCCATGTCGAGGACGACGAGCCCGAAGAAGGGGCGGTCCGTCGTCGTGCGTGTCGCTGAAGTCATCTGATTCACCAGCCCAGTTCGTCTGCGGTCGTCTCGGCGATGGCGGGCGAGCACGTCATGCCGCGCCCGCCGGGTCCGGTCACCAGCCAGACCCCGTCGCGCACCTGCTGCCGGTGGACGACCCGGGAGGTGTCCGTGCACTGGGCGTAGACACCCGCCCAGCGGCGGCGGATGCGCGGCAGCGGGCGGCCGAGGAAGGCCTCGACCACCCGGGTGAGGTGTTCGTACGGCTCCTCGACCGTGTCGAAGGCGAAGGGGTGCTCGTACTCGTGGGTGTCCCCGATGGTCAGCCCGCCGTCGCTGCGCTGCACCATGAGGAGTTGCATACGGTGTGCGGCGGCCACCGGGTCCTGCGGCTGCCCGGCGTCGAGCGCGTCCAGCGCCTCGCCTCGGTAGGCGGGGTAGTAGCGGAAGCTGTCGGCGTCGGCCACCGAGGTGGTGAGGGGTTCGCCGAGGGGGTCGGTCTGGGCCATCTGGAGGCGGACGCGCCGCACGGGCAGTCCGGGTCCGGCGAGTTCGCGGACGAGCCCGCCGAGCCAGGCCCCGGTCGCCAGGATGACGGCGTCGCCGGTGTGGACGTCACCGTGGTCGTCGCGCACGGAGGCGGTCCCGACGACCTCGCGGACCTCACGGCCGGGGAGGAAGGTGTAGCGTCCGGACGCCAGCAGCTCTTCCCGTAGGGCGAGTTGGGCGGTGCGCGGCTCGACGGCCGCGTCCCGCTCGCACCAGAGGGCGGCGGTGAACGCGCCGCGCAGAGCCGGGTTGAGGGCACGGGCCTCGGCCGCGGTGAGCAGCTTGTAGCCGCGCTCCGCCGCGTCCGGCCGGGCTGTGGCCGCCTCGGCGACGGCGACCTCGCGACCGGTCCGCAACGGGGTGAGCGAACCGCACCCCCGGAAGCCGAGCGCGGGCACCCGGGCCCCGATCTCCTCCCACAACTCCCGGGCGCGCAGGGCGGTTTCCAGCTCCGCGCCACCGGCCCGGCCACTGACCCATATCTGTCCGAAATTGCGGAGCGAAGCCCCGCGCGCCTCACTCTCGCGCTCGATCTGTACGACCTCGTGGCCGCGGCTGACTGCGTGCCAGGCGTGCATGGTTCCCACCACGCCGGCTCCTACGACGATGACTCTCACGGCGGCCACGCTCCCGGCGGTGGGTGTCCCGGACACGTCCGGTCACCGACGGACCGGTGAACGACCCCGCAAGTTTGGACCAGACCCGTTATCTTAACGTGATGGAAACGAGAGCCCCCGTCGCTGCCGGACGCGGGCCTCTCAGTCCCGGTCCTCGCCCCTCAGACGGGTTGAGAAGGAGAAGCGGTCTCCGCGGTAGAGCGTGCGGACCCGCTCCAGCGGCCGCCCCTCGCTGTCCCGGGAGAGCCGGTGGATCAGCAGCATCGGCAGCGCGGGCGGGGTCCCGATGAGCAGGGCCTCCCGCGGGGTGGCGAGGACGGTCTCGATCCGCTCGTCCGCGTCGCCGAAGGCGATGCCCAGGCGTTCGCGGAGGTAGACGTAGAAGGAGGAGTCGGGGTCGAAGCGGGTGTCCAGCTCCGGGGCGCGTGCGACGGAGACGTACGTGCTCTCCAGGCCGACCCGCTCGTCGTCGGCGAGCAGCACCCGCTCCAGGTGCCAGACCGGATCGCCCCGCTCGACCCCGACCTCGGCGGCGAGCGCCTCGGGGCAGGGGAAGCGGTCCAGGCCGATGAGGTGACGGCCGGGCCGCCTGCCCTGGCGGCGGACGCCCTCGGTGTAGCTGGCGAGGGAGAGGGGCTGTTCCAGCTTGGGCCCGGCGACGACGGTCCCGCGCCCCTGTCGCCGCAGCCGCCCTTCCAGGAGCAGGTCGCGCAGGGCCTGGCGGACGGTCTCGCGCGACACCTCGTGCCGCTGGGCCAGCTCCCGCTCGGTGGGCAGCAGCCCGCCCTCGCCCAGTTCGTCCAGCAGCACCGCGATACGGGCCTTGACCGCGTAGTACTTCGGGATGCGGCCGTGCTCCGGGATGCCGGAGCGGATCGGTGCGCCAGGTGCCTGGTCGTTCGGGTAGTCCACGGCCCGATGGTGGCAGACGTACGTGAACGCCTTGGCGGGGGTACGGATACGGGTGCGGGCGAGGTGCGCTCGCGGGGCGGTCGGCGTCGCGGGCCCGGTCAGGCGGTCGGCCTTGGGCGCCGTTCGGCCCGACGGGACCGGTCGGCCTTGCGGGACCGGTCCGCCCGGCGGGACCGGTCGGCTTCGGGTGGCGCGCCGGGGTCAGTCCGCCGGGCGGCGTGCACGGCGGGCCTGGGCGAGGAGGGCCGCTCCGCCGAGCAGCAGGGCACCGGCGGCGGCCCCGGTCCAGGCGAGCGACACCGCTCCGGTGCGGGCGAGTTCGGGGAGCGGGCGGTCCGTGCCGTCGCGGGGCGGGAGGCCCGGGGGCCGCGTACCTTCGTCGTCGCCCTCGGTCTCCGGACGGGCGGTGCCGGAGTCGCGCTCCGGCAGAGGCTTCCGGCCGGTACCGGCTTCCTCACGGGGTCCCTCGGGCCGCTCGGTAGGGGTGCCGGTGTCCGGGTCGGTGCGCGGGGGGTCGGGGCGTTCCGGTTCGCGGGTGTCGCCGGTGACGCCGTCGACGATCACGAACGCGTAGTCCGCCGACTCCCCCACCCAGTCACCGTCCTCGCGCCCGCCGCCCTTGTCCATGTCCTGGTGGTGGCGCTGGACGACGGCGGCGCGGGCGGAGACGGGCCCGGGGGCGGTGTCGGAGGTGAACGCCATCCGGACGCGTACGGCGACGGTCTTCCCCGCGGGCACGGTGAGTCCGCCGAGTACCCCGATCTGCTCGTCGCGGTCGGTGGTCTCCCAGGTGACGCGGTGCTCGGCGCCGGGCCGGCCGGGCTCGGCGTACGACAGCTGGATCTGCTCGGCCGTCAGCCGGCGGTCGCGGTCGGTGAGGACGAGAACCGGGTGCAGGGCCCCGCAGGAGGCGTCGGTGGTGTTGGTGACCTCCAGGAACCAGGTGCCGTAACCGCCGCCGGAGGCGTACCGGTCCGGGGCGTTCTGGATGCGGGCCTCGACGGGGAACTCCTTCGCGCCCGGGTCACCGCAGGCGGGCTGCTCGTCAGCGGCTAAGGATGCGGGGAGCGGCGGGGCGGGCAGGGCGGTCGCCTGCGGTCCGCCCAGGAGCGCGGCGGGCACCGCGATCCCGGCGACCAGCCCGAGGGCGGAGAGCGTACGGCCGTCACGTGACCGTGCACCGGAGGTGGGGGACATGACGAGGATCCTTCGCTGCTCGCGGACGACCCGGGGCGGCGGCCACCGGTGGTGTCCTCCGACGCAAGCACGCGCGCGCGGACTCAGAGAGTCGACATGCCGACATCGTTCATACGATCACCCGACCGGCTTCGCCGTGTGGGGCCCGCATCCGACCCGTACCCCCTACGCTCCGCTCCCCTGCCCCCGCTCCCCCACCCGTCCGAACACCGGCGCGAGCACCAGCTGTGCCGCGCCCTCCGCCACGGGCCGGTCGCCGCCTCGCGCCACCGTGACGGTCACCGCGCCTCTGTCCCTGCCTCTGGCTCCGCCTCCGCCGCCGCGCGCGGCCCGCTCCTCGATCACGGCGCGGACGCCTCGTACGTACGCGTCCTCATCCGCCGCCACCGTGCGGCCGCCCAGCACGACCCGGTCGATGTCGAGCAGCCCGACCAGGTTCGCCGCGCCCGCGCCGAGGACCCGGGCCGCCTCTGCCCGGTCGCCGCGCGCCTCGGCGGCCAGGCAGAGCGCCTCGACGCAACCGCGTCCGCCGCACCCGCACAGCGGCCCGTCCAGCTGAAGGGTCTGGTGGCCGAACTCGCCCGCTCCCGTCCGCGCGCCCCGGTGCACCTCGCCGCCGAGGACGAGACCGGCGCCGAGCCCCGTACCGACGTGGAGGTAGGCGAAGTCGCCCGGCGGCTCGCTCGGCGAGAGGGCCAGCGCCAGGGCCAGGGCGGCGGCGTTGGTGTCCTTGTCGACGGTGACCGGCAGACCGGTGCGTTCGGCGAGGGCGTCGCGGAGGGGGAAGCCGTCCCATCGCGGGAAGCCGGTGACCCGGTGGAGTACGCCGTCCCGGTGGTCGAGCGGGCCCGGTACGGCGACCCCCACCCCCAGCACCGGCCGGTGCGGCTCGGCCGCGCTCAGGTCGCGTACGGCGTCGGCCGCGGCGGCCAGCACCCGGTCCGCCGGAGCGCCGAAGTCGAGCGGCGCCGTGGTCGTGGCGACCGGGCGACCGGCGAGGTCGACCAGGACCGCCGTGAGCCCGTCGCGGTCCAGGTGGAGGCCGACGGCGAACTGCGCGTCGGGTACGAGCCGGAGCACCGTACGCGGCTTGCCGCCGGTGGAAGGCCGCAGGCCCGCGCCGACGGCCAGGCCCTCCGCCCGCAGCCGCGCGGTGATCTTGCTGACGGCCTGCGGTGTGAGGCCGGTGCGCTCGGCGAGCTCCAGCCGGCTGATGCCCCCGGCCCCGGCGGCCCGCAGCAGATCCAGGACCAGCGCGGCGTTGTGGTGGCGCAGCGCCGGAAGGTTCACACCGGCATGGCTCTTCGGCCGGGCCGTCGGAACCGTCCCGGCCCGCGCGCTCGTCCCGCTCCCGTTCAGCGGTTCATTCCCCTTCACCCGTCCATTGTGCCGGTCGCTTGCACTTTGGCAACAGCGTTGCTTAAGTGGAACGTATGACCCCCAACGCCTCGGACGCCCCGCTCCGCGTCGCCCTCGTCGGCTACGGCCTGGCCGGTTCCGTCTTCCACGCCCCGCTGATTACCGCGACGGACGGCCTGGTCCTCGACACGCTCGTCACGTCGAACGAGGAGCGCCGGACCGAGGCCCGCGCCGCGTACCCGGGCGTACGGTTCGCGGCCTCGCCGGACGAGCTGTGGGAGCGCGCGGACGAGCTGGACCTGATCGTGATCGCCTCCCCGAACAAGACGCATGTCTCCCTCGCGACAGCCGCCCTCAAGGCCGGTCTCCCCGTGGTCGTGGACAAGCCGATCGCCGGGACCGCCGCCGAGGCGCGGGAGCTGGCGGCGCTCGCCGAGGAGCGCGGGCTGCTGCTCTCGGTCTTCCAGAACCGCCGCTGGGACAACGACTTCCGCACCCTCGCCGCGCTGATCGCCGACGGCGAGCTGGGCGAGGTGCAGCGCTTCGAGTCCCGCTTCGAGCGCTGGCGGCCCCAGCTGAAGGGCGGCTGGCGCGAGTCGGGCGACCCGGAGGAGATCGGCGGGCTGCTGTACGACCTGGGCAGCCATGTCGTGGACCAGGCGCTGGCGCTGTTCGGCCCGGCGGCCACGGTGTACGCGGAGTCCGACGTACGCCGCCCCGGCGCGGCCGCCGACGACGACACGTTCATCGCCATCACCCATGCCGGCGGGGTCCGTTCGCACCTGTACGTGAGCGCCACCACGGCCCAGCTCGGCCCGCGGTTGCGGGTGCTGGGCTCGAAGGCGGGCTATGTGAAGTACGGCCTGGACCCGCAGGAGGCCGCCCTGCGCGAGGGTCTGCGCCCGGTGGCCGACGAGCCCTGGGGCGAGGAGGCGGAGGAGCTGTGGGGCCGCCTCGGCTCCGGCGAGTCCCCGCTGACCGGCGGCGGCGCCCCGGTCCGTACGCTGCCCGGCGACTACCCCGCGTACTACGCCGCTGTGGCCGCCGCCGTGCGCGGCACCGGCGAGAACCCGGTCACCGCCCACCAGGCCGCCGCCGCGCTGGACGTCCTGGAAGCGGCCCGCCGCTCGGCCCGTGAGGGCGTCACCGTGACCCTGTCCGCAGCCCCGACCGGCGAGGAGCAGCCCGCCTCATGACCACCACCTCTCCCACCATCGCCGAGCTGATCGCCCAAGAGCGACGGCTCACCCTCCCGCACTTCTCCTACGACGACGCGTTCGCGCTCGGCAGCCTGCTGGTGGCCTTGGCCCGGGAGCGACATGCCCCGGTGGCGATCGACATCCGGCGCGGCGCGCAGCAGTTGTTCCACGCGGCGCTGCCGGGTTCGAGCGCGGACAACGACGCCTGGATCGACCGTAAGCGCAAGGTGGTCGAACGGTACGGCGAGAGTTCCTACCTGGTCGGCAGCCGCTTCCGGGCCAAGGGCACGACGTTCGAGGAGTCCTCGCGCCTGGACCCGGACACCTACGCCGCGCACGGCGGCTCGTTCCCGCTCGCGGTGGAGGGAGCGGGCGTGATCGGCACGGTCACCGTCTCCGGGCTGCCGCAGGCGGAGGACCACGCGATGGTGGTGGAGGCGCTGGAGCAGTTCGCGGCACGGCTGGAGGACTGAGCGGGAACCTGGAGGACTGAGCAGGAGGCAGGGACCGGACGCGCCGTCACGGGACGGGGGGCGCCACCACCGTACGCAGGGTGGTGGCGCCCCCGTCCCGCACCTCAGCGGGTTGCGCTCCCGGCACCCGTCGGAGCCGGGCCCCTCCTCCATACCTGTTAAGGGCTGTGCCGCACCTGTTAAGGGCTACGCCGCCTTCAGCTCCTGCCGCTGCCGGCCGAGCCCTGCCACCTCCAGCTCCACCACGTCTCCGGCCTTCAGGTAGGGCTTCGGCTCGGGCTGGCCCATGGCGACCCCGGCGGGCGTGCCGGTGTTGATGACGTCGCCGGGGTAGAGCGTCATGAAGTGGCTGAGGTAGCGGACGACTTCGCCCACCGGGAAGATCTGGTCGGCGGTCGTGCCGTCCTGCTTCAGCTCGCCGTTGACCCAGAGCCGCAGCGGCAGGGCCTGCGGGTCGGCCACCTCGTCGGCGGTGACCAGCCAGGGGCCCAGCGGGTTGAACGTCTCGCAGTTCTTGCCCTTGTCCCAGGTGCCGCCGCGCTCGATCTGGAACGCGCGCTCGGAGACGTCGTGGGCGGTCGCGTACCCGGCGACGTGGGCGAGCCCCTCCTCAGCCGTGTCCAGGTAGCGGGCGGTACGGCCGATGACGACGGCCAGCTCGACCTCCCAGTCGGTCTTCCGGCTGCCGCGGGGTACGAGGACGGGGTCCTCGGGTCCGACGACGGTGTCGGGGGCCTTGAAGAACAGGATCGGCTCCGCCGGGATCTCCGCACCCGTCTCGGCGGCGTGGTCGTGGTAGTTGAGCCCGATGCACACGATCTTGCCGATGCGTCCCAGCGGAGGGCCGGTCCGAAGCCCCGCGGGGTCGAGGACGGGCAGCGCACCGGGCGCGTCGGCGGCCGCCCGTACCCGGGCGAACGCGGAGGCGTCGGCGAACAGTTCGCCGTCGATGTCGGGGACGATCCCCGACAGATCACGCAGTGTCCCGTCGCGGTCGAGAAGCGCGGGACGCTCGGCGCCCGCCGTACCGACTCGAAGCAGCTTCAACGGTCCAACTCCTCTTGGTCGAGGTGAGGCCCTTCGGCGGGGTGCGGCCGACGACGGGCTTGGCTGATCCTCCAAGAGATGCGATCGCTCCGCAAGACCTCGTTCACCCACTGGACCGGCGCACTGACCGGCGGTTTTACGCCGCGTCGGCCATGGTGCCCGTCGTCCCGCTGTGCGTGATCACAGCGGGACGACGGCATCAGCCGGCCGTGGCGACGGCGTCGGGTGGCTGCCGGGACGGCATCGGGCGGCAGGGAGACGGCGTACGTCAGGTGGCTGTCGCGACGGCGGCGGGGACGCGCAGATCGCGGTAGAGCCAGGCCCGCTCCGCGGCGCTCCAGGCGGTCGTGGTGACGACGTACAGGGCGGCGGCGAGCGGGACGACGGCCACGGTGATCAGGGTCGCGAACGAGAGCAGCGGCATCACCTTGACCATCGCGCCGACGCCGGGCACGGGCTGTCCGTCGGGCCCGGTGGCCGGGGTCATCGGGTTGGCCGCCATCTGCCGCCTGGTCATCCGGTAGCTGAAGGTGGCCACGGTGAGGACGAGTGCGAAGAGCCCGAGGTACACCAGCCCGTGCGCTCCGAGGACCCCGCCGTCCGCGAGGGCGTCGTGCCAGCGCCCGCCGAGCGGCGCGCCGAACAGGTCGTGGCTGAGGAGCGCGTTGGGCTCGCCGCCGATGGAGCCGCTGGAGAACAGGTGGTAGAGGAGGAAGAAGGCGGGCAGCTGGAGCAGGCTCGGCAGGCAGCCGGAGAGCGGCGAGACCTTCTCCGCGGCGTGCAGCTCCATGATCGCCTTCTGCATCCGCTCGGGGTTCTTCCCGTGCTTCCTGCGCAGCTCGGCGATCTGCGGCTGAAGCCGGGTACGGGCCTTCTGCCCCCGCGCGGCGGCCCGGGAGAGCGGATGGACGGCGAGCCGCACGAGGGCGGTGATCAGGACGATCGCGGCGGCGGTGGAGGCGGCCTGGAAGAACGGCTGGAGCAGATCGGCGAGGGAGCCGACCAGGTCGGCGAAAGCGGACATGAAGGCGGACATGGGTGAGCCCTCCGGGGGTCTCGTCGTGCCGGGAGAAGTACGTGTTCGGTACGCGGCATGACGACCGGCGCGGGGCGCACGTGCGGGTGCACCGTACGCACGCGGAAGCGCGGGCGTTGCGGGAGGGAACCCTCTACGCGGCGGCCGTCAGGAGGGCGTGCCCGGGTGCCCGGGGCCTGGTGCGCCCCCGTGCGTCGGGGTCGCGCTGCGGGAGGAAGGCGGTGCGCCGCTCCCGGTCCCTGATGGCTGTACGGACCCGGGTGCGGGGCACCGGGGAGGCGCAGCGGGCGCTGATGACGGAGCAGACGACGAGCGCGGAACCGGCCGCGGCGGTGGCAGCGAGCGCGACGGCGGCGGAGAGGCTGCCGCCCTCGGCGAGGAGGATCCCGGTGAGGAAGAGGAGGACGAGTCCGGCGGGCCGGAGCAGCCGGGCGAAGGCGCGGCGCAGGGCGTCGGCGTCCCGCACGATGTGCACCTCTCGTTCCTCGTTCCGTCCTCGTACCGGTCCTGCGAGATGCCGCTCATCGGAGCGAACGGCACTCTTTCGTTATACACGATGATCGGGTCCGCCCCCGGGTTTCCCAGGTCCTTCAACGGGGCCGCATCGAGGTGAGCTGCCCCCAGACGATGAGCCGGTAGCGGGAGCTGAACTCGGGGGTGCAGGTGGTGAGGGTGAGGTAGTAGCCGGGCTCGCTGTATCCGGCGGACGTGGTGATGTTGCTGCGGGGCACCGGCGCGATGACCCCGCTGTCGGAGGGCGCGGTACGCGTGAGACGTCTGTCGACGGTGTAGGTGTGGACGGCGTCCCGGGTCTCGACGGTGATCCGGTCGCCGCGCCGCAGCCGGTCGATGTGCCGGAAGGGCTCGCCGTGGGTGTTGCGGTGCCCGGCGAGCGCGAAGTTCCCGGCCTGCCCGGCCCCCGCGGTGCGGGTGTAGTGCCCGATGTACCCGCGGTCGAGGACCCCGCCCTTGCTGATGCCCTCGGCGACGGGGGCGGTGAGGTCGATGCGGGGGATGCGAAGGACGGCGTATGCCTGGTCCCAGCGGGGAGCCGGGCCCGGAGCGCCGGCCGGAGCCCCGGACGCGGCGGGCGCATCGGAGGCGGCGTCGGCCGACGGAGGACTTCCGCCGCTCCCCGCACCCTCTCCCGCAGGCCCTGCGGGAGAGGGTGCGCCGGGGGCGACGGGGGTGGCGGGGGCCTGGTCCCAGCCCCGGCGAAGCTCCCGTACGGCGTGCCCGGCCTCGGCACGCGCCTCCCGGTTGGTCCACCACACCTGGTGGGCGACGAGCAGCAGGAGCACGACCCCGAGGGTCACGACGAGTTCGGCGGAGACCCACAGCCCCCGGGCCAGAAGCCGCGCCCCCCGCCCCGGTACACCTCGCCGCTCCCGCACAGCCCCCTCGCCTCCCGCCCCCTCGGTCCTGCCCGCCGCCCGCCGTACGCCATACGCCGTACGCCTCCCGCCGCATGAGCGGCAGAACTGCTGGCCGCACGACCGGCAGGCCCGGCTCAGGGCACGACCGGCAGGACTGCTCACCATCCGGTCGACACGGCGGCCGGGGCGCGAACGATAGAGCCATCGCGCGCAACTCTCCAGACCCGACTCCCTGGATCCACCAGCCCCAGCTCCCGGCATCCACCAGACCCAACTCCCGGGATCCACCTGTCCGGACTTCTCCCGCTTCTCCTCCTCGGCCCTCTTCTCCCCGCCGCGGCGCTCCGGCAGTACCGTGTGATCCATGCGCCCCGACACGCCTGCCGACCACACCACCGAAGCCGAGCGTCTGCTCCGCACCGCGGCGCAGTACCCCGAGGACCACGAACCGCTGATCCTCCAGGCAGCGGCCCACCTGGAACTCGCGGGTGACCGCGCCCGCGCGAGCACGCTCTACGACGACCTGCTCGCCGCCCCCGAGCCCACTGTCGACAACCCGCACCTGATCAAGGCCCTGAAGGCGGCCAACCTGTGGGAGTACGGCCACGAGGCCGAGGCCCGCGCGATCATCCACGGCATCCGTGCGGCGGGCCCGCTGAACGCAGCGCCGTGGCAGGTGGCCGCCGAGACGCTGGAGGCGCACGATGAGCTGGAGTCGGCGCACGAGGTCTTCTCGACCGCGCTGACCCTGCTGCTGGCCCCGGACGAGGAGGTCCCGTACCCGGTCCAGTCCCTGCTGACCGGCCGCCACCGGGTCCGCAGGCTGATGGGGCTGGACCACGACGCCTGGGACCAGCTGGCGGGTGAGCTGCACACGGCCCCGGTTCCCCTGGACGAACTCCACGACCCCAAGCGCCTGTGGTCCCTGGGCTCCTCGGACCCGGTGGAGCTGAAGGCCGAGATCGCCCGCCTCCGCGCGGAGCTGGGCACCTACCGCACGGCTCTGTCCCGCCCGTTCCCGGTGGCCGTGCTGCACTGGCCCGAACCCGAACTCCGCGAACTGCTCACGGTGTACCCGGCGTTGGCCGAGGAGTACGTGGACCACGCCACGCACCTGGACCGCCTGGAAGCCGCGCTCCGGGACCTCCACACGACGGGCACCCCGAACCTGGGCATCGTCACGGGCACGGTCCCCTCCTACGAGGCGTTCGCCGCCTCCGAAGCCACGTCCCCCGCCACCGTGGGCCTCCTCCCCCAGTACGCCACCACCCTCGCCGCCCGAGGCCGCGCCACCCCCTGGCCCCCGTCCCGCACAGCCGCCTGCTGGTGCGGCTCAGGAAAGGCCTACGGCAGGTGCCACGGGGTCTGAGGCCTCTGCTGTACGCCTCTCGCAGGGACCTCCGCCCACGACGTCTCGGGCGGCGGCCCCTGATGCTTTCGCTAGCCACGGGACCCGGCTGTCAGACCTCCTTGATAGAACTGCATATGTAGTACGCAGCCAGATGAGGGGACTCGGGCATGCTCAACAACCTTTCGAATGAAGCGCCAGTTGCTGGGCTCTATGAATCGCTCATTACGCATCGGCTCGCCGAGCGGATGAAGCAGCTCAATTCCGCGGGCTGGCACTCCATCGAAGCCTCAGTCGGCACAGAGTCGGCGCCCCATGTCCTCTCCCGCCATATCGGCGCCACAGTGCGTCGGGTGCTCCAAGGCCTCACCCCTACCGAGCAGGTGATGGCGGCCAATCACATCCTGGAATCGCTCAATACGATCGAAGGTGCGACGGAGTGGGTCGACCTCGTCACCGATGGACCGCGCCAGCTGCTGGCCGTCGCGGAGCAGGAAGCACCCGGCGTATACGCCATACGCCCGGCGACCCCGCTGTCCGAAACGGCACTCATCACGAACTCTCCGGAGGACCCCAGTCTCGGCTTCGAGCTGCGCTCCGAGCTCGCCACCGCCGACCGAGTCGACCTCCTCTGCGCATTCGTGAAGTGGCACGGACTCCGGGTCTTGGAGAAGTCCCTGTCGTCGGCGCGCGAGCGCGGCATTCCCATCCGGGTACTCACGACGACGTATATCGGCGCCACCGAGCGCCGCGCGCTGGACCGACTGGTGCGAGACTTCGGCGCCGAGGTGAAGGTCAACTACGAGCTTCGCTCGACCCGTCTTCACGCGAAGGCATGGCTCTTCCGGCGTGACAGTGGTTTTGACACGGCGTATGTCGGCAGCTCGAACCTTTCCAAGGCCGCTCTCCTTGACGGGCTCGAATGGAATGTCCGCCTCTCCTCGGTCGCAACGCCTTCCGTGATCCGCAAGTTCGAGGCGACCTTCGACGCCTACTGGAGTGAGCCGGCTTTCGAGTCGTACGACCCTGACAGGGATGCCCAGCGGCTGGATGATGCCCTGTCCCGCGCCGGTGGTAGTGGCCGCCCTGGGTCTACGAGCATCACCCTCTCCGGCCTGGAGGTACGCCCGTACCCGCACCAGCGGGACATGCTAGAACGCCTCGAAGTTGAGCGCACGGTGCACGATCGACACCGCAATCTTCTCGTCGCAGCAACGGGTACCGGCAAAACCGTCATGGCGGCGCTGGACTACAAGCGTCTGCGTCAGACTCTCGGTCGTGACCCCCGTCTGCTCTTCGTAGCGCATCGCAAGGAAATCCTGGAGCAGTCCTTGCGCGTCTACCAGAACGTTCTTATCGATGCGAACTTCGGTGAGTTGTTGTTCAGCGGCGAGATCCCCAGCCGATGGACTCACGTGTTCGCTAGCGTCCAGTCGCTTACAACGCAGGCTCTGGACCGTATCGCCCCGGATCACTTCGACGTCATCGTGATCGACGAGTTCCATCACGGTACGTCGCCCACCTACCGCAAGATCATGGACCACTTCCAGCCACGGGAGCTCCTGGGGCTGACGGCGACCCCGGAACGCATGGATGGCTTGAACATCCAGGACGAGTTCTTCGACGGTCGCATCGCGGCGGAGATGCGGCTCTGGGAAGCCCTGGAGAACGAGCTTCTCAGCCCATTCCACTATTTCGGCGTAACCGACAACACGGATATGAGCGCTGTTACTTGGAAGCGTGGAGCGTACGACTCGACAGCGCTGAGCAACCTGTTCACGGGCAACGACGCGCGAGCTCGGCTCGTGGTGCAGGCAGTGAAGGACAAGGTCACCGATCCGGACTCGATGCGCGCCCTGGCATTCTGCGTGTCGGTCGCGCACGCACGCTTCATGGCGGACTTCTTCCGGCGGGCAGGCCTCAACGCGATAGCGCTGTCTGGTGAGACTCCAGCGCACGACCGTAAGGCAGCACTGGATGACCTGCGCTCGGGAGCACTTCAAGTCATCTTCTCTGTCGATCTGTTCAACGAGGGACTCGATATCCCCGATGTCGACACCTTGCTCCTGCTGCGCCCTACCTCTAGTGCCACGGTCTTCCTCCAGCAGTTGGGCCGGGGATTGCGTCGAACCGCCGACAAGGCGGTCCTCACCGTCTTGGACTTCATCGGCCAGCACCGCAAGGAGTTTCGGTTCGAAGAACAGTTCCGCGCACTGACGAACCTGACGCGCAACCGCCTCCTCGACAGCATCGAGCAGGACTTCCCTCAACTTCCTTCGGGCTGCCAGATCATCCTTGAGACGAAGGCCAAGGACCTGATCATTGACAACATCCGCGCCCAGATCGCAGTCAATGTCAAGCAGCTGGCCCGCGAGGTCGCATCCTATGCGAAACCACGCCTTATGGACTTCCTTAAGGAGAGCGGCAGGGAGCTCAAGGAGCTCTACCGAGGCGACGGAAACTCTTGGACAGGTCTCTTGCGTCGAGCGAGGCTGCTGGACGCGGTCGGCCCTGAAGGCGAGTTGCCCCTCCTCAAGCGGGTCTCGGCATTCCTGCACGTCGATGACCCGCTGCGCGTTGCGGCGTACAGCAAGCTGCTGGCCGATGACGCTCCTACCTACGACGAGCTCAGCGAGCAGGAACAAGGGTACGCCCGCATGTTCTTCTTCTCGCTCTGGCCGCTGGGTGGAGATTTTCCCAGCTACCAAGCTGGACTGGACTCACTGCGCCCCCAGCATGCGTTCCGGGATGAGCTGCGTCAGGTGCTCGCTCACGTCCTGCAGCAGGCCGACCACGTGCCCGTGCCACTCCTCGGGGCGCACGCTGCCATCCCCCTGACCATCCACGCGTCGTACAGCCGCGAAGAGATTCTCCCAGCGCTGGGCCAGGCCTCCGTGGACGGCCGGAAGCCCGGACACTTCCGCGAAGGCGTGAAGTGGTGCGAGAACATCCAGACCGATGCCCTGCTTGTCACCCTGGAGAAAGACGAGAAGGACTTCTCACCCGAGACCCGCTATAAGGACTACGCCCTCAACGACTCCTTGTTCCACTGGGAGTCACAGAACCAGACCTCGGAGCGCTCACCCACCGGCGTCCGCTACCAGACCCACAAGGAGAAGGGCACCCACGTCCTGCTCTTCGTACGCCGGTACAAGCAGACGGATATCGGTGGACCCCAGCCATGGATGCTCATGGGACCGGCGGAGTACGTCAAGCACACGGGCAGCAACCCGATGGCGATCGAATGGAAGCTTTCTCATCAGATTCC
Source organism: Streptomyces sp. NPDC101181 (assembly GCF_044767975.1). Classification (NCBI taxonomy): domain Bacteria; kingdom Bacillati; phylum Actinomycetota; class Actinomycetes; order Kitasatosporales; family Streptomycetaceae; genus Streptomyces; species Streptomyces sp. NPDC101181. The sequence continues at coordinate 159,727 of NZ_JBIWOX010000003.1, read as the reverse complement.
AGCCGACGTATGGACCTACTCTGCAATCGCCGGTGGCTGATCGAATAGATCAACACATCCTCTGTCCCCTATGAGCTCGCCTCAATCTCCGAGCATCGGATAGCACGATGTTGCGCTGCCCCAGGACTTGAGTCGCGGAGGGGATGAGTTTGGTGCCGCTCGCGCTGGCCTAGGGTTACGTCGCTCATGGCGGCCAGCATCGATCAACTGATGGTCCACTGCGTCTTTGTCGGTCGCGGCTGGGCCCTGCCCACCGTCGACGGCGAGCAGCTGCCGACGGCCGTCCACCTGCGGCGGACGTGGCTGTCCGCGTCCCCCTGGGAGCGGTCGGCCGCCGGCTGCCCTCACCGGTCGTCCATGATTCCATCACAATTCCGCTTCGCTTCCTCCATGCCCCTGAATCAGCCACGGCCCCGCTGCGAGCATCGGCTGCTCCAACGCGTCACCGCACCTAGTCCGGTCTTGGGGGCAACACATGCAGACGACGAAGCAGGCACGACGGCCGCGACACCTCCTCCTCCGGATACCCGTGGGGGCCGCCGTGCTCGCGCTGGTCCTCGTGGGGTGCGGGGGCGACGGTGGTGGGGCGGGGGACGGGGGCGGTGGGGCGAAGGGGGCCTCCGAGGTCGTCGCGTCGGCCAGTGCCTCGCCCGCCGGGAAGCGGGAGCGGGCTCTGGCGCTCATGGACGACGACGAGCAGCGCGCGAAGGCCGGGGAGGACCTGGCCGTCGACGTCCTGGACAACGACTCCGTCACCCTGGAGAGCGGTGACGCGGCAGCCCTGCTCGACGCCTACGACCCGGACGAACTGACCCTGAGCATCACGGCCGCCCCCGGACACGGGGAGGCCACGGTGGTCGGCGCGTCGGTCATGTACACCGCCGCGGCCGGGTACGGGGGTGCGGACGAGTTCACGTACCGGGTCCAGGTGCCCGGGACCGAGGTGGCCGCCGCCGACGCCATCGTCCGCATCGAGGTGACCGCGCCGAAGCCGAGCCCCGAGCCCACGCCGAAGCCGACGGCCCCGAAGTCCGAACCGGAACCGGTGTCCTACGAGAACTGCGACGCCGCCCGCGCCGCCGGAGCCGCCCCCGTCGAGAAGGGCGACCCGGGCTACGCGCCCCACCTGGACCGCGACGGCGACGGCGTGGGCTGCGAGCCGTGGGGCGGCGGGTCGTCGTCCTCCGGCGGAAGCTCCAGCAGCGGCGGCGGCGGTGGCAGCGCCTCCTACGCGAACTGCGACGCCGTACGGGCCGCGGGCGCCGCCCCCATCCGGTCCGGGGATCCGGGCTACGGACGCCACCTCGACCGGGACGGCGACGGCGTGGGCTGCGAATGACCGTCACCCCTCCCGCGCGGCGTCGGACGCCCGCCGCCCCGCGCCCGTACTGACCGGCGACTCCCCCGCGTAGGACCGGGTGCGTACCCGTACCGGAGACGACCGAGCCGGACGGGTACGCGTCCGGAGGGGCGGGGCCCTGAGGTCGGGGTGCCTCAGCCGCCCAGGGCGTGCGACACGGTGTAGATCGCCAGGCCCGCGAGGGCTCCGACCACCGTGCCGTTGATCCGGATGAACTGGAGGTCGCGGCCGATGTGCGCCTCGATCTTCTTCGAGGTCTGGTCCGCGTCCCAGCCCGCGACCGTCTCGCTGATCAGCGAGGTGATCTCCGCGCGGTACGTCGTGACGACGTACACCGCGGCGTCCTCCAGCCAGCCGTCCAGCTTGGCCTGGAGCCGCTCGTCGCTCGCCAGCCGGGCGCCGAGCGACATCAGCGACGCCCGTGCCCGCAGCCGCAGTTCGCTGCGCTCGTCCTCCGCCGCCGAGATGATCATCGTGCGGACGGAGGACCAGGCCGAGGCGATGACGTCCTGAACCTCGCTCCGGCCGAGGATGTCGGACTTCAGCCGCTCCACCCGGGCGCGGGTGTCCGGATCGCTCTGGAGGTCGGCCGCGAAGTCGTTGAGGAAGGTGTCGATGGAGCCGCGCGCCGGGTGCTCCGGCATGTCCCGCATCTCCGTGACGAACCGGAGCAGTTCCTTGTAGACCCGCTCCCCCACCCGCTTGTCCACGAACCGCGGTGTCCAGCCGGGCGCCCCGCCCTGTACCGCGTTCATCACCGAGTCGCCGTGCTCCACCAGCCAGTCGTGCGCCCGTACGCAGACGAGGTCGACGACCCTGCGGTGGCCGCCGTCGGTGACGACCTTCTCCAGCATCTTGCCCAGACCCGGCCCGACCTCCACCGACTCGGCGCGCCGGGTGATCGCCTCACCGACCACCGCCTGGACGTCGGAGTCCCGCAGCACCGTCAGCGCGCCGCGCAGCGCGGTCGCCGACTCGGCGGTCACCCGGTCCGCGTGGGCGGGCTCCGCCAGCCACACACCCAGTCGCTTTCCGACCCCCAGAGCGTGAATTCGGTCACGAATGACGTCTCCGGAGAGAAAGTTCTCGCCAACGAAGGAACCGAGGGACTGTCCCAGTTGATCCTTCTTCGTGGGGATGATCGCGGTGTGCGGGATGGGCAGGCCGAGCGGGCGCTTGAAGAGCGCCGTGACGGCGAACCAGTCCGCCAGCGCACCCACCATCCCCGCCTCGGCAGCCGCCGCGACGTAGCCCGGCCAGCCTTCCACGCCTGAGCTCTCCGCCCAGGTGGCCAGGACGTAGACGAGCGCGACGAACAGAAGGAGGCCGGTGGCCGTGAGCTTCATGCGCCGTACGCCGCGCTGCTTCTCCTCGTCGGCGGCGGTGTACGCGAACGAGGCCAGCGGGCCCGCGCCCACGCCCGGGGCCCCTGACACCGACCCGTTCTTCCGCTCCGCGTCCTGCACTTCGGATCCGGTCCGTTCCATCCGCTCCACCCGTCCGCGTACGCCTCGCTCCCGTGCCGTACGCATTGTCTCTGCCTCACCTACTCCTGAGCCGCACGTCGAGTTCCCCACGGCCTGTCGCATCATGGGAACAGCACGATCATCACAAGGAGAAAAACCGCACATGCCCAGGCGTCAGGGGTATGCCCTGCTCATCGCCCTCATGGCGGGCACCGCCGCGCTCGCCGCCGCCGTCGCCTTCGGTACGACGCTGCTGTCCGGCCCCCGTTCCCCGGCACCGCCGCCGCCCGCCGAGACCCAGGCGGCGGCCCGTAACCCGGTCGCCCCCGCCGCCTCGGGCGGCAAGTGGGTCGCCACCTGGACCGCCGCGCCGGTCCGCGGCGAGCCGAACACCCCGAACGGGCTCCCCGGACGCACCATCCGTAACGTCGTCCACACCAGCATCGGCGGCGACGCCGCCCGGATCACGCTGTCGAACCTCTTCGGCACGGTCCCCCTGGTGGTGGACCAGGTCACCGTCAACACCCGGCCGGTGACCTTCAAGGGCGCCCCGGCCGTCACCATCGCCGCGGGCGGGCAGGTCGTCAGCGACCCGGTCGTCGTGCCCGTGGCCGCCGACTCCGACCTCCAGGTCAGCCTCCGCACCCCGGAGCCGAGCGGGCCGGTCACCTACCACCCCAACACCCATCAGACGTCCTACCTCATCGACGAGCGCGGCACCTGGTCCACCACCCACTGGCGCTATCTGACCGCCGTGGACGTCCGCAGCGAGCGGGCGCTCGGCGCGGTCGTCGCCCTCGGCGACTCCCTGACCGCGGGCAGCGGCTCCACCACCGACGCGAACGCCCGCTGGACCGACGTCCTCGCCGACCGGCTGGCCGGCCGCCACGGGGTCGCCAACGCGGGCATCGCGGGCAACCGGATCGTGGGCCTCGGGCGCGGCACCGGCGGCCTTCCCGGCACCGAGCGGCTCGACCGCGACGTCCTGTCGGTCGCGGGGGCGCGGACCGTCATCGTGGCCCTCGGCATCAACGATGTCCAGCAGACCCCGCAGGAGCCCGACCCCCAGCGCATCGTGGACAGCCTGCGCTCCCTCACCGAGCGGGCGCACGCCCGCGGACTGACGGTCGTCGGTGCGACGCTGACCCCGTTCGAGGGCTTCGCCACGTGGACGCCCGAGCGCAACGCCGTCCGGCTGGCGGTCAACGAGCAGATCCGGGCGGGGACGGTGTTCGACGCGTACGTCGACTTCGACGAGGCGGTACGCGATCCCGCCGCGCCGAACCGGATGCTCGCCGTGTACGACTCCGGGGACCACCTGCACTTCAACGACGCGGGCTACCGCGCGCTCGGCGACCGGGTCGACCTGAGGACCGTGGACCGGGCCCGCGCCCCCAGGTCCGACGAGCTGTGAGGCGCTGAGCACATCCGGGGCGAGGGCCCGGGAGCGGCCCCAGGGACCAGGGCCGGTGAGGGCACGGGAGCTACGGGAGCGGCCGGGCATCCCAGGGCGGCCCTGCCCTCCGGGACCACCGCAAGGGCCCTTACGGTCCTTGCTCCCCCCGGGCCCGGGAGGGGCCTTGCGGTCCTGACGCGCGGGTCCCGGGAAGACCTTGCGGTCCCTGCCCGCCGGGCCCGGCCGGGGCCCGCCGTCCCCGTCGTCCCCGCCTCAGCCCAGTTCCTTGCGGCCCCGGCCCCGGCCGCCGCCCTTCCGGTCGTCGTCCGGGCCGTCCAGGCCGCTGCGGCCGCGCGCCTCCAGCTCCGCCTCGCGGGCCTTCGCCTCCTTCAGGCGGCGGCGCTCCGCCTTCGTCCGCCTCCGGTCCACTCCGACGCCGCCCATCAGCGCCAGCCCGGTGATCCGTACGTACGGTGCGTCGGGTGCGGGCTCGCTCTCCTCGCTGGAGCCCTCCCCGAAGCCGCCCATGATGCCGACGCCCCGGACGTCGACGTTCAGCTCCGGCGGTGCGGTCACATGCAGGCCGCCCATGATCGTGATGCAGCGGATCACGGTCTCCCGGTCCTCGAAGTGCGCCTCGCGCAGATCGATCTCGCCGCCGCCCCACATCGCGAACGCGGTGAACTTCCGGCCCACCGTCCAGCGGCCCTTCCGGCTGAAGCCGCCCCAGAACGCGAACCCGCCCCGGGAGGTCGCGGTGCCCCCGATCCGGGCGGGCCAGTTGGCCGCCGAGCCCCGTAGCGGGGCGGGCGCGGACGAGCCGGCCGGGGTCACGGCCGAACCGGGCGCCGGAAGGTCTTGCACGAGGGGCTCCAGCTCCCCGTGGGTGCGCGCCTTGTAGGCGGATTCGAGGCGCTGCTCGAACTCGTCCATCTCCAGTCGGCCTTCGGCCACGGCCTCGCGCAGCAGCTCGGCGATCCGCTCACGCTCGGCGTCGGAGGCGCGCATGTCCGGACGTTCACTTGTCATACCGCGCAGCCTATTGAACGCACCGGCGCCCGGCACAGGGATACCGGCCGACGGCCGCGCGCCGCCTCGGAACGGAACCCTGGCCTCCGCGAAGCCGCTCCGCCGGTCGGCAGACCGTCCCCGGGGACTCGGGGAGCCGGCCGACGACCGTGAGCTGCGGGAAACGGCCCCGGGCGGTCGGAGCGTCAGGGAGCCGCCTCGTACATCTTCGCGATCACCGACTCGATGTCCGGCTCCCGTACCGAGAGGTCGACCAGCGGGTACTGCGCCGCGATCCGCGCCACCAGCGGGGCCGCCGACGCATCGGCGGGGAACGTCAGCCACTGGCGCGGGCCCGCCACCTTGACCGCCCGCAGCGCCGGGCCTGAGGCGTCCGGCTCCAGTTGGATCGGCGGGAGTTCGCGTTCCAGGTCCACCACCAGCGTCCGCTCGCTCTCCCCCACCGCGTGCAGACCCGCCAGCGAACCGTCGTACATCAGGCGTCCGTGGTCGATCACCATCACCCGGCCGCACAGCTGCTCGATATCGGTGAGGTCGTGCGTCGTCAGCAGGACCGTCGTCCCCTGCTCGGCGTTCAACTCCCGGAGGAAGCCGCGCACTTTGGCCTTGGAGATCACGTCCAGGCCGATGGTCGGCTCGTCCAGGTACAGCACCTCCGGATCGTGCAGCAGCGCCGCCGCGATGTCGCCGCGCATCCGCTGCCCGAGCGAGAGCTGCCGTACGGGGACGTCCAACAGGGCGCCCAGGTCCAGGAGTTCGACGCAGCGGTCCAGGTTCTCCCGGTAACGGCGGTCCGGGATGCGGTACATGCGGTGCATCAGCCGGTACGAGTCGCGCAGCGGCAGGTCCCACCAGAGGGTGGTCCGCTGCCCGAAGACGACACCGATGCGGTGCGCCAGGCGCGTACGTTCCCGGGAGGGGTCGATGCCCGCGACGCGCAGCCGTCCGCCGCTGGGCGTGAGGATGCCCGTCAGCATCTTGATCGTCGTCGACTTTCCCGCCCCGTTCGGGCCGATGTAGCCGACCATCTCGCCGCGCGGGACCTGGAAGCTGATCCCGTCCACGGCCCGGACCTCGTGCCGTTCGCGGCGCAGCAGACCGGCCTTGCGCCGGACCTCGAAGACCTTCTCGACCCCGTCGAGCGTGATGAAACCGTCGTCCCGCACCGTGTCCTCCGCTCAACTTCCCGTGCTGCGGTAGGTCCGCAGCCCCGCCCGCCAGGCCAGACCCGCCAGCGCCAGGCAGCCCGCCGCCACGACCGGGGGCAGGAACGCCACCCACTGGGGCAGGTCTACCGGGTACTCCCGGTCCAGTACGTACAGCGCGGGCAGCCAGCTGACGAAGGCCAGCGGGATCACGAACGTCACCCCGCGCACCAAATCCTTCGCGAAGACCGTCGGCGGGTACTGGAGCAGCGTGGTTCCCCCGTACGTGAAGGAGTTCTGCACCTGCGAGGCGTCCTGCGCGAGGAACTGGAACGCCGCGCCGGCCACGAAGACCGCCCCGAAGATCGCCGCCCCGCTCACCACCATCACCGGCAGCAGCAGCACCTTCACCGGGGTCCACGCGATGTCCAGGGTGACCAGCGCGTAGCCGAGGACCGCCAGGCCCTGGGTGACGCGGCCGATCCGGCGCAGCGCGAACCGGTCCGCGGCCACCTGGGCCAGTACCGGAACCGGGCGCACCAGCAGGGTGTCCAGCGTGCCGTCGCGGACCCGGCGGCCGACCCGTTCCATGGACCCCAGCAGCAGGTCGCACAGGCCGAAGGCGGTGGCCGACACCCCGTAGAGCAGCGCGATCTCCTCAAGGGCGTAGCCGCCGAGCGCGTCGACGTGCGAGAACATCAGCAGGATCGTGACGAAATCGAAGGCCGTCACCGCGAGGTTCCCGAACGTCGTCATGACGAACGAGGCCCGGTACGCCATCGTCGAGCGCACCCACATCACCATGATCAGGCCGTACGCGCGCACGCCCTCCAGCATCCGGGGCCGCTCCTCGTACGCGAAGCCACCGGCCTCCCGGCCCGCGCCGTCCCGCACCGCCGTCGTCTCAGCCACCCTGGACCACCACCCTCCTGGTCGCCGCGGACTGCGTCAGGCGCCCCGCCAGCAACAGGACCACCGCCCAGCCGCCCTGGAACGCGTACGCCTCCACCAGACCCCACCCCGTGTGCTTGCCGAGGAACACATCGGCCGGAACCTGGAGCAGCGAGGACCACGGCAGCGCCCGCGCCACCTCGCCGAGCAGCCCGGGAAACAGGTTCAGCGGCAGCAGCATCCCGGAGAAGAACAGCCCGGCCAGCATGGTGATCTGGCTCGCCCCGGCCCCGTCCAGCAGCCAGAACGCCGAGAGCGCCACCAGATAGCGCACCCCGAAACTGACGACGACGCCCAGGAACACCGAGAGGAGGAACGCGGGCCAGATCCACAGGGAGCCGGGCAGCGCCAAATCGAAGGCGAGCGCCCCCAGGACCATCGGCGCGACGCCCCGCCCCAGCAGGTGGAACGCCGCCCGGCCCAGGTCGGCCGCCAGCCACCACAGCTGGAGGTCGGCGGGGCGGTACAGGTCGACGGCGACGTCCCCGGTGCGGACGCGCTCCATCAGCTCGTCCTCGAAGCCGCCGCCCATCAGGGCGCAGGCCATCAGCAGGGCCTGCCCGAGCCAGACGTAGGTCAGCGCCTGCGCGGTGTCGTAGCCGCCGAGCTGCGGACGTTCGTCCCACAGGGCGATGTAGGTGTACGCCAGGATGAAGCCGAAGACCGTGTTGGTGAACACGCCCGCCGCCGTGGCGGTCCGGTAGGTGGCGTAGCGGCGGAATCCGCCCGCCGCCACCACCGCGTAGAGCCGCACCCCGCCCCCTCCCCGCCGCCCAGCGGCTCCCGACACCACAGCGCCCGACAGAAGCGTCCGACACCAAAGCGCCCGACCTTAGTGCGGCGCCGGGGCGGCCGCGACCGGTTTTCGGGACGACGGCCGGCGGGGACTCGCACGATCCCCGGCGAAACGACCGCAGGAGACGCCCCGCGCGCTTCCTCACGGAGCACCGACGGGACGACACCGCGCGCTCCCCTGGCTGGATACCGACGGGACGACCGGAGGAGGGAACGAACCTGACGTAACGCCAGTTTTCGGCATCAAACGGGCAGTATAGGAGCACCGTCCACGTCCGAGGAGCGCCACCGACATGAGCGACGAGCCGCAGACCTGGGCCCCCCGCGACCCCTCGGGCGCGATGGCCGACCCCGGAACCGCCGGGTCCCCGCACCCGGGAGGGGCGCCGCGCAAGGGCCGGACGAGACGGCCCCGGCGCACCGGCTGGCGGCGCGCCGTCCCCACCTGGCGGATGGTCCTCGGGACCCTGCTGGGCCTGGCACTCCTCATCGGCGGCGGGCTCATCGCCGGGTACCACCTCGTGGACATCCCGGCCGCCAACGCCGACGCCGCCGCCCAGTCCAACGTCTACCTCTACAACGACGGCAGCGTCATCGCCCGCGACGGCGAGGTCAACCGGGAGAAGGTCAAGCTCTCCCAGGTCCCCCCGACCGTCCAGCAGGCCGTCCTGGCCGCCGAGGACCGCGACTTCTACTCCCAGCCCGCCGTGGACGTCCGGGCGGTCTTCCGGGCGGGCTGGAACACCGTGACCGGCAAGGGCACCCAGGGCGGCTCGACCATCACCCAGCAGTACGTCAAGAACTACTACCTCGGCCAGGAGAGGACCCTCGTCCGGAAGGCCAAGGAACTCTTCATCGCGGTCAAGCTCAACCGCGAGACGAGCAAGGACCAGATCTTCGAGGGCTACCTCAACACCAGCTACTTCGGCCGCAACGCCTACGGCATCCAGGCGGCCGCCCAGGCGTACTACGGCAAGAACGTCGAGGACCTCACCACCGCCGAGGGCGCGTACCTCGCCACCCTCCTCAACGCCCCCAGCGCCTACGACGTCGTCGCCCACCCCGACAACGGACCGGCTGCGCTGCGCCGCTGGAAGTACGTCCTGAACGGCATGGTCAAGGAGGGCTGGCTCGACGCCGCCGAACAGGCGACGACCCGGTTCCCCGCACCCGGCAAGGCCAAGCGCCCCACCGGGCTCTCCGGGCAGCGCGGCTACATCGTGCAGGCCGTGGAGGACTACCTGACCCGCCGCGGCATCCTCGACGCCAAGACCCTCGCCCTCGGCGGCTACCGCATCACCACCACCCTCGACCGGGCCAAACAGGACGCCCTCGTCGAGGCCGTCGACGCGAACGTCATGGCCCGGACCAGCCAGGAACGCGAGGTCGACCGGAACGTCCGCGTCGGCGGGGCCTCCATCGTTCCCGACACCGGCGCGGTCGTCGCCCTGTACGGCGGCGTCGACTACACCAGGCAGTACGTCAGCAACGCGACCCGCCGCGACTACCAGGTCGGCTCCATCTTCAAGCCGTTCGTCCTGACCTCCGCCCTCGTCAACGGCTCCACCACCGGCGACGGGCGGCCCATCACCCCCAACACCGTCTACGACGGGTCCAACGAACGCCCCGTCACCGGCCCCCGGGGCGACACCGGTTACGCCCCCGCCAACGAGGACGACACCGACTACGGCTCCATCACCGTACGCACCGCCACCGACAAGTCCGTCAACTCCGTCTACGCGCAGATGGCGCAGGACGTCGGCCCGGCGAAGGTGCGCCGGACCGCGGTCGCCCTCGGCGTCCCCACCGACACCCCCGACCTGACCGCGGCCCCCTCCATCGCCCTCGGCACCGCCAACGCCAGCGTCCTGGACATGACCGAGGCGTACGCCACCCTCGCCGACCACGGCCGGCACGGCCGCCACGTCCTCGTCGACGAGGTCACCAAGGACGGCACCGAGGTCGACCTGCCCGAGCGCACCACCGAACAGGCCGTCACCCGGGAGGCCGCCGACACGACGACCGCGGTCCTGCGCAGCGTGGTGGAGGGCGGCACCGGCACCGCGGCCCAGGCGGTCGGCCGCCCCGCCGTCGGCAAGACCGGCACCGCCGAGGAGGACCGGGCCGCCTGGTTCGCCGGATACACCCCCGACCTGGCGACCGTCGTCGCCGTCCTGGGCCAGGACCCGGACACCGGCGCCCAGACCCCGCTGTACGGGGCCTTCGGCCTGGACCGCGTCAACGGCGGCGGCGCTCCCGCCGAAACCTGGGCCGCCTACACGCGAGCGGCGCTGAACTCCTCCCCGGCCCAGGAGTTCGACCTGGAACCGGCGCCGGACTCCGAGGCGCCGGACGGGGAGGTTCCGGACGGGGAGGTCCCGGACACCGACGCCCCGGACACCGGCGAGGGAGACGCACCGTCGGCCGACGAGGACTCCGGAGACTCCGAGGACTCCGGGGACGGCACGGACACCGGAAGCTCCCGGGACGGTACGGACACCGAGAGCGAGGGAGAGGGCGAGGGCGCCGGGGACGGCAGCGCCGACACCGGGAACGAGACACCCGGCCGCACGACGATCCCGTCCGCGCCCGCCGCCTCCTCCTCCGGCCGCCCTCCGAGCGGTCCAGGGACCACCGGCTCCCCCACAGCCGCCCGGAACGGCGGGACCGGCGGGGGCGACAGGAACGGCGGGGGCGGCGGGGGAAGCACCGGCCCGGCCGCTGACCGCCCCGGGGGCGGGGCTCAGTGACCGGAGGTCGCCTTCAGCCCCACCACGGCCACCAGCAGCAGACACACGAAGAAGATCCGGGCGGCCGTCACCGGCTCGTTCAGCACCACCATGCCCAGGATCGCCGCACCGGCCGCGCCGATACCGACCCACACCCCGTACGCCGTACCGATCGGCAGGGTCTTCGCCGCGTGCGACAGCAGCACCATGCTCGCGACGATCCCGAGGCCCGTGAACACGCTCGGCCACAGCCGGGTGAACCCCTCGGTGTACTTCATCCCGATCGACCAGCCGACCTCGAGCAGACCGGCGACGACCAACAGAACCCACGCCATGACAGGCACCTCCGACGAAACCTCGCGAACAGAACGGGTGCGTCGTCTTTGCCAACCCGGTACGGCGCGTCTCGTCGGGAGGTCCCAGCGTAGCAAGAAACGGGAAAGGGCCTGGTGACACCGGTCACCAGGCCCTCACGCGCTCAACCGCCCTCCGGCCATCAGCCGCCGGCTGGGGCCGCGGCCGGAGGCGGGAGACGCGGAGAGGAGGTGGGAGGTGGGCAGATTCAGAGATACAGCCCGGTCGAGTCGACCGACCCCTCGAACCGGTCAGCGGCCACCGCGTGCAGATCCCGCTCCCGCATCAGCACGTACGCCACGCCCCGCACCTCGACCTCGGCACGGTCCTCGGGGTCGTACAGCACCCGGTCACCGGGCTCGACGGTCCGGACGTTCTGCCCGACCGCGACCACGACGGCCCAGGCCAGGCGGCGGCCCACCGCCGCCGTCGCCGGGATGAGGATGCCGCCGCCGGAGCGCCGCTCACCCTCCGAGGTGTCGTTCCGCACCAGCACCCGGTCGTGCAGCATCCGGATGGGCAGCTTGTCGTCGTGGGTGGTGTTCTCGCTCACGCCCGCAACCTACCTGCCGCGCCCCAGGCCGTACGCCCCCGGGTAGGGGATCACGCACGGCTCCGGGCGGCGCGGCACCCGCGACCCCTACCGGCGGACCAGGAGCGGCGCCGACCGTCGGACCAGGAGCGGCGGCCCCGACCGTCGGACCAGGAGCGGCGGCCCCGACCGTCGGACCAGGAGCGGCGGCCCCGACCGGCGGACCAGGAGCGGCGATCCCGACCGGTAGATCAGGAGCGGCGGCGCTGCCACGACACGGTGAGCAGCCCCACCACGCCTACCGCCAGCAGCGCCGCGGGGATCACCCGCTCCAACCGCGGTGAGCCGTCCTCCGCGACGAACTGGGCCTTCACATCCGCCACCGAACGGTTCACCGCGACGAACGCGCGGCCGGCCGTCCGGTCCACGGACTGGGCCGCCTTCGCCTTGGCGTCTCCGATGATCGTCTTCGGGTGTACCCGCACGCCGATCTCGTCGAGCACCACAGCGAGCTGCGCCCGCCTGCTGATGATGTCCGCCTCGATCTGCGCAGGGGTCCTGGCATCCGACACTGCGCCGCCTCCGTGGTCGTCGTCCGGTAAACCTTCGTCTGGGTCTTCGTCGACAGTCTGTCAGCTCGAACCTCCGCACACCCGGCGGCACCCCTATTACCCTCGGTCCCGTCCGACCCGTGCGCCACCCGAGGAGAACCACATGAGCGAGCGACTCAAGCCCGGCGACACCGCTCCCGCCTTCGCCCTTCCCGACGCCGACGGCAACGAGGTCTCGCTCGCGGACCACAAGGGCCGCAAGGTCATCGTCTACTTCTACCCGGCCGCTCTTACCCCCGGATGCACCAAGCAGGCCTGCGACTTCACCGACAACCTCGACCTGCTGGCGGACGCCGGGTACGACGTCATCGGCGTCTCCCCCGACAAGCCGGAGAAGCTCGCGAAGTTCCGCGAGGCGGAAGACCTCAAGGTCACTCTGGTGGGCGACCCGGCCAAGAAGACCCTGGAGGCGTACGGCGCCTTCGGCGAGAAGAAGCTCTACGGCAAAGTGGTGACGGGCGTCATCCGCTCCACCGTCGTCGTCGACGAGCACGGCAAGGTCGAGCACGCGTTCTACAACGTGAAGGCCACCGGCCATGTAGCCAAGATCATCAGGGATCTGGGCATCTGACGGACGCCCCGGTACGGGCCGGGCGCCCGGCCCGTACCGGGCGCCGGAACCGCCCGCCGAAACCGCCGCGAGGTGTCGAGATCGTGTGAGGGAGATCCCATCGGCGGGTGAAGTCGGTTTGCGGCCGCCATGACAGCGCAGAAGCCTTTCCTGGAACACCCATCGAGGAAAGGACCCCGGCCATGGCGGCCCCCGACCCCCACCAGGCGGCCGACCCAGCAGCGGTCAAACGTCACCCCGCGCTCTTCCGGGCCATCCGCAAACGCCAGAACCCGCGGCTGCGCAGGACGGACATCACCGTCACGGACGACGCCTCGGTCAAGCGGGCCGTGAAGGCCGCCTCCCTGGGCAACGCCATGGAGTGGTTCGACTTCGGGATCTACTCCTACCTCGCCGTCACCATCGGCCATGTGTTCTTCCCGTCCGGGAACGACACCACCCAGCTCCTCTCCTCCTTCGCGACCTTCGCGGTGGCCTTCCTCGTGCGGCCGCTCGGCGGCATGTTCTTCGGCCCCATGGGCGACAAGATCGGCCGGAAGAAGGTCCTCGCGCTGACGATGATCCTGATGGCGATCAGCACCTTCGCCATCGGCCTCATCCCGTCGCACGAGACGATCGGCATCGGGGCCGCGGCCCTGCTGATCTTCTTCCGGATGCTCCAGGGCTTCTCGACGGGCGGCGAGTACGGCGGCGCGTCCACGTTCATCGCCGAATACGCCCCCGACAAGCGCCGCGGCTTCTTCGGCAGCTTCCTGGAGTTCGGCACCCTGGCCGGGTACGTCGGGGCCGCCGGGCTCGTCACGGCCCTGTACGCCCTGCTGGACACCGCGCAGATGGAGTCCTGGGGCTGGCGCATCCCGTTCCTCATCGCGGGCCCGCTGGGCCTAGTGGGCCTCTACCTACGGCTGAAGCTGGACGAGACCCCGGCCTTCCAGAAGCTGGAGGGCGGCACGGCCCACGCGAGCGACGCGGCGGACGGCGTCGAGACGACGGCCAAGGGCGACCTCGCGAAGATCTTCCGGCAGTACTGGCCGACGCTGATCCTGTGCATCTGCCTGGTCGGCGCGTACAACATCACCGACTACATGCTGCTGTCGTACATGCCGACGTACCTCTCCGACGAACTCGGCTACAGCGAGACGCACGGGCTGCTGATCCTGCTGGCGGTGATGGTGTTCCTGATGGCGATCATCAGCCAGGTCGGCAAGCTCTCGGACCGCTTCGGCCGCAAGCCGCTGCTGATGACCGGGATGCTGGGCTTCCTCTTCCTCTCCCTCCCCGCCTTCCTCCTCATCCGGGTGGACGGCATCCTCCCGATCACCATCGGCATGCTGATGCTGGGCCTCTCCCTGGTCTGCATGCTCGGCACGATGTCGGCCGCGCTGCCCGCCCTGTTCCCCACGAACGTCCGCTACGGGTCGCTGTCGGTGGGCTACAACCTCTCCGCGTCGCTCTTCGGCGGCACGACCCCGCTGGTGATCACCGCCCTGATCAGCTGGACCGGCTCCAACCTGATGCCCGCGTACTACGCGATGGCGGCTGCCCTGGTCGGCGTGATCGCGGTGGCCTGCATGAAGGAGACCGCCCAGCAGCCCCTGATCGGCTCGCCGCCGTCGGTGGAGACGGACGAGGAGGCAGCGGAACTGGTCCAGGCCCAGGCACCGGACCCGAAGTTCTGACGCACGCCTTCGCCCCTTCCCTCGATTTCCCCCTCGACTTCCCTCGACGGAACGGCCCGTACACACGTGAGCGGCTGGCGGATGCCGCGTCGCCGCCGCGAACGCCTTCGGAGGCGTTGCCGAGGCGAGCCGGACCCACCCCGATCAGGACCGCTGAACAGGTCCCGGTGAAGCACGAGGGGAATCGCCGTACGAAGACGGTCCTCTTGCGGCGGGCGCTACGAGAAGCCGGCCTCGCGGAGGAGTGCGCCGAGTGCGGAACCCACGCGCTCTGGCTGGGCAGGCCCATGACACTTGAGGTGGACCACATCAACGGCGACCGGAGCGACGACCGCAGGGAGAATCTGCGGCTCCCGTGCCCGAACTGTCACGCGGTGACCAGCACCTGGTGCAGGGGTCGCTGTCCTGAGGATCTCTCCCTGATATGCACCGCACTCACTCGGCGGAGGGCAGTAAGCTGAGATCTGCCGCGCGGCCGTAGCCAAACTGGTATCGGCGGGTGTTTTAGGGGCATCTGGGAGAAATCCTGTGTGGGTTCGAATCCCACCGGCCGCACGCTCACGAAGGGGCCGTCCTGATCGGGACGGCCCCTTTTGACGCCCTATCCCACCAGCTCCCGCACCACCGGTGCCAACGCCCGGAACGCCTTCCCCCGGTGGCTGATCGCGTTCTTCTCCGCCGGGGTCAGCTCGGCGCACGTACGGGTCTCGCCCTCCGGCTGGAGGATCGGGTCGTAGCCGAAGCCGTTGGTGCCCGACGGGGCGGGGCGCAGGATGCCGTTCAGGCGGCCCTCGACCACGCGTTCCGTGCCGTCGGGGAGGGCAAGGGCCGCGGCGCAGGCGAAGTAGGCGCCCCGGTGCGGGGTGTCGATGTCGCCGAGCTGGGCCAGCAGCAGGTTGAGGTTGGCCTGGTCGTCACCGTGGGTGCCGGACCAGCGGGCCGAGAAGATGCCGGGGGCGCCGCCGAGGACGTCGACGCAGAGGCCGGAGTCGTCGGCGACGGCCGGGTGGCCCGTGGCGCGGGCCAGCGCGTGGGCCTTGAGGAGCGCGTTCTCGGCGAAGGTGACGCCGGTTTCCTTGACGTCGGGGATGTCGGGGTACGCGTCCGCGCCGACGAGGTCGAGGTCGAGTCCCGCGTCGGCGAGGATGGCGTGGAGTTCGGTGATTTTCCCGGCGTTGCGGGTGGCGAGGATCAGGCGCTTCATGGGCCCCATTGTCGCTCCCCACCCACGCCGGGCCCCTCCCCCGCCCGTGGGACTACGGCGTGCAGACCTTGCCGATCTCCGTCGCCGCGTCCGTCACCGGGGTGATGTCGGGGGTCGCGTCGCCGGCCTCGATGGATCCGCGGACCTCCGTGACGCCCGCCTGGAGCTCGTCGACCGCCTTGGAGAGGTCGGCGTTGTCCGTCGTGTCGTCGAGCTTCTTCAGCTCGCGGTCGATGGCGTCCAGGGACTCCGAGGCCTGGGTGATGTCCTCGGAGGCGTTGGAGAGGGCCTGCTGGAGGTTGTTGACGCTGGTGGCGATGGCGTCGGCGGTGCGGACGCAGTCGAGCGCCTTGTCCAGGCCCGCGCAGCCCACGGCCGTGGTGAGCGTCAGCAGGGTGGCGGCGGTGGCGAGTGCGATACGTCGGTGGCGGCGCGGAGCCATGGGTGCGGTCCCTCCCCGGGGGTCGTTACGTGGACGGACGCACGGTTCGACCCGTGCGTCCGTGCTTGTTACGACGCTCTGTGGTGCGGATTTGGTTGCTTCTTTACCCGGAGGAGGCGGGTCGCTACGCGTTCTGCGTGTTCGCGAGTGCGTTGCGCTGGAGCGTGGCGAGGTCGACGCAGCCCGCGGTGGCGAGGTCGAGGAGGGCGCCCAGTTCCTTGCGGTCGAAGGGGGCGCCCTCGGCGGTGCCCTGGACCTCGACGAAGCGGCCGTCGCCGGTGCAGACGACGTTCATGTCGGTCTCGGCGCGGACGTCCTCCTCGTAGCAGAGGTCGAGGAGGGGGGTGCCGTCGACGATGCCGACGCTGATGGCGGCGACGGTGTCGGTGAGCGGCTTGCGTCCGGACTTGACGATCTTCTTGCCCTGGGCCCAGCTGACGGCGTCGGCGAGGGCGACGTACGCGCCGGTGATGGCGGCGGTGCGGGTGCCGCCGTCGGCCTGGAGAACGTCGCAGTCCAGGACGATGGTGTTCTCGCCGAGGGCCTTGAAGTCGACGACCGCGCGCAGGGAGCGGCCGATCAGGCGGCTGATCTCGTGGGTGCGGCCGCCGATCTTGCCGCGTACGGCTTCGCGGTCGCCGCGGGTGTTGGTGGAGCGGGGCAGCATGGAGTACTCGGCGGTCACCCAGCCCTCGCCGCTGCCCTTGCGCCAGCGGGGGACGCCTTCGGTGACGGAGGCGGTGCAGAAGACCTTGGTGTCGCCGGAGGAGATGAGGACTGAGCCTTCGGCGTGCTTGCTCCAGCCGCGTTCGATGGTGACGGGGCGGAGCTGTTCGGGGGTGCGGCCGTCGATGCGAGACATGCGCCCGACCCTATCCGTTGGCGGGGGCAGGTCCGTTCGGGTGCGGTGGGCGGCCGTACGGGGGATGCGCCGAGCGGGGTCCGGGGCGGGCGGGGTCGCTTGGTGTACAGGGGCGGGTGGAGCTGTCCGCCGTACGGGGCTGGGTGCGGGTACGGCGTCGGCCCCGCGCCCGGGGTGGGTGCGGGGCCGACGGGGTGCGCGGGCCGCCCGTCGTCGCGGCGGGCGCGGTGGCGTACCGGCGGGCGCGGCGTGACCGGCGCCTCGGCCGCGTACCGGGCTGCCGGGCCCTCCGGCGCGGCGGCTCGACCACGTACCGGGCCACCGGGGTGCCGGGCGCACCGCGGAGCGGACGCCTTCGGGTCAGCAGGTCACATCATGTCTTCGATGTCGGCGGCGATGGGGTCGGCGTCGGTGCCGATGACGACCTGGATCGCGGAGCCCATCTTGACGACGCCGTGGGCGCCGGCGGCCTTCAGCGCGGCTTCGTCGACCTTGCTCGGGTCGTGGACCTCGGTGCGGAGGCGGGTGATGCAGCCCTCGACCTCGTCGATGTTGTCGATACCGCCGAGCCCGGCGACGATCTTCTCAGCCTTGGTGGCCATGTCCTTCTCCCTGGTTCTCACGCGCAGACAGCCGCCCGCTGCGGGTCCGTTTCGTCACGGTAACGCACGGTTGGCCCAACTTCGCGGGCGGGTAACCGGACGATCCCGAAAGATGATGATCACCGGCCCCCTGCCCTCAGGGCGAGGCCCGGACCGTGACGCAACTGGTCTACACCAGTTTGCAACGCCCGCCAAACGTGATGTGTTCCGGGAGGACGCCCATGAGTTCGAGCGCCGCTGCGGTACCGCAGCAGAAATGGTGGAACGGGCCGGTCCAGGGCTTGCAGAAGGTCGGACGGAGCCTTCAGCTGCCGGTGGCCGTCCTCCCCGCGGCGGGCCTGCTCGTCAGCCTCGGCAACCTCTTCTCGTCCTCTCTGCACGGGGCGTTCTGGGATAAGACCTCCAAGGTTCTGCTCAACGGCGGCAGCGCGATCCTCGACGGTGAGCTGGGGCTGCCGCTCCTGTTCTGCATCGGCGTGGCCATCGGCTTCGCGAAGAAGGCGGACGGGTCGACCGCGCTGGCGGCCGTGGTCGGGTTCCTGGTCTACCGGGGCGTGCTGACCGCGTTCCCGATCGACGGCACGGTCACCGACGAGCTGCCGGACGGTGAGCCGCAGAACCCCGGCGTGCTCGGCGGCATCCTGATCGGCCTGCTGGCCGCGGTCGTCTGGCAGCGCTACCACCGGACCAAGCTGGTGGACTGGCTGGGCTTCTTCAACGGACGGCGCCTGGTGCCGATCCTGATGGCGTTCCTCTGCGTGGTCCTGGGCGTCCTGTTCGGGCTGCTGTGGCAGCCGGTGGGCGACGGGCTGACGTGGTTCTCCAAGCAGCTGATCGGCCTCGGCTCCTGGGGTGCGGCGATCTTCGGGTTCGCGAACCGGCTGTTGATCCCGATCGGGATGCACCAGTTCCTGAACACGTTCTTCTGGTTCCAGGCGGGCGAGTACACCGGGGCGGACGGCCAGACCGTGCAGGGCGACATCTCGCGGTTCTTCGCCCAGGACCCGTCGGCGGGCCAGTTCACCTCGGGCTTCTTCCCGATCATGATGTTCGGCCTGCCCGCCGCCGCGCTGGCGATCACCCACTGCGCGCGGCCGGAGCGCCGCAAGGAGGTCGGGGGGCTGATGGTGTCGGTGGCCCTGACCTCGTTCGTCACCGGGGTGACCGAGCCGATCGAGTTCTCGTTCATGTTCGTCGCGCCGCTGCTGTACGGCGTGCACGCGGTGCTGACCGGGGCCTCGATGGGCATCACCTGGCTGCTGGGGGTGCACGCGGGATTCAGCTTCTCGGCCGGGTTGATCGACTTCGTCGTCAACTGGCATCTCGATACGAAACCGTGGCTGATCATCCCGATCGGCGCGTGCTTCGCCGTCGTCTACTACGTCATCTTCCGTTTCGCGATCACCAAGTTCGACCTCAAGACGCCGGGGCGCGAACCGGAGGAGATCGAGAAGGAGACGGAGAAGGATCTGACGAAGTAGCAGGACAACGGGGATGTGACCCCGGTCTCACGAGGCCCTCGGACCAGCCGGTCCGGGGGCCTTCGACATGTCACCGAACGTGCCGCGTCTGCTACTGCGAATGACATGGGGAATTGAAGGTTCCTTATCTAACCCTCACCGTGTTAAAACTGGTCTACACCACTGAGTGGTCCAGACCACGGCGCTCTGCCGCAGGGTCTTGTCGAGTCGCCGCCTTCCCTCATCGATCGTCCCGGGCGGCACCGTGCCCCATGGAGGAAGTTGATGACCACGGCTGAGACCGCACCCGCGGCCGAGAAGAAGAAGGGCGCCGGTGCGATGGCCGTCATGCAGCGTATCGGCCGCAGCCTCATGCTGCCGGTCGCCGTGCTGCCGGCCGCCGCACTCCTGGTCCGCCTCGGCAACGACGACATGCTGGGCCGCGAGTCGTTCCCGGCCTTCATCACGAAGCTCGCCGGTTACATGGCCGCGGGCGGCGGCGCGCTCCTCGACAACATGCCGCTGCTGTTCGCCGTCGGCATCGCGATCGGCTTCGCCAAGAAGTCCGACGGCTCCACCGCGCTGGCCGCCGTCACCGGCTACCTCGTCTTCCAGAAGGTGCTCGCCACCTTCACGGACGGCAACCTGCCCCAGGTCGCCAGCGTCGTCGACGGCAAGATCGTGATGAACGACGCCCCGGTCAACGCCGGTGTCCTCGGCGGTGTCGTGATGGGTATCGTCGTCGCGCTGCTCTACCAGAAGTTCTACCGGACGAAGCTGCCCGACTGGGCGGGCTTCTTCAGCGGTCGACGCCTCGTCCCGATCCTCTCCGCCTTCGCGGGTCTGCTCATCGGTATCCTCTTCGGCCTGATCTGGCCGGTCCTGGGCGCCGGTCTGCACAACTTCGGCGAATGGCTGGTCGGCTCCGGCGCGGTCGGCGCGGGCATCTTCGGTGTCGCCAACCGTGCGCTGATCCCGGTCGGCATGCACCACCTGCTGAACTCCTTCCCGTGGTTCCAGGCGGGCGAGTACAACGGCAAGCACGGCGACATCGCCCGCTTCCTGGAGGGCGACCCGAGCGCCGGACAGTTCATGACCGGCTTCTTCCCGATCATGATGTTCGCCCTCCCGGCGGCCTGCCTCGCGATCGTCCACTGCGCCCGCCCCGAGCGCCGCAAGGTCGTCGGCGGCATGATGTTCTCCCTCGCGCTGACCTCGTTCGTCACCGGTGTGACCGAGCCGATCGAGTTCACGTTCATGTTCATCGCCCCGGTGCTGTACGCGATCCACGCGGTACTGACCGGTGTGTCCATGGCGCTGACCTGGGCGCTCGGCATGAAGGACGGCTTCGGCTTCTCGGCCGGTCTGGTCGACTTCCTGCTGAACCTCGGCATCGCGTCGAAGCCCTGGCTGCTGGTCCTGGTCGGCCTCTGCTTCGCGGCGGTCTACTACGTGGTCTTCCGCTTCGCGATCATCAAGTTCAACCTCCCGACCCCGGGCCGGGAGTCGGACGAGGAGCTCGCCGAACTGCAGAAGGCCGAGGCGAAGTAGCCTCCGCCGGGCATCCGCACCCCCGGAGCCCCCGTCCGCCGAAGACTCCTCTTCGGCGGACGGGGGCTCCGTCGCGTGCGCCCGCGTGGGGTTCAGACCTCGTACACCGCTCCGGGGGCGGCCAGTTCCACCGGGCCCGGGTAGGCGGCGCGGGCGTCGGCGAGGTTGCGGTCGGCGTCGGTCCACGGGGGGATGTGGGTGAGGACGAGTCTGCGGACCTCGGCGCGGGCGGCCGCCTCACCGGCCTCCCGGCCGTTGAGGTGCAGGTCGGGGATGTTCTCCTTGCCGTCGACGAACGACGCCTCGCAGAGGAACAGGTCCACGTCCCGGGCCAGGTCCTCCAGTGCCTCGCAGCTCCCGGTGTCGCCGGAGTAGGCGAGGGTGGAGCCGCCGTGCTCGATCCGGATGCCGAAGGTGTCGACCGGGTGGCGGAGCTTCTCCGTACGGACCGAGAAGGGGCCGATCTCGAAGGAGCCCGGCTTGAGGGTGTGGAAGTCGAAGACCTCGCCCATCGCCCCGTCGGAGGGGGTGTCACCGTGGGCCGCGGTCAGGCGCTGCTCGGTGCCCTCGGGCCCGTAGACCGGGAGGGGCACCGGACGACCACCGCCGTGCGGGTAGTAGCGCACGACGAAGTACGCGCACATGTCGATGCAGTGGTCGGAGTGCAGATGGCTGAGGAAGATCGCGTCGAGGTCGTAGAGACCGACGTGGCGCTGCAACTCGCCGAGGGCGCCGTTGCCCATGTCGAGGAGCAGCCGGAAGCCGTCGGCCTCTACGAGGTAGCTCGAGCATGCCGAACCCTGCGAGGGGAACGAGCCGGAGCAGCCGACGACGGTGAGCTTCATGGAGCGTGAACCTCCGGGGCGCGGGAGACGGGGAGGGTCCATACGGTTCGGGCGGTTCCCGCCGGAGCGGCGTCGCGGTCCTGCGGGAACGTTTTTCGGTTCGTCGAGCGTAAGGCGCGAAACTCCGCGTCGCTCCTTCGCTGCCTGCCGTTGTGGGGGAACTCACCTGCTCTGTCACCGGTTCGATGGAAGCGGGGCGCCGGTACGGTCGGGGCATGGACACGTTCTGGTGGGTGGCGCTGGTCGCCGTGGTGCTCGTCGCGCTCGTCGCGTCGGTGGTGGACGGCCGGGGGCGCTCGGACCGCGGGCCCCGGTCCCGGCGGCGGCCCGGGCGGCCGGCGGGTTCGACCCGTCCCCCGGGGAAGCCCTCGGGTCCGGCGGAGCGCGGCGAGGGGCGGGGGCCGCGGCCGGGCGAGGTGTGGTGGGCCGATGTGCCGTACGAGGACGGGCCCGGGTCGAAGGACCGGCCGTGCCTGGTCCTCTCGGTACGGGGG
Source organism: Streptomyces sp. NPDC101181 (assembly GCF_044767975.1). Lineage (NCBI taxonomy): Bacteria > Bacillati > Actinomycetota > Actinomycetes > Kitasatosporales > Streptomycetaceae > Streptomyces > Streptomyces sp. NPDC101181. The sequence continues at coordinate 137,649 of NZ_JBIWOX010000003.1, read as the reverse complement.
CGGGGCCGGGGGCGCGCGGCGCTCGTCGCCAAGATCACCAGCAAGCATCACGAGGAGCGGCCCGGGGTGATCGCGCTGCCCGCGGGGACGGTGGGGGACGCGCGGGGGCGGCGGAGCTTCCTGGAGACGGATGAGCTGCGCGAGGTGCGGATCTCCGAGTTCCGGCGCCGGGTGGGGACGGTGGAACCGGAGCTGTGGGAGCGGGTACGGAAGCTGGCGCGTTGAGGCGAGGGGGCGGTGGCCGTGCAGCCGCGGAGCCGTTCGAGGTGAGGCTGTCCTGCGGTGGGCCGGGGGCGGGGTCGCGCCCCGGACGGGCTGAACAGGCGGGCTGAGCGCCGGGCCCGGAGGTACGGCGCGGGGGCGGGGTCGCATCTCGGACGCGCTGAACAGGCGGGCTGAGCGCCGGGCCCGGAGGTACGGCGCGGGGGCGGGGTCCCCGGTGCCCGGGACCCCGCCCCCGGATCCGGCCCCCACAGGACCGGTCCCGTCCGGAGCGCCGCCCGGTCCCGGGCGGCGGCCGCCGCCCTCACCCGCTCACCCGCCGGGCACGTCGAGAAGGCTCCCTCGGTCACCCGTCGCCCATCGGGCTGCTGGGGAACCGCGCGGCTCGGTGGCTCACGCCCAGAGCTGGCCCTGAAGGGTTTCGATCGCCGCTTCCGTCGTCTCAGCGGTGTAGACGCCCGTCGACAGGTACTTCCAGCCGCCGTCCGCCACGACGAAGACGATATCGGCGCTCTCCCCCGCCTTGACCGCCTTCTTCCCGACGCCGATCGCCGCGTGCAGGGCGGCGCCGGTGGAGACGCCCGCGAAGATGCCTTCCTGCTGGAGGAGTTCGCGGGTGCGGGTGACCGCGTCGGCCGAGCCGACGGAGAAGCGGGTGGTGAGGACCGAGGCGTCGTACAGCTCGGGGACGAAGCCTTCATCGAGGTTGCGGAGGCCGTAGACCAGGTCGTCGTAGCGGGGTTCGGCGGCCACGATCTGGATGCCGGGGCGGTTCTCACGGAGGTAACGGCCGACGCCCATCAGCGTGCCGGTGGTGCCGAGACCCGCCACGAAGTGGGTGATGGACGGAAGGTCGGCGAGGATCTCCGGGCCGGTGGTGGCGTAGTGGGCGCCCGCGTTGTCCGGGTTGCCGTACTGGTAGAGCATCACCCAGTCCGGGTGTTCCGCCGACAGCTCCTTCGCGACGCGTACGGCGGTGTTGGAGCCGCCCGCCGCCGGGGAGGAGATGATCTCGGCGCCCCACATGGCGAGCAGGTCGCGCCGCTCCTGCGAGGTGTTCTCCGGCATGACGCACACGATGCGGTAGCCCTTGAGCCTGGCCGCCATGGCGAGCGAGATGCCGGTGTTGCCGCTGGTGGGCTCCAGGATGGTGCAGCCGGGGGTGAGCCTGCCGTCCTTCTCGGCCTGTTCGACCATGTGGAGGGCGGGGCGGTCCTTGATCGAGCCGGTGGGGTTGCGGTCCTCCAGCTTGGCCCAGACACGGACGTCCTCGGACGGGGACAGCCGCGGGAGGCGGACGAGGGGGGTGTTCCCCACGGCCGCCAGCGGGGAGTCGTACCGCATCAGCGCATGCCGCCGGCGACGGCCGGGAGGATCGTGACGTTGTCGCCGTCGCTGAGCTTGGTGGAGATGCCGTCGAGGAAGCGGACGTCCTCGTCGTTGAGGTAGACGTTCACGAAGCGGCGGAGCTGTTCGCCGTTCGCGCCGTCGACGATGCGCTCGCGGATGCCGGTGTGGCGGGTCTCCAGGTCGGCGAAGAGGTCGGCGAGGGTGTCCCCGTTGCCTTCGACGGCCTTCGCGCCGTCGGTGTAGGTGCGGAGGATGGTCGGGATGCGGACCTCGATGGCCATTGCGTGGGCTCCTGTCGGAAGCGGAGAGGTGGCGTGGGGCGCGCGTTAGGGCCCCCGCGCGGGGGGTTCGGTGCGTGGCCGGGAAGCGCGGACCGCGGCTCAGGCCGGGCGGCTCACGGGCAGGCCGCGGGCGGGACAGATCGCGCTGGCGAGCCTGCACAGGTCGACGTGCAGCCGCGCGACGAGCAGTGTGCCCGGCGTCTTGTCGCTCACGTCATGGGGAACCATGCGGGCATCGTATCGATTCCCCGGCCGGAAACCCGAGGGTGGTCTCACATCGCGGATGCCGAGCGACCACTATGCGGACGCGCGGGCGCCGGTGCGGTCGTGCGGGAGATAGACGACCGTGGGGGCTCCCGTCTTCGGATGGGTGCTGACCTCGGCGGCGACACCGTAGACCTCGCCCAGCAGTTCGGCGGTGAGGACCTTCTCCGGGGTGCCGGAGGCGACGACCCGGCCGTCCTTGAGGACGTAGAGGCGGTCGCAGTAGTAGGCGGCGAGGTTCAGGTCGTGCAGGGCGAGGAGGTTGGTGGTGCCCAGGTCGCGGACGAGGGACAGGATCTCCAGCTGGTAGCGGATGTCCAGGTGGTTGGTCGGCTCGTCCAGGACGACGAGCGCGGGCCGCTGGACCAGGGCGCGGGCGACCAGGGCGCGCTGGCGTTCGCCGCCGGAGAGGGAGGCGAAGGTACGGGGTTCGAGCGCGGCGATCCCGACCCGGGTGAGGGCGTCGGCGACCAGGGCGGTGTCGGCGGCGCTGTCCGCCTCCCAGAACCGCTTGTGCGGGGCGCGGCCCATCGCGACGACCTGGCCGACGGTCAGCTCGAAGCCCGCGTGGCTGTCCTGCGGGACGGTGGCGATCCGGCGGGCGCGGGCCTTCACGGGGAGGGTGGCGAGGTCGTCGCCGTCCAGGAGGACCCGGCCGTGGGTGGGGCGCAGGGTGCCGTAGACGCAGCGCAGGAGGGTGGTCTTGCCGCTGCCGTTGGGGCCGACCAGACCGACGGTCTCGCCGTCGGCGGCGACGAGGTCGACGGCGTCGACGAGGTGGCGGCCCTCCCCCGTCCCGTACGAGAGGGCCTCGGTGCGCAGGGTGGTCACGGGCGGGCTCCCTCAGGCGTGCGTACGGTCGTCGTGCCGGCGCTCCGAACAGGAAGAGGTCTCACGCGGGTGCTCCTTCCGGTCTGCGGCGCAGCATCCAGAGGAAGAACGGGCCGCCGGTCAGGGCGGTGAGCACACCGACCGGGATGTCCTGCGGGGCGGCGAGCGTCCGGGCCGCCAGGTCCGCGAGGACCAGGAACACCGCTCCGCCGAGCGCGGCGACCGGGAGCAGCGCGCGGTGGGAGGCCCCCACCGCCATCCGGGCCAGGTGCGGGACCATCAGCCCGATGAAGCCGATCGCCCCGCTGTACGCGACGAGCGCCCCGGTCATCAGCGAGGCGAGGACGAAGACGGCGGCCCGGAAGCGGGCGGTGTCCAGGCCGAGCACGGTCGCGCCCTCCTCCCCCACCAGGAGCAGGTCGAGGGGGCGGGCCAGGGTGAGCAGGACGGCCGTGCCGACGGCGAGGGTGACGGCGGGGAGCGCGAGCATGTCCCAGCGGGCCGCGCCGAGGCCGCCGAGGGTCCAGTAGAGGACTTCCTGGAGGTGGTCGGCGCGGGCGGAGGTGACCAGGATCAGGCTGGTCAGGGCGGACAGGACGTAGGAGACGGCGACCCCGGCGAGGACGAGCCGGTTGGTGGTGAGGCCGCCTCCGCCGCGCGCCAGGGTGTAGACGAGCAGCAGGGACAGAAGCGCCCCGGCGAAGGCGGCGGCGGGGATCGTGACGGTGGTGGCGAGGGAGGCGCCGATGCCGAGGACGATCACCAGGACGGCCCCGGTGGAGGCCCCGGAGGAGACGCCGAGGAGGAAGGGGTCGGCGAGCTGGTTGCGGACGAGGGCCTGGAGGACGGTGCCGATGACGGCGAGTCCGGCGCCGACGACGGTGCCGAGGACGACCCGGGGCAGCCGCACGTCCAGGACGATCGTGCGGAACGGGCTCGCCTGCGCCCGCCCGGTCAGGATGTCGAGCACCTGGCCGGGCGGGATGCGGACGGAGCCGAGGGCGAGGGCGGCGAGCACGGCGGCCGCGAGGAGTACGGCGAGGGCGCCGAGCACCAGGGTGTAGCGGAGCAGCCGCCGCGGTGCGGGGGTGCGGCAGGTCACGGGGTGGGGGCCGCCTCGCCCGTCTCCGGGTGGAGCTGGGCCGCGAGCTTGCCGACGGCGGCGGGGACGCGGACGCCGAGGACCGCGTCGGAGAGCGGCATGACCGCGAAGCGCTGGTTCCTGATCGCCGGGACGTCCTTCAGGGCCGGGTCGGTGAGGAGGCGCTTCTTCTTCTGTTCGACGGTGGTGGAGCCGTAGTCGTAGATCACGATCGCCTCGGGCTTGCGGGCGACGACGTTCTCCCAGGAGGCGTCCCCGAAGGACTTGTCGAGGTCGGCGAAGACGTTGGTGCCGCCCGCCCGCTTGATCAGCTCGTTGCCGATGCCCTTGCCGCCCGCGGTGAAGGCGGTCTTGTCACCGCTGTCGTAGACGAAGACGGAGACCGGCTCCAGTTCCTTGAGCTTCCCGGCGGTGGCGGCGTTGTCGGTCCTGGCCCGCTCGATCCAGGCCTCGGCGCGGTCGGCGACGCCGAAGGTGCGGCCGACCTCGCGGACCTCCTCGTAGAGGGTGTCCATCGGGGTGGCGGTCCCGGCGCAGTTCTCGGTGTTGAGCCGGGTCTCGATGCCGGACTTCTTCAGCGCCTCGCGCCCGCGCCCGTCGCCCGCCGCGAACGCGCTGGCGTAGCCGCCGTAGACGAAGTCGGGGCGGGCGGCGAGGACCTGCTCGTAGGAGGGGTACTCCTTGGCGATGACCGGGACGGAGGCGTAGTCCTTCGCGTACTTCGGCAGGACCTTGTCGTCGAGGTAGGCGGTGCCGACGAGGGACTTGGCCAGGCCCAGTTCCAGCATGATCTCGGTGACGTGCTGGTTCATGGTGACCACGCGCTTCGGCGGGGCCTGGTACGTCGTGGTGACACCGCAGTTCTTCACGGTGTACGGGAAGCCGTCGCTCTTCGCCGCGGCCTTGTCCCCGGTGGCGGCGGCGTCGCCGTCGGAGGAGGAGCAGGCGGTGAGGGCGAGCGGGAGCAGCACGGCGGCGGCTATGAGCGCGGGAGTGCGCGTGAGCGCGCGGGTGAGCACAGGGGTGCGCCGGGGCATGGCGGGGCCTCTCCGGGGGATTTCCGCGTCCCCTGGTCGATGCGGGAGAAGGCGGCGGGCCAGTTCCTGGCTTCCGGGCCGCCCGTCCGCGCAGGAGGTTCCCTGCCGGGGAGGGGCGGCCCGGTCACAGTGGCGGGACCGTGCCGGATTCGCACCGGCTTCCTGGTTCCTGCTGCCTTGTGTTCGGGTCTGGGGTGCAGTGTGCCAGACCTGTCCGGCAGGTCGGCGGGCCGCCCGGGTGGTCAGTATGCGTCGACGACCTGCACGTCTTCCTCGGTGATCTCGCCGTCCACGATGCGGTACGAGCGGAACTGGAAGGGGCCCGAGCCGTCGGTGTCGGCGGTGGAGACCAGGACGTAGTGGGCGCCGGGCTCGTTGGCGTACGTCACGTCGGTGCGGGACGGGTAGGCCTCGGTCGCCGTGTGCGAGTGGTAGACGATCACGGGGTCCTCGTCGCGGTCGTCCATCTCGCGGTAGAGCTTGAGAAGGTCGGCCGAGTCGAACTCGTAGAACGTGGGCGACCGGGCGGCGTTGAGCATCGGGATGAACCGCTCGGGGCGGCCGGTCCCGGCCGGGCCCGCGACGACCCCGCACGCCTCGTCGGGGTGGTCGGCGCGGGCGTGGGCGACGATCTGGTCGTGGAGCGTCCGGGTGATGGTCAGCATGGCGCCAGGATAGGACGAGGGCCCCCGCGTACCGGAGGGTGGTACGCGGGGGCCCGCATGCTGGACACGTCCGCCGCCGGGGCGGCCGGGGAAGCCTGACCCGGCCGGCCGGTCAGCGCTTGCCGAAGGAGGCGTTCTCCGGGTTGCGGGCTTGGAGCACCCGGTAGGAGACGAACAGGACCAGGGCCCATAGCGGGGCGCAGTAGAGCGAGATCCGGGCGTCCTTGTCGATGGCCATCATCAGGATGACGACCCCGATGAAGGCGAGCGCGAACCAGCTGGCGTAGGGGGCGCCGGGGGCCTTGAAGGAGGACTGCGGGAGCATCCCCGCGTCCGCCTTGCGGCGGTAGCGGATCTGGCTGAGCAGGATCATGATCCAGGCCCACATGCCGGAGATGGTCGCGAAGGAGACGACGTAGTTGAACGCCTCGCCCGGCCATTGGTAGTTGATCCACACGCCGACGAGCATCAGGGCGGCGGAGAAGGTGGTCCCCACGAGCGGGAGGCCGTTCTTCGTCAGCCGGGTGAAGGCCCGGGGCCCCTGCCCGTTGAGGGCGAGGTCGCGGAGCATGCGGCCGGTGGAGTACATCCCGGAGTTGCAGGAGGAGAGCGCCGCGGTGAGCACGACGAAGTTGACGATGGCGGCGCCGATGCCGAGCCCCATCTCCTCGAAGGCCTTCACGAACGGCGAGACGCCGGGCTTGAAGGTGGACCAGGGCACCACCGAGAGGATCATGATCAGCGCGCCGACGTAGAAGACGGCGATGCGCCACGGCACGGTGTTGATGGCCTTGGGCAGCACGGTCTTGGGGTCCTTGGACTCCCCGGCGGTGACGCCGACGAGCTCGACGGCGAGGAAGGCGAACATCACGATCTGGAGCGTCATCAGCATGCCGCCGACGCCGTTGGGGAAGAAGCCGCCGTCGTTCCAGAGGTTGGAGACGGTCGCGCTGTCGCCCGCGTCGGAGAAGCCGATGGTCAGGACCCCGGCGCAGATGAGGATCATGCCGACGATGGCGGTGACCTTCACCATGGAGAACCAGAACTCCAGCTCGCCGAAGAGCTTCACGGAGATCAGGTTGGCGCCGTAGAGGATGACGGTGAAGACCAGGGCCGAAAGCCACTGGGGAATGTCCCACCAGTACGTCATATAGGTGGCCGCGGCGGTGACTTCGGTGATTCCGGTGACCACCCAGAAGAGCCAGTAGGTCCAGCCGGTGACGAATCCGAAGAACGGGCCGAGGAATTCCCGGGCGTACTCCGAGAAGGAGCCGGAGACCGGGCGGTACATGAGGAGTTCGCCCAGGGCCCGCATGATGAAGAAGATCACCAGCCCGGCGAGGGCGTAGGCCAGGATGAGACTGGGTCCGGCCCGGTCGATGGCTTTGCCCGCGCCGAGGAAGAGCCCGGTGCCGATGGCTCCGCCGATGGCGATCATCTGGATCTGCCGGGCTCCCAGACCCCGCTGGTATCCCTCGCCGCTGGTCCCGGCGTCGCCGCCGGGCCGACCCTTGTCGACCTGTCCGTCGTCGACCTGCGCCGATGTCATGGTGGTGCGCCTTTCTCCACGCCGATCCGCGCCCTCAGGCCGCGGATCAGGTCCTGATCCCCCCGGATATGGATGGAGTGCTGCCGACGTTCGGCCGACGTGTAGCGCCCCCGGGGAACAGGGGTGGTGTCCCCGGGCGGTCGTGCAGATTTATCACGGCCGTCACAGGACACCACGGGATATTCTGTGGCGCACCCCACAGTCAAATGCGGACAAGCACCTCCATCAACAACGAAGGCCGCTTACCACTTGGGGGGATCGTTATACAGATCTGAGCGTCCGTTGAGCGAACGGATGACGGATCGTGACCGGCGCGCCCGGCGTGCGGGTGGGCGGGCCGGGGAGCGTTCGGGCGACCGTTACGGCATCGGCGACCGTTACGGCATCAGGGTCTCGACCAGCGTCTCCTGGAGCGCGCCGAGCCAGAGGTAGGCCATCACCATGGGCTTGCGCGGGTCGCTGTCGGGGAGCCGGTAGAGCGAGCCCCCCTCACCCTGGTCCTCGTCGGACACCTCCAGCCGGGTGCCGATGGTGAGGCGCAGGTCGTTGAGCGCACCGAGCCAGGAGCGGCTCTCGTCGCCGGTGAGGGTGAGCACCGCGCCGCCGTCACCGGCGGGCGAGAGCGCGTCCAGCGTGCGGACGACGGTCAGCGCGTCCTCGCGCTTGCGGGAGCGCAGGTCCATCTCGGTGAAGCGGCGGAACTCGGCGGACCGCTCCCGCACCTCCTCCTCGGAGCCGCCGGAGCCGTCGGGGCTGCCAGGGCCGCCCGGGCCGTTGGAGCCTCCGGACCCGCCGGGGCCGCCGTACGCGTCCGGGAAGAGCCGGGCCAGGGCCGGGTCGGAGGGCGGTTCGCTGGGGCCCTCGGCGAAGAGCGCGGCGAGTGGGTCCTCACCGTCGGCGGGCTGGTCGCCGGGGCCGACCAGTTCGAGCAGCTGGACGGCGAGGGAGCGCAGGATCGAGATCTCGACCTCGTCGAGCGCGACGGCGGCGCCGCCGCCTGGGGTGGCCTCGAAATGGCCGGCCATGGGTTCTCCGGTGGTGGGTCGATCGGGGCGGGGCTGTCGATCGGGGCTGGACTGCCGAACGGGGCTGAGCCGAGGTCAGGGGCGGTCAGTCGCGGTCCTGGGTGAGGGTGGCCCACAGCCCGTAACCGTGCATGGCCTGGACGTCGCGCTCCATCTCCTCGCGGCTTCCGCTGGAGACGACGGCGCGGCCCTTCTGGTGCACGTCGAGCATGAGCTTGTGGGCCTTGTCCTTGGAGTAGCCGAAGTAGGCCTGGAAGACGTAGGTCACATAGCTCATGAGGTTGACGGGGTCGTTGTGGACGAGCGTCACCCAGGGGACGTCCGGCTCCGGGACGGCGAAGGCCTCCTCGGCGGCGTCGGGACGTTCGATCTCCAGCGGGGTAGCAACGCTCACCTGTCCCATGCTGCCACCCGCGGGGGGTCCGCGCACAAACGGACCCCACATCTCGTCACTTTGACGAATAGGGGGTAGCATCTCAGCCATGAACTCAGCGGACCTCGGGCGACGGGTCGGCGTTCCGTCGACCGCGCTCTTCACCGACCAGTACGAGCTGACCATGGTGCAGGCGGCCTTCAAGGCCGGCACCGCCGACCGCCACGCGGTCTTCGAGGCGTTCACCCGGAGGCTGCCCGAGGGGCGGCGCTACGGGGTCGTCGCGGGTACCGGGCGGGTGCTGGACGCGGTGGAGAACTTCCACTTCGACGACGAGATGATCGGCTTCCTGCGCCAGCAGGGCATCGTGGACGAGCCGACCCTGAACTGGCTGGCGGACTACCGCTTCAGCGGTGACATCTGGGGCTACCCGGAGGGCGAGGTCTACTTCCCGGGCTCGCCGGTCCTGCGGGTGGAGGGCTCCTTCGCCGAGTGCGTGCTGCTGGAGACGGTGATCCTGTCCATCCTCAACCACGACTCCGCCATCGCGGCCGCCGCCTCACGGATGTCGGCCGCCGCCGGGGGGCGCCGCCTGATCGAGATGGGCGCGCGGCGCACCCACGAGCTGTCCGCGGTCGCCTCGGCCCGCGCCGCGTACGTCGGCGGCTTCGACGCCACCTCCGACCTGGCGGCGGGCTTCCGCTGGGCGATCCCGACCGTCGGCACCAGCGCCCACGCCTTCACCCTGCTGCACGACACCGAGCGCGACGCGTTCCGGGCCCAGGTGGACTCGCTGGGCCGCGGCACGACGCTGCTGGTCGACACCTACGACGTGGCGGAGGCGGTCCGCGCGGCCGTGGAGATCGCGGGCCCGGAGCTGGGAGCCGTACGGATCGACTCCGGCGACCTGCTGCTGGTGGCGCACCGGGTGCGGCAGCAGCTGGACGAGCTGGGCGCCACGGACACCAGGATCGTGGTGACCTCGGATCTGGACGAGTACGCGATCGCCTCGCTGGCCGCCGCGCCGGTGGACGCGTACGGGGTCGGCACCCAGCTGGTCACCGGCAGCGGGCACCCCACGTGCTCGATGGTCTACAAGCTGGTGGCCCGCGCCGGTTCGGCCGAGCCGGACGCCCCGCTGGTGCCGGTCGCCAAGAAGTCGCTGGGTGCGAAGGCGTCGAGGGGCGGCCGCAAGTGGGCGGCGCGCCGGACCGACGAGCACGGGGCCGCCGAGGCCGAGGTGATCGGCACCGGGCCGGTCCCCGCGGAGCTGGCCGGCCGGCAGCTGCTGGTGGAGCTGGTGCGCGGCGGCGAGGTGGTCGCCCGCGAGCCGCTGGACGCGGCCCGGGAGCGGCACGTGGCCGCGCGCGCGGGGCTGCCGATGTCGGCGATCCAGCTGTCGCGGGGCGAGCCGGTGATCCCCACCGAGTACGTCTGAGGGGGGCGCGGTCCGTGCGCCGGGGCGGCCCGGGGCTCTCGCCCCGGCGCACGGACCGCCGCGTTCCGCCCCGGGGGTTTCGTGGACGGGCTTGATTGTGACGTTCCAGTCCCTAGGCTCGGACTCCCGGCCCCACCGGGGTCCGGGTCCACGGGACGGGACCCGGCCCGCCGACCGCCGCCCCCGGGAGCCCCGGCGGCCCGGCACCGCACCCACCGTCCTCGTACCACTGATCCCCGTACCGCCCCGTACCGCCCCGCACCACACCGCCTCGGAACCATCCCCGCTCACTCCCCACCGAAGGACACCCGCCATGCACCGCGCATTGATCGTCGTGGACGTGCAGAACGACTTCTGCGAGGGCGGCAGCCTCGCGGTGACGGGCGGTGCCGATGTCGCCGCCGCCATCACCGACCTGATCGGCGACGCCCAGCCCGCCTACCGCCACGTGGTGGCCACCCGCGACCACCACGTCGACCCGGGCGACCACTTCTCGGACACCCCGGACTTCGTCGACTCCTGGCCGGTGCACTGCGTCGCCGGTACGGAGGGCGTGGGCTTCCACCCGAACTTCGCGCCCGCCGTCGCCTCCGGCGCGATCGACACCGTGTTCGACAAGGGTGCCTACTCGGCCGCGTACAGCGGTTTCGAGGGCACCGACGAGAACGGGATCGGCCTGACCCAGTGGCTCCGGGACCGTGAGGTGACCGAGGTCGACGTGGTCGGCATCGCCACCGACCACTGTGTGCGGGCCACCGCGCTGGACGCGGCCCGTGCGGGCTTCGTCACCCAGGTGCTGCTCGACCTGACCGCGGGGGTCGCCGCGCCGACCACGGAGCGGGCCCTGGAGGAGCTGCGCACCGCCGGGGTGAAGCTCTCCGGCACGCCGGTCGTCGCGTAGCCGCACGCCCCCCGTCGGCGCGTCCCCGACGACAGCTCGCGTCGAGAGGTCCCGGCCGCCTCGCCCGGCTCGCCCCGACCCGGGGCTACGCGGCCGGGCGGGCGGGTCCGGCGTACCCGCCCGGTCCCAGGAGGGCCCGGATCGGGTGCCACAGCTCCTGGGAGGGCTGCGAGGACAGCGCGGGCGGCGACAGCGGGGAAAGCCGGGCGGGCGCGGACAGCGACGACGGGTCCGGCTCCCCCGGCTGCGGTCCGACCTGGCCCGGCCGCCCGGGGGCGGCGTGCTGCGGCGCGCCCCGCCACAGCAGCCCGTCCGGGTGGTGCAGCACTGCCGTCACCTCGTCCGGGGTCGGCGGCTGGTCGTTGCCGCGCAGATAGACCGCCCGCAGCCCCAGATTGCGCAGCCTGGTCAGGGCGCGCGCCCGGTTCGCCGCGTGCACCAGCACCCGGACCGGGGCCCCGGGCCCCGCCCCCGTACCGGCGCGGGGCGCCGTGCCGTCGACGGGTCTGGTGAGGGTGAGGGCCACCACCACCGTGCCGTTCGGCAGCTTGCAGAAACCTCCGCCTGCCATGCTCCACGCTCCCCCGTGAGACGTCGTGTCAATAAGGATAGGGACAAGACGCACCTAAACACGATCGGCCGCCGCCCGCTAGAGGGCGACGGCCGATCATGCTCTGACCTGGAGGTTTACCAAATTATCGGCCCGAGGGGCTCACCAGCAGGCTCATCGTGGAGCCGTCTCGCGGCTCGTGGACGATGGAGATGCGGGTGTTGGTGTCAGAAACCTTGACACTGCCCGTGGGGTTCTCCTTGTACCAGTAGGTGCCCTTGCGGTCGTCGAAGACCGGGTTGCCCAGGCTCGGCTTGATGGACAGCGGCACGTCCGCGTTGTGGAGCGTGAAGCCCTGGTTCGGGTACCAGCTGAACGGGGCGTCGAACGGCTGGATCTTGTTACGGACCAGCGAGCCGTCCTTCCACTTCAGCGGCTTCGCGTGGGCGTCGACCGGCAGGATCAGACCCTGGCCCGGGTGGGCCGAGGTGTTGTTGTCCTTCTGCGAGGTGTCCCACAGCCAGACCAGCAGACCGTTCTGGTACGCGTAGTGCTCGACCCAGTCCGGACGCGTCGTGGAGAAGCCGAAGTTGTACGGGCCGACCTTCAACGTCTCGTCGTAGCTGACGTACTGGCGGTTCTCCGCGATGTAGTACTGCGGGTAGTCCTGCGTGAACGACTCGCCGATCCGCGAGAAGCCCTTCGCCGTCCAGCCGTTCTCGTCGCCCTCGGCGTTGTCCGAGAAGAGCGGGGCGCCGTCGGCGGTGAGGGTGATCGCGTCGGCCGTGAAGCCCTTGCCGCCCGCGCCGCCGTCCGTCTGGTAGCGGAAGCGGAGGTCGACCTTCTTGCCCGCGTAGGCGTCCAGCGGGAAGGAGAGCTTCTGGTGGCCGCCCGAGACACCGGTCAGGGCCGGCTTGTCGCTGGCGTCCCGCGGGAGGGCCTTGCCGTCGGCGGTGCCGTCGAGCGGGGTCCAGCTGGTGCCGCCGTTGTCCGAGACCTCGGTGTAGAGGAAGTCGTAGTCGGCCTCGATGTCGTACCAGCCCGAAAGGTCCAGCGTGGCCTTGGACTTGCCGGTCAGGTCGACCGAGCGGGTCAGGGTGTTCGACAGGTTGTCGCCCTGGTCGCTCCACCACTGCTTGGCGCCCTCGGCGGGCTTGACCACGGTGGTGGTGACGGACTTGGCCGGGAGGTCGACGACCAGCGCCTGCGGGTTCTTGGTGTTGTACTCCGAGACGCCCAGCTTGTGCAGCGAGGTCTTGCCCGCCTTGGCCTTGTCGTAGTCGAGCCAGCCGAGCTGGAGCTTGTCCCACGAGGTCATGTCGCCCGGCAGGTTGCCGATCTCGCCCTTGCCGGTGCCGAGCCAGGAGCCCGCCGACATCAGGGACCAGAAGCCGACCGAGTTCTCGCCGCCGCCGGAGGTGTCGTACAGGTCCGGCAGACCGAGGTCGTGGGCGTACTCGTGGGCGAAGACGCCCAGTCCGCCGTTCTCGGGCTGGACGGTGTAGTCGCCCACCCAGACACCGGTGTCGCCGATCTGCGCGCCGCCGGCCTTGTTGTCGGCGGGACCGGTCGCTCCGGCGTTGGTGCCGTACGCGTACCAGCGGTGCGCCCAGATGGCGTTCTCGCCCTCGGCGCCGCCGCCCGCGGACTCGTCCTCACCGGCGTGGACCAGCTGGAAGTGGTCGATGTAGCCGTCGGGCTCGTTGAAGTTGCCGTCGCCGTCGAAGTCGTAGCGGTCCCACTGGTCGTACTCGGCCAGGTCCGCCTTGATCTGGGCGTCGGTGCGGCCCTTGGCCTTCTGGTCGGCGACCCAGGCGTTCACGCCGTCGCGGACCGCGTCCCACACGTTGGCGCAGTTGGACTGGCCGCAGTAGTTGGAGCCGTAACGGGCCTCGTTGTAGTCGACCTTGACCCAGTCGGAGACCTCGCCCTCGACCGAGTAGCGGCCCGAGGAGGTCTTCTCGTAGTAGGTCTTGAGCGAGTGGACGCCCTTGCCCTCGCCGAAGTACAGCTCCTGGAAGTGCTCCTGGTTGTAATCGGCCTTCCAGGCGGTGCTGTTGTCCTTCTTCGGGTCCGGCTTGGCGATCTCGTTGTGCGCCGGGCCGGGGGTGCCGCCGTACTTCTTGACGGGCGGCTTGGGGCCGTCGCCGTCCGGGTCGTACATCGTGGTGTCGTCGACCTTGTCGCCGAACTCCAGCAGGATGGTGAAGATCTTGTCGGTCTTCTCCCGTCCCAGCTCCACGTACTTCTTGTCGCCGAGCTTGACGACTTTGGAACCGCTGCGGTTCGCCACCTTCTTGTACCCGGCGAGCACCTGCTCCAGCGCGGCCTCCCGCTGCGCCGCCTGCTGCTCGCTGAAGGGTCCTTCGAGGTTGTGCTCGACGTGTCCCTTGGCCGGCGCCGGGTCCCGGCGGTCGACGGTGGAAGCGCCGGAAGCCGACGTGGTGTCATGCGCCTGGGCGGTGGCGAAGGTCGACGCCGTCGCGGCGGTCGCAGCCATGGCCACGACAACGGCGGCGGTACGAAGCGCCCGTCTGTGATTGGTCACTTGATGCAGTCCTCCCCGGGCGTCCGCGCCTCGGCCAGGGGGGTAAGGAGAGGGCCGCGCGCGTAACGCGTCACAAGTGACGACATTCGATCGGAGTCATGAGAGAAAAGACAGACCTTGACTTGAACAGACCAAGTGCACTATGCAGGACCGGATTTCCGGTATGCGAACGATCAGGAAACGGTAAAGAAACGACCAGGCCGGGCCTGACCCGGCCCCGCCGCCACCGGGCGCGCCGAGCCGTCCGGCCGCTGGGACACGTGACTCCGTGCGCCCCCTGTGCACCGGTACCGTGGGTGAGGTCACGCTTACCGCCGGTCCCGGTAGGGCATCCACCGTCGTAGGGTCGCTCGACACCGCGACCGCGCCGACCGCCCCGCCCATCCGACGTCCCGAGGACGGAATCCGCCATGCCGCGTCCGACCGCCGCACAGTACGCCTACGGTTCGGCCACCGTCGTCGTCACGGCCCTCGCCCTGCTGCTCCTGCTCCGAACGGAGTCGGGCGTCGGCGTGGCCGCCATCGGCACGGCCTCCCTCGTGCTCGGCCTGCTGGCCGCCGTGGCCCTGCCCGCCTCCCGGAACGGCCGGGCCAGGGCGGGCACGGCAGCCGCGACCACCAGCGCCGCGCAGACCGCCGCCGCGGCCCGTACCCGCCGGGCCCTGGAGGGGATCGGAGCGCGCGAGCGCATCCCGGCCCCCCGGTCCTCGGCGCGGTCGGGCGAGCACTCCCTGCGTCGCTGAGAGGCACCAGGCCCGGCCCGCTAGTTGACGGAGACCACGACCGTCTTGGCCGCCTTGTCCTGAAGACCCTGCCGGTAGGGCTTGTCGGTGAACATCAGCACGATGTTGATGAGCCACCACAGGCACGGGCAGCACAGCAGCGCCGGGGCCCACAGCACGACGGCCCGCATCAGCGCGACGTTCGTGTCGGGCACCCGCCCGTCGTTGAGCATCGCGACGCGCAGCTTCAGCAGCCGCTTGCCCACGGTGCGGCCGTCCTTGTGCGTGAAGTAGGTGTCGTACGCGACGTAGACCACGAGGCCGATGAGCGACCAGATCAACTGGTGTCCGGAGTAGGCCGCGTTGAAGCCGTTGTCGCCGTCCCCGCCGACGTCGACCGCGCCGCCCCAGGGCAGCGAGATCAGATACAGCGGGATCGAGATGATGAGGAAGTCGATCAGGCGCGCCAGGATCCGCTTGCCCGGCTCGGCGAGCGGCGGCATCCCGGCCAGCGGGTCGGGCGCCCCGAAGCCGCCGCCGTACGGGTCGTTCGACGGGGGCGGAGGCGGCGGCGGGGGCGGCGCACTGCCGTACGGCTGACCCGCGGACGGCGGCGGGGGCTCCTGCGGCTTCTTGAGGAACGGATCGTCGTCCTCGGGCGGCTGGCCGGGCGTCGGCTGGTCGTTGCTCATGGGGGCAGTGCATCCCGGCCCGCAAGGGCTCGCAACGGCTCAGGTGCGTTCGGGGGACGCGGAGCGGCATACGAGTCTAGACCGGCATGTCGCCACCCGCCCGGCCAGTTCTTCCGATAAGCAGACGGGTCGCGCGTCAGCCCGCGACGAAGGTATGGGCCGCCTTGTCGTGCCAGCACTGACGCCAGGGGCGGTCGATCAGGCACCAGAGCACATTGAGGACGCCGAGGACCAGCACGCCCAGCACCCCGTAGACGAGCCAGCGGCGCAGGGCGGCCCCCAGCGTGGGGGTGCCGTGGGACTCGATGTCCCGTACGTCGAGTCCGAAGAGCTTCTTGCCCAGCGTGCGACCCCACTTGGCGGTGGGCACCGCCTCCAGCAGGAAGCCGAGGAGAAGGAACGCGCCGAGCAGGGCGCCCAGCAGCGCCCCGGTGGTGCCGTCCAGGAGCCAGACCGTGACGGTCTCCCCGGTCTGCTCGGCGGCGGTGATCTTCCGGTCGACGTGGTCCAGCGCCCGCGCGCTCAGCGGTACGGCGACCGCCCCGGCGGCCGCGCCGAGCACGAGGTTGTCGATCAGCCGGGCGGCGAAGCGCTTGCCGAGCCCGGCGGGCCGGACCGCGGCCTGGGAGCGGGCGAGCTGCTGGAAGGGGTCGTCTGCCGGGGGCTTCCAGGGCACGACGGGCTGCTGATCGGCCCCGGCCACCGGGGAAGCCTGGGCCTCCTGCGGCTCCGGCGACGCCTGCCGCGTTTCGGGCTGGGCCAGTTGGTGCACCTGCTGCGCCCAGGAGGCGGACCCGCCGCCGGGGACGTGCGGGGCGGGCGGGGCGGAGACCTGGGCGGGCGGGGCGGGCGCGAGCGCCGAGGCAGGCAGGGGCGCCGGGGCGGGGGCGGGGGCCTGGGCGGGAGCGGGGGCCTGGACCGGTCCTTGCGGCTGCGCCTGCTTCTGGGGCGGTCCTCCTGCCGGGAGTCGGCCTTGCTGCGGTCCCTGAAGTTGCCCTGGGTACGCGCCCTGTTGGCTCTGCTGGCCCTGCGCGCCCTGCTGGCTCTGCTGCTGTGCCGGGAGGGCGGCGGCCGGGCCCGGTGCGCCGGGGCGGGGTGAGGGCTGAGGTTGCTGCGACGGCGACGGCAGGGGCTGGGACTGGGGCTGCGGCTGTACGGCGCCGGGGTGCTGCGGGCCCGTCAGCGCGCGGGGCGCCGGGGCGGCCGAGGCGTTCCGGTCGGCGGGCGCGCTGCGGTCGGCCGGGGCGCTTCGCGGGGTGCGCGGGCCCTGCGGCGGGGCGGAGTCCGGCCGCGCGGCGCCGGGCCCGCCCGCCACGCCCGACGCCCGGCCGGACGCGCGGATCGTCAACGTGCCCTCGGCGGGCGGGCGCGCCGCGACCGGGGCGGGGGCCCGGTCGCCGCCGTCCCGCATGCCCGGCAGAGCGCCCCCGGCCGGGTCCTGTGCCACGGCTCCCCGCGGGCCGTCGGGGACGGCCGCGGCGGCGGAAGCGGAAGCGGCGGCCGGACCCGGGTCCTCCGGCTCCGCCGCCGGGACGGGCCAGGACACCTGGTGGTCGCGCTCGCCGCCGAAGCCGGTCTGCCGCGCGGTGTCCGCCTGCCAGACGGAAGCGGACCCGGGGCCGTCCTGGTCGGCGGGAGAGGGGGACGGGTCCGCGTCGTCCTCCTCGTCGAAGAAGATCGGCCCGGTCTCCTCCACCGGCGCGGTCCGCCCACCCGCCTGCGGAGCGGACGACGGAGCGGCAGAGGAGGAGGGAACGGAAGCAGCCGAGGGGGCGGGGGCGGAAGCGGGAGCGGGGGCGGTCTGCTGGGGCGCGGGCCGGCTCGTACCGGGGACCCAGGACGCACCGTTCCAGTACCGGACGTAACCGGGGATGGAGGGGTCGGGGTAGTAGCCCTCGCGGGGGCTCTCGTCACCGGGTGCCGGAGTTGGCGCGCTCATCAGCGGGTCCCGTATCTCTTGGAGGTCTCAGGCCGTCCCCGGCATGCGGGCTGACGGCCCCGATACAAGGGACCACATCTACCAGACAGCCACCCGCCCCCGGGCCGGTCCGACCGTTCGGGACCACTTTCGAGCTGACCCGAAGTTTTTTTGAGAAGTCGCGTAATAGCTGGCGGGGAGGGCGCTCTCTCCTTGTGCGGGACGGTCACCGGACCGGCCCATGAGCACCGGAAGGTCGTGCATTCTCATGATGAACATCGTGGAACGAGAGCTGGAGCTGAAGCTGGTCCTGTCCCCCGAGCGGTCCATCCCCGTGCCCGCCCGGCTGACGTATCGCACCGACGACCCCTATGCCGTGCACGTCGCCTTCCACATCAGCTCCGAGTCGCCCGTGCACTGGACGTTCGCCCGGGAGCTGCTGGTGGAGGGCGTGTTCCGGCCGTGCGGGCACGGGGACGTGCGGATCTGGCCGACGAAGGTCGACAACCGCAGCGTCGTCTGCGTGGCGCTCACCTCCCCCGACGGCAACGCCCTGCTCGAAGTGCCGGCCGCGGCGGTGGCCGCGTGGGTGGAGCGGACGCTGCGGGTGGTGCCCCCGGGCACCGAGAGCGAGCGGCTCGGCATCGACGAGGCGCTCGCGGAGCTGCTGGCCCCGCTGCCCGCCGACGACCTGTGGCTGAGCGACCCGTGGTCGGCGGACGAGTCCTCGTCCCAGGACGGTGATGCGTGAGAGCGGCCGCGGGCGGCCGGGTTCAGAAGAGCTTGCCGGGGTTGAGCAGGCCGAGCGGGTCGAAGGCGGCCTTGATGCCGCGCTGCAACTCCACGCCGGTCTCGCCCAGTTCACGGGCGAGCCACTCCTTCTTGAGGACGCCGACGCCGTGCTCGCCGGTGATGGTGCCGCCCAGTTGCAGACCGAGCGCCATGATCGCGTCGAAGGACTCGCGGGCCCGGCGGGACTCGTCGGGGTCGGTGTGGTCGAAGCAGACGACGGGGTGGGTGTTGCCGTCGCCCGCGTGGGCGCAGACGCCGATGGTCAGGTCGTACTCCTCGGCGATGGCGGCCGTGCCCGCGAGCATCGCGCCGAGCCGTGAGCGGGGGACGCAGACGTCGTCGATCATCGTGGCGGACTTGACGGTCTCCAGGGCGGTGAGGGACATCCGGCGGGCCTGGAGGAGGAGTTCGGACTCGGCGGGATTATCCGCGGGGACCACCTCGGTGGCCCCGGCGGCGGTGCACAGCTCCCCGACGGCGGCGAGATCGGCCGCGGGGTCGGGGGTGTCGAAGGCGCAGAGCAGCAGGGCCTCCGTGGTCTCGGGCAGTCCCATGGCGGCCAGTTGGTTGACGGCGCGCACGGTCGTCCGGTCCATCAGTTCGAGGAGTGACGGGGTGTGACCGCGCTCCATGATCCGGCACACCGCGTCACAGGCTCCGGCGGCCGAGGGGAACTCGGCGGCGAGCACGAGCTGGCGCGGCGGCTGCGGCCTGAGCGCGAGGACGGCCTTGACGACGATCCCGAGGCTGCCCTCGGAGCCGACGAAGAGCCGGGTCAGGTCGTACCCGGCGACGCCCTTGGCGGTGCGGCGGCCTGTGGTCAGCAGTCGGCCGTCGGCGAGGACGACGTCCAGGCCCAGGACGTATTCGGCGGTGACCCCGTACTTCACGCAGCACAGCCCGCCGGACGCGGTGCCGATGTTGCCGCCGATGGTGCACATCTCCCAGCTGGAGGGGTCCGGCGGGTAGTACAGACCGTGTTCACCGACCGCGCGTGAGAGCACCGCGTTGATGACGCCCGGTTCGACGACGGCGATCCGGTCGACCGGGCTGATCTCCAGAATGCGGTCCATCTTCACCAGGGAGAGCACGATGCAGCCGTCCGAGGCGTTGGCCGCGCCGGACAGGCCCGTGCGGGCACCCTGCGGGACGACCGGGACGCGCAGCGCGGTCGCGGTGCGCATGACGTGCTGGACCTGCTCGACCGTGCGCGGGAGGACGACGACGGCCGGGACGCCCGCCTCGCAGAAGCTCGCCATGTCGTGCGCGTAGGACGCGGTGACGTCCGGATCGGTGATCAGGGCCTCGGGGGGCAGTTCCGCGCGCAGCCGTTCGAGGAGATCGCTCATGTTTCCAGCGTGGCACTCCGGGGCCAATGGTGTGAACCCGTGAGCGGCAGCGAACCCAAGGCGCGGTGTGCTCGTATGACTGACGCACAGTGATGGCCATGGATGTCACGCCCCAGCAGGATCCCGAGTCCCGCCGGACGCCAGAGCCGTCCCCGCACGACCTCTACGCCCTGCCCGCCGAAGGCGCCACCGCCGTTCCCCCGCCGCCTCCCACGCTGCGGACCACCTTGCGCCGCGCCGCTTTCGGGGCGGTCGCCGCCGGGGTGCTGCTGGCCGGGGCGCTGGTGGCGGGGGACGACGAGAAGGACGCGGCGAAGGAGCCGGGGCCGGTGGAGCGGGCCGAGGCGGCGGCGACCGCGGGCTCTCCCGCGGCGCTCTCGGACCTGACCGCGCTGATCGGGGACCGGCGGAAGTGGGTGGAGGCGCACCCCTCGGACGCCCCGTCCTGGGCGACGCTCGGCACGGCGTACGTGGAGTGGGCGCGGCGCTCGGCGGACCCGGCGTACTACGCGCGCGCCGAGCAGGCGCTGAAGCGCTCGCTGGAGGTACGGCCGGGCGAGCGGGGCAACGGGGCGGCGTGGGTGGGTCTCGCGGCGCTGGCCAACGCCCGCCACGACTTCCTGGCCGGCAAGCGGTGGGGCGAGACGGTGCGGAAGCAGCAGCCGGATGTATGGAGCGTGTACCCGGTCCTCATCGACGCGTACACCGGGCTCGGGGACCAGAAGGCGGCGACCGCGGCGGCGGAGAAGTTCGGCGAGCTGCGCAAGGGCGTCCCGGCGCTGGCCCGGACCGCCGAGGTGTACCGGGGCCAGGGCTGGCGCGAGGACGCGCTGGCCGCCGCGCGGGAGGCGGCGGACCGGGCGACGCAGCCCGCCGAGAAGGCCGAGGCGCTGCACCGGCTGGGCGAGCTGGCCCGGGAGCGGGGCGAACCGGAGGAGGCGCTGGCGCAGTACGGGGCGGCGCTGCGCACGGACCCCGGTCACCACGCGTCGCTCGCCGGGAAGGCCCGCGCGCTGACGGCGCTGGACCGGGCCGACGAGGCGCTGGCCGCCTACCAGAGCGCGATCGAGAAGCTGCCGCGCCCGGTGTACGTCCTCGAACTGGGTGAGCTGTACGAGGCGCAGGGCCTGGACGGCGACGCCCGTACCCAGTACGCGGAGCTGCGGGAGTCGGTGGCCGCGGCGAAGAGGGCCGGGGTGGACGAGTCGCTGCTGCTGGCCCGGTACGAGAGCGACCACGGCGATCCGCGGGCGGCGGTGGAACTGCTGCGCGCCCAGTGGCGGGGGCAGCACCGCAGTGCCGCGGTGGCGGACGCGCTCGGCTGGGCGCTGCACCGGGCGGGTCGGTCGCGGGAGGGTCTGGAGTACGCGGAGCGGGCCGTCGACTCGGGGGTGCGGGACGCTTCGTACGCGTACCACCTGGGGGTGATCCAGCGGGAGCTGGCGGACTACGGTCCGGCCCGCCGCCATCTGGAGGAGGCGCTGCGCACGAATCCGGAGTTCTCCCCGCTGGCCGCACCGCTGGCGCGGGAGGCCCTGGAGGCGCTCGGCGACCCGCCGAACGGCGGTCCCGGTGACATGCAGCCGCCGCCTCCGCCCCCGCCGCCGCCCGCGCCGCCCGCGCCCGAGCGAAAGCCGGAGCCGGAGCCGAAGCCCGAGCCGGAGAAGAAGCCGGGGCGGGAGAAGCCCGAGGCCCCGGCACCGGCTCCGTCGCGCACGGCCCCCGCGAAGTCCCCCTCCCCCGCCGCCTCGGAGCGGGCGCGGGAGCCCGAGGAGGCGAAGGAGCCCGGGAAAGCCGGTACACAGGGGGCCGCGCCGGGCGCGTAGATACTTCCGCGCGGGAACGGCGGACGCCGCCGCGGCCCGGGGTACTGCACCGGACCGCGGCGGCGTTTCCACGCCCGGAAGGCGCGGGTCAGAGGTTGCCGCGCTTCTCCTGCTCGCGCTCGATCGCCTCGAAGAGGGCCTTGAAGTTGCCCTTGCCGAAGCCCATGGAGCCGTGGCGCTCGATCATCTCGAAGAAGACGGTCGGCCGGTCCTGGACCGGCTTGGTGAAGATCTGGAGCAGATAGCCGTCCTCGTCGCGGTCGACGAGGATCTTCAGCTCGCGCAGGGTCTCCACCGGTACACGGGTCTCGCCCGCCCACTCGCCGAGGGTGTCGTAGTAGGAGTCGGGGGTGTCCAGGAACCGCACCCCGGCGGCGCGCATCGCGCGCACGGTGGCGACGATGTCGTTCGTGGCGAGCGCGATGTGCTGGACGCCCGCGCCGCCGTAGAACTCCAGGTACTCGTCGATCTGCGACTTCTTCTTCGCGATCGCCGGCTCGTTGATCGGGAACTTCACCTTCAGCGTGCCGTCGGCGACGACCTTCGACATCAGGGCGGAGTACTCGGTGGCGATGTCGTCGCCCACGAACTCCTTCATGTTGGTGAAGCCCATGACCTGGTTGTAGAAGCCGACCCACTCGTTCATCCGGCCGAGCTCGACGTTGCCGACGCAGTGGTCGATGGCCTGGAAGGTGCGCTTGGCGGGCGGCTCGACGATCGGGTCGGCGGCGACGTAGCCGGGGAGGTAGGGGCCGTCGTAGCCGGAGCGCTCGACCAGGGTGTGGCGGGTCTTGCCGTACGTGGCGATGGCGGCGAGGACGACGGTGCCGTGCTCGTCCCCGACCTCGTGCGGCTCGGTGATGCCGCGGGCGCCGTGCTCGATGGCGTACGCGTAGGCCGCGCGGGCGTCCGGGACCTCGATGGCGAGGTCGACGACCCCGTCGCCGTGCGCGGCGACGTGATCGGAGAGGAACGCGCCCCACTCGGTGGACGGCTTGATCACCGAGGTGAGGACGAAGCGGGCGGCGCCATTGGTCAGGACGTAACTCGCGGTCTCGCGGCTGCCGTTCTCCGGACCGGAATAGGCCACCAGCTTCATGCCGAAGGCGGTCGAGTAGTAGTGCGCGGCCTGCTTGGCGTTGCCGACGGCGAAGACCACCGCGTCCATTCCCCTGACCGGGAAGGGGTCGGCCTGCCGGGCGGTCTCGGGGCTGGTGTGCAGAGTCTCAGTCATGTTCGAAGGCTCTCCCCACATCGCAAGGTGCGCAATAGTTCGCGCATTCACTGGGCAAGCTGTTCAGCGCTTGGCCATGATGGCCGGACTATCTGTACAGGCTGACCACCGGAGGCGGGCCCATGGCGATCGATCATCTGGACGGGCGGCTCATCGTGCTCCTGGCGCGTGAGCCGCGGATCGGCGTCCTCGAAGCCTCCCGGCGGCTCGGGGTGGCGCGCGGGACCGTGCAGGCGCGGCTGGACCGTCTTCAGTCGAATGGCGTCATCAGGGGTTTCGGCCCGGACGTCGATCCCGCGGCGGTCGGCTATCCGGTCACCGCGTTCGCCACGCTGGAGATCAAGCAGGGCCAAGGGGCGGACGTACGAGCCCATTTGGGCGGGGTGCCGGAGGTGCTGGAGCTGCACACCACCACCGGCCACGGCGACATGCTCTGCCGTCTCGTCGCCCGCTCGAACGCCGATCTTCAACGGGTGATCGACCGGGTTGTCGGATTTGATGGCATTGTCCGGGCCTCCACGGCGATCGTCATGGAGAACCCGGTTCCGCTGCGGATCATCCCGCTGGTGGAACAGGCGGCCCAGGACACCGACTGACCTCGGAAAACGGGGGCAGTGAAGTCTCTGACAGCCTGAGCACCGACCGAGGGAGCGCCGTGTGAGCTTCTGGGAGTATCTGACCACCCGCCACCAGCAGCTCCTGACGGACGCGTTCCAGCACGTCAGTGCGGTCTTCCAGTGCATGGTCATCGCCACCGTGCTGGGCGTGGTCATCGGGGTGGTGAGCTACCGCAGCGGATGGGGCGGCTCGCTCGCCATCACCTCCACGGCCACCGTCCTCACCATCCCCTCCCTCGCCGCGATCGGTCTGCTGATCCCGCTGGTGGGGCTCGGTGTCGCGCCGACCGTGATCACCCTGACCCTGTACGGGCTGCTGCCCATCGTCCGCAACTCCATCGTGGGGCTGCGGGGCGTCGACCCCTCGCTGGTCGACGCGGCGACGGGCATCGGGATGTCGCGGATGGCGCGGCTGTGCCGGGTGGAGCTGCCGCTCGCCTGGCCGCCGATCCTCACCGGCATCCGGGTCGCCACCCAGATGCTGATGGGCATCGCCGCCATCGCCGCGTACGCCTCCGGGCCCGGTCTCGGCAACGAGATCTTCCGGGGCATCGCCTCGCTGGGCAGTGCCAACGCGATCAACCAGGTTCTCGCGGGCACGCTCGGCATCGTCGTACTCGCCCTGCTCTTCGACGCCGCGTACGTCCTGCTGGGGCGGCTGACCATCCCGAGGGGGATCCGTGCCTGAGACCGAGACCGTCTCCCCGGGGGAGAGCACCGCCACCTCCGGGGCCACCATCCAGCTGGAGAACCTCACCAAGAGGTATCCGGGCAGCCCGAATCCGGCCGTCGAGAACGTCTCCATGGAGATCAAGGCGGGCGAGACCGTGATCTTCGTCGGCCCGTCCGGCTGCGGGAAGTCCACCACCCTGAAGATGATCAACCGGCTGATCGAGCCCACCTCGGGCCGTATCCGGATCGGCGACGAGGACGTCACCGACATCGACCCGGTCAAGCTGCGCCGCAAGATCGGGTACGCCATCCAGTCCTCCGGGCTGTTCCCGCACATGACGGTCGCCGACAACATCGCGCTGGTGCCGAAGATGGTCGGCTGGTCCTCGTCCCGGGTGAAGGACCGGGTGGAGGAGATGCTCGACCTGGTGGGTCTGGACCCGCGCGAGTTCCACGGCCGCTATCCGCGCCAGCTCTCCGGCGGGCAGCAGCAGCGGGTGGGCGTGGCGCGGGCGCTCGCCGCCGACCCGCCCGTCCTGCTGATGGACGAGCCGTTCGGGGCGGTCGACCCGATCACCCGCGACCACCTCCAGGACGAGCTGATCCGGCTCCAGCACGAGCTGCACAAGACGATCGTGTTCGTCACCCACGACTTCGACGAGGCGATCAAGCTGGGCGACCGGATCGCGGTGCTGCGGGAGCGCTCGCACATCGCGCAGTTCGACACCCCCGAGGCGATCCTGACCAACCCCACGGACGACTTCGTCTCCGGTTTCGTCGGTGCGGGCGCGGCCCTCAAGCGCCTCAACCTCACCCGGGTACGGGACGTGGGCATCGCCGACTTCCCCACGGTGACGGTCGAGGACCCGCTCCAGACGGTCTTCAACAAGCTGCGCAACGGCCCGCACAACGAACTGCTGATGCTGGACCGCCGCAACCGTCCCTACAAGTGGCTGCGGCGCGGCGACCTGATGCGGGCGCGCGGTTCGCTGGCGCGGGCCGGGCAGCTGGTGCACGACACGGTGACCCGGGACGCCACGCTCCACGACGCGCTGGAGGCGGTGCTGACCGACAGCGGGGGCCGGGTCGCGGTGACCGGACGGCGCGGCGAGTTCATCGGGGTCGTCGACATGAAGACGCTGATGGACAACGTGCAGGAGCTGCTGGAGGCCGACCGGCTGACCGCCATGGAGCACCAGCACGAGCTGGCGGAGTCCCGCGTCCACCGGACGGAGCAGGAGCTGGAGGGGGGTGGCGGCGGAGTATGAGCCCCAGCCACCCGTCCGGTTCCGGCAAGGGCCCGGCCGCCCCGGCCCGGCCACCGGGCGAACACGACGTCAAGGGCCACGCCTTCCACGACGAGGAGAGCGACCCCACCCCCGCCCCGCCCGCTCCGGCGCGCCGGATCAGTGCGCGCAAGCTGCTGGTCCTGCCGCTGGTGCTGGTGGCGGTCCTGGTGATCACCTACATCTGGATCACCAACATCCATCTGGACTCCATCGCGAAGAACTCCCTGACCGGCGGCAATGTGCAGCTGCGCTGGTGGCAGCACGTCAAGCTGACGGCGATCTCCACCTTCTGGGTGCTGATCATCGCCATCCCGCTCGGGATCGCCCTGACCAGGCGGCGGCTGCGGAAGGCCGCCCCGGTGTTCACGGCGCTGGCCAACATCGGGCAGGCGACCCCGGCGATCGGTCTGCTGGCCCTGCTGGTGATCTGGCTGGGCATCGGTCCGCGTACCGCGATCATCGGGATCGTCATCTACGCGGTGCTGCCGGTGCTGTCCAACACGGTGACGGGGCTCCGGGCGATCGAGCCGAACATGATCGAGGCGGCCCGCGGGATGGGGATGTCCGGCCGGGGCGTCCTGCTGAAGGTGGAGCTGCCGCTGGCGGTGCCGCTGATCCTGGCGGGCGTCCGTACGGCCCTGGTCCTGAACGTGGGCACGGCGACTCTGGCCACCTTCGGCGGGGGCGGCGGGCTCGGCGACCTGATCACCTCGGGGATCCAGACGCAGCGGATGCCGGTGCTGATCATCGGCTCGGTACTGACGGTGGTGCTGGCGCTGCTGGTGGACTGGCTGGCTTCGCTGGCCGAACTGGCGCTGACGCCGCGCGGGTTGGAGGAAGGGTGAGGAGTACGCACGGTTTCCGGCGCCGGGTCCTGGTGGCCGCGTCGTTCCTGCTGCTGGTGGGCGGCTGCGGGCTGAAGAGCGGTTCGCCGATGGTGGACGACGTGTCGCCCGGCTCCCTCGGGCAGGGCGAACCGCTCAAGGGCGCGACGCTGACGGTGACGTCGAAGAACTTCAGCGAGAACATCATCCTCGGCCAGATGACCGGCCTGGTCTTCAAGGCGGCCGGGGCAGAGGTCCTGGACCGGACGAACCTGCCGGGGTCGATCAGCGCCCGTGAGGCCATCATCAACGGCGATGCCGACGCGCAGTGGGACTACACCGGCACCGGCTGGATCACGTTCCTGGGCCACGCGGACCCGATCGTCGACCCGAAGAAGCAGTTCGAGGCGGTCCGAGACGAGGACAAGGGCAACGGGGTGATCTGGCTGCCGCCGGCCCCGCTCGACAACACCTACGCCCTGGCCGTCAGTAAGAAGAACAACGCGAAGTACCGGCTGAAGACCCTCTCGGACGTGGCCGCCCTGGCGAAGAAGGACCCGGGCGCGGTGACGATCTGCGTGGAGAACGAGTTCGCCTCCCGGGACGACGGGCTGCCCGGGATGGAGAAGAAGTACGGGATGAAGATCCCGGCGGGCAACATCCAGAAGATGGACGCCGGGATCATCTACACCCAGGTCTCCGAGTCCAACTCCTGCCTGCTGGGCGAGGTGTACACCACCGACGGCCGGATCAAGGCGATGGACCTGGACGTGCTGACCGACGACAGGAACTTCTTCCCCAACTACAACGCCTCCCCCGTCGTCCACGAGGCCACCTTCGAGAAGTACCCGGTGATCGCGGAGCTGCTGGACCCGGTGGCCCGGAAGCTGACGACCGAGGTCGCGCAGATGCTGAACGCGAAGGTGGACGTCGACGGCGAGGACCCGCACGAGGTGGCGAAGGACTGGCTGCTGGAGGAGGGGTTCATCAAGGAGGGCTGAGGCGGAGGCCGGTCCGGCGGCAGAACCCGCGCACGAGCGCGTTGCAAAAAACCCTTGCAAAGCAACCTTTGCAACTCTACGGTGGGGCCATGCCCGAGAACGAGACCGCCCCCGCCGACGAGCCCCGCGCGGGCGCCGGTGCCGCATCCGGCGCCCGCGCCTCCGAGGGCCGGAAGATCCACAACGTCGACGCCCGCACCCTGCGCGCGATCGCCCACCCCCTGCGGCTCCACCTGCTGAACGCGCTGCGCGAGTTCGGCCCGGCCACCGCGTCCGGGCTCGGCGAGCGGCTGGGCGAGTCGAGCGGGGCGACCAGCTACCACCTGCGCCAACTGGCCGAGAGCGGACTGGTCGAGGACGCCCCGGAGCTGGGCAAGGGCCGCGAACGCTGGTGGCGCGCGGTCCACGACGGCTCGATGTTCGAGAGCGCCGACTTCCGCACCCACGCCGACCCGCAGGTGCGGGGAGCCATCGACTTCGTCCTGTACGAGACCGCCACCACCCACGCCCAGGAGCTGAACACCTGGCTGGGCACGATCAGCGACTGGTCCGAGGAGTGGCAGCGCAGCTGGGACCTGAGCGACTTCAAGATCCGCCTCACTCCCGAGCTGGCCCTGGAGATGACCCGGAAGATGCACGAGCTGGTGGAGAGCTACCGGGACCGCGTTCCGGAGGACACCGAGGGGTCGGCGGTCGTCCGCACCCACCTGCACGCCTTCCCGCGCCCCGCAGAGTGAGCGCCCCGCACCGACCAGGCCCACGGACCGAAGGGAACGACTCATGCACGCCGACATCCACCATGTCCTGCACACCGCCCGAGCGGCCGAACTGCACGCACGGGCAGCACTGCACGCACGGGCAGCACTGCACGCACGGGCAGCGGAGTCGCGCCTCCCCCGCACCCCGCTGCGCACCCGGATCGGCTGGACGCTGATCGAGGTGGGCCTCCGGCTGACGGCCCGGGGCACCCCCGCGGCCACCGCCGTCCGCACGGCCTGACGGGGGGGGCGGGGGGGGACGCGGGACCGGGGACGCGGACCGGGAACGCGGGACCGGCCGGGCGTCGAGCACCCAGGTGGTTGGGCGGCCGGGCAGGCAGGATCAGGACGCAGGCGGGATCCACAGCTGGGCGGGCTCGACAGCTGAGCGGGCTCAGCAGCTGGGGACCTTGCCGCCCTTCTCCAGCGCCTTCAGCGAGTCCACCGCACCGCCCAGCGTGGTGACCGGGATCAGCCGCAGCCCGGTCGGCCGCTCGGCCTCCGCCTGCCCGCACTCGGCCTTCGGCACGAGGAAGACGGAGGCCCCGTCGCGATGGGCGGCCTGGGTCTTCATGGACACCCCGCCGACCGGCCCGACCTTGCCGTCCGCGGTGATCGTCCCCGTACCGGCGACGGTACGGCCGCCGGTCAGATCACCGCCGGAACCGTCGCCGTCCAGCTTGTCGATGATGCCGAGGGAGAGGAAGAGCCCGGCGCTCGGGCCTCCGACGTCCCCCAGGTCGACCGCGACCTCGACCGATCCGGGCTCGCGGTCCAGGTAGTTCAGGGCGGCGTCGACGGCGACGTTCTGCGACTGCTTCATGTCGTCCAGATTGTGCTGCTCGATCTCCTTCTCCGAGCCCCGTGAGGGGTAGACGGAGTCCCGGGGCATGACCGCCCGGTCCGTACGGAACCAGCCGTCGATCAGCGCACCGATACGGACGTCCGCCTTCGGCCCGGTGGCGAGGATCGTCGTCATCCGCAGCTGCCCCTCGGTGGGCCGGGTCTCCGCACCGGTGACGGTGATCACCGGACGGCCGTCCTCCTTGCCCAGCACGTCGGCGGTCATCCCGGGCCGCGCCAGGGTGAACGGGAGCGGCGCGAGGGCCGCCGTACCGAGCAGGGCGAGGACGGGCAGCGCGCAGAGGGCGAGCGCGCGGGGGCGCGAGAGACGAGTGAGCACCCACCCAATCTAACCGGCGCGCTCCGCCGAAAACCCGCCAGGCACCGGCCCCAGGGGCGGGCGGCCCCACGGCGACGCTCAACGGGCAAGAGGCGACGGGCGACAGGCGGCGCACGACGGGCAACGGGCAACAGACAGCGGGCGGCGGGCGGCGGGCGGCGGGCGGCGGATCACCGTCCGCCAGGTGCCTGCCGGCTACCGCAGCGCGTCCGCCACTTCCCGGGCGGCGTCCAGCACGCGGGGGCCGACACGTTCCGGTACGGCATCGGCGAGCATGACCACGCCGACGCTGCCCTCCACGCCCGAGACCCCGACCAGCGGCGCGGCCGCACCGCTGGCTCCCGCTTCGAGCTCGCCGTGGGTGAGGGTGTAGCCGGGGTGGCCGGCGTCCGGTGTCTGCCGGGCGGACAGGATGGCCCGGCCCGCCGCGCCCCGGTCCAGCGGGTGACGGAACCCGGCGCGGTAGGCCACGTGGTAGTCGGTCCAGGTGGGCTCGACGACGGCGACCGCGAGGGCGTCGCTGCCGTCGACGAGGGTGAGGTGGGCGGTGGCCCCGATGTCCTCGGCCAGAGCCCGCAGCGCGGGCAGCGCGGCCTCCCGGACGAGCGGGTGCACCTGCCGTCCCAGCCGCAGCACACCGAGGCCGACCCGGGCGCGGCCGCCGAGGTCACGGCGGACCAGGGCGTGTTGCTCCAGGGTGGCGAGCAGCCGGTAGACGACGGTCCGGTTGACGCCGAGTTTGTTGGACAACTCGGTGACGGTCAGGCCGTGATCGGTGTCGGCGAGCAGTTTGAGGACGCGCAGTCCTCGGTCGAGCGTCTGGGAGGTCTCCGCGGTCACGACGCCCTCTCCTCTTCGGGGTGAGCGACGACGGCCGGCTCCGGCGGTTGCGACGCCGGTCCCAGCGGCGACGCACGAAGAGGCCGCCGGTCTGGCAGGCACCGGCTGCGCTCCGCGGCGGCGTTGCCACGGGGCGTTCATATGGCCGGGACAGTAGCGAGCCGGTCCGCTCAGCGGAAGTCCTCGTCCAGAATCCGGTCTCCGGATACGGGGGACCGGTACCGCCCGGACATAAGCGCCGGTCAGCGGCGCGCCGTCCGGAAAGCGAACATCTACGCGCGTTCACGTGTCACGACACCGTGGCGCCGCCCACGTTTCCGCAGGTGAACCAGCGTTAACGGCGGGTGAACGGAGCCTCGGAAATTTCCGGCGAGCCACCCGGGAGTTCGGCGTGACGGCGGCGCGGCCCGCACGGCGGAAGAACCCACCGTACGAGCCGCGGACGACCCACCGCACGGGCCGCGTACAACCCTCCGTACGGCCGCCGGGAAACAGGGAGCACGCGCAAGCCCGGGAGCAGAGAGCACGTGCCACCGGGACAGGGACGGTGGAGACGGAGGGGACGGAGGGCCCGGGTCACGTCATCCGGGTCGCCCACTCCTGGACCTTGGCGATGCGCTGCTGGATCTGGTTGGCGGTCGCCTCGGCGCTGGGCGGGCCGCCGCAGACCCGGCGCAGCTCGTTGTGGATGACGCCGTGCGGCTTGCCGCTCTGGTGGGTGTAGGCGGAGACCATCGTGTTGAGCTGCTTGCGCAGGCTCAGCAGCTGCTTGTGGGTGACGACGGGCCGCGCGTCCGCGGGCTTCTCCAGGAGGTCGGCGTCCTCCGCCGGCTTCTGGCGGCTGTGCGCGATCTGCCGGCTCTGCCGCTTCTGGAGGAGGAGCTGGACCTGGTCGGGTTCCAGGAGTCCGGGGATACCCAGGTAGTCCTGCTCCTCCTCGCTGCCGGGGTGGGCCTGCATGCCGAACTCGGCGCCGTCGTACAGCACCCGGTCGAAGACCGCGTCGGACTCCAGGGCCTCGAAGGGGAGTTGGTCCTCGGTCTCCTCGTCCTCCAGCCGCTCGGCGTCGGCGAGGAGCTTGTCCTCCTCCGAGAAGGGGTTCTCCTCGTCGCTGCCTTTCTTCGGCTTGTCGAGGACGTGGTCGCGCTCGACCTCCATCTCGTTGGCGAAGTCCAGCAGCATGGGGATGGTCGGCACGAAGACGGACGCGGTCTCGCCACGGCGGCGGGAGCGCACGAAGCGCCCGACGGCCTGGGCGAAGAAGAGGGGCGTGGAGATGGTGGTCGCGTACACGCCCACGGCGAGCCGTGGCACGTCGACGCCCTCGGACACCATCCGGACCGCCACCATCCAGCGCGACTCGTCGGCGCTGAACTGGTCGATCTTCTTCGAGGCGGCCTTCTCGTCGGAGAGGACCACGGTCGCGGACTGCCCGGTGACCTTCTTGAGGATCTTGGCGTAGGCGCGCGCCGACTCCTGGTCGGTCGCGATGACGAGCCCGCCCGCGTCGGGGATGCCCTTGCGGACCTCGGTGAGCCGCTTGTCGGCGGCGGCGAGCACGTTGGGGATCCAATCGCCGGTGGGCGCGAGCGCGGTTCGCCAGGCCTGGCCGATGGCGTCCTTGGTCATCGGCTCGCCCAGCCGGGCGGCGATCTCGTCCCCGGCCTTGGTGCGCCAGCGCATGTTCCCGCTGTAGCTGAGGAAGATCACGGGCCGCACGACGCCGTCGGCGAGCGCGTTGCCGTAGCCGTAGGTGTAGTCGGCGGAGGACCGGCGGATGCCGTCGTTGCCCTCCTCGTACTGGACGAACGGGATGGGGTTGGTGTCCGACCGGAACGGCGTACCGGTCAGCGCGAGCCGCCGGGTCGCCGGGTCGAACGCCTCCTGGCACGCCTCGCCCCAGGACTTGGAGTCTCCGGCGTGGTGGATCTCGTCCAGGATCACCAGGGTCTTGCGCTGCTCACAGCGGTTGCGGTGCAGCATCGGACGGACCCCGACACCGGCGTACGTCACGGCGACCCCGTGGTACTCCTTGCTCAGCGGACCGGCGCTGTAGTCGGGGTCGAGCTTGATCCCTATCCGGGCGGCGGCCTCCGCCCACTGCTTCTTGAGGTGCTCGGTCGGGGCCACGACGGTGACCTGCTGCACGACGTGGTGGTGCAGCAGCCACGAGGCGAGGGTCAGCGCGAACGTGGTCTTGCCCGCACCGGGGGTGGCGACGGCGAGGAAGTCGCGCGGCTGCTCCTGGACGTACCTCTCCATGGCGCCTTGCTGCCAGGCTCGCAGCTTGTTGGCGGTGCCCCAGGGGGCGCGGCCGGGGAAGGCGGGTGAGAGGTGGTGGGAGGCGGTGGTAGTAGTCACGGTCTCCGGTTCGGGGCTCTCGGGTACGTAGGGCGCTGCCGGCCGGACGCGGGCCCGTCGGACCCCGGCCGCGATACGACAACCGGGCCACCCTACCGGGGGCCCGGTTGATATCCCGTACGAACAAGCCGCGCCGGGGCCCGACGAGACGGTGTTCACATCGCGTCCCCGGCCCCGCCGTGGGGGCGTCGACTATTTCCCGCCGTGGGGGCGTCGACTATTTCTCCCGTACGAGGACCCGGGTCGCCACCCACGCCCCGACGAGCGCCACCCCGGCCATCGGCAGGAACACGGCG
Source organism: Streptomyces sp. NPDC101181 (assembly GCF_044767975.1). NCBI lineage: Bacteria > Bacillati > Actinomycetota > Actinomycetes > Kitasatosporales > Streptomycetaceae > Streptomyces > Streptomyces sp. NPDC101181. The sequence continues at coordinate 105,139 of NZ_JBIWOX010000003.1, read as the reverse complement.
GCGAAGGCGCCCGGGTGCGAGCCGGCGGAACCGGAGTGCACCGCCCCGTGCGCGGCCGCGCCGACCGCTCCCCCGCCCAGTGCGGCGAAGGCGGCACCGCCGGAGGCCAGGAGCAGCACGTTGGAGAGCCCGTCGGAGATCTGGAGGGCGGCCGAGTTGGAGCCCGCGTCCTCGGGGGCGGACAGCTTCAGCAGGAGCACGCTGGTGGAGGCGATCACCATGCCCATGCCGAAGCAGCCGAACGCCCAGGCGACGGCCACGATCCACACCGGCACGGCCTCGATCAGCACGGAGGGGGCGGTGGCGATGGCGGCGGCGACCAGCACCATGCCGCCGACCATGAGCCGCTCCCGGTACGGTTCCATGCGCGGCCGGGACTGCAGGTACGAACCGAGCGCCCAGGTCGCCCCGCCGACGGCCAGCGACAGCCCGGCCATCGTCGGGGACAGGCCGCGCTGGGTGACCAGCATCAGCGGTACGAAGGACTCGGCCGCGATGAACGACCCGGCGGCGATCCCGCGCAGCAGCACCACGGCGGGCAGCCCGTGCCCGGCCCGTACGGTCCCGGCGGGCAGCAGTCCGCGGACGGCCGGCACCAGCAGGGCGACACCGAGCGCGGCGGGCAGCAGGGCGAGCCAGTTCAGCTCCTGGCCCGCGTACTGGAGCAGCCCGGCCCCCGCCGAGATCCCGAGGGCCAGCCGGATGCGGCGGCGGTCGTACGGGGCGGTGGCCGCGGCCGGGTCCGCGGGCCCGGAGGCCATCCGCCGGATCGCCGGGAGGGCCAGGGCCAGCGGCACCACCACGAGCACGGGGATGCCCACGAACACCCACCGCCAGCCGAGCCGCTCGGTCACCGTCCCCGAGGCGAGCGGTCCGACGACGGAGGGGATCACCCAGCTCGCGGCGAAGGCGGCGAGGATGGCGGGCCGGACGCGCTCGGGATAGGCCCGCCCGATGACCACGTACAGCGCCACGATCACCAGCCCGCCGCCGAGCCCCTGGACCGCCCGGCCGACGATGAAGACCCACATGGTGCTCGCCGCCCCGGAGAGCAGCAGCCCCGCGCCGAACGCGCTGATCCCGGCTGCCAGCGGCTGCAACGGCCCGCGCCGGTCGGCCCACTGCCCGGACAGGACCATGGCGAAGAGACTGGTGGTGAAGTACGCGGAGAAGGCGAAGGCGTAGAGCGGGATGCCGTTCAGCTCCCGCGCGGCGACCGGCATGGCCGTGCCGACCGCCGTGGCCTCGAACGCGATGAGGAACACCACGGACACGATGCCGATGCTGAGCGCCCGGTAGGTCCGCCCGAGGACCCCCTCGCTGCCCCCGTCTCCGCCCCCGTCGCCCGCCGGGGTGGGGTGGACCGCGGGCGGCTCGGATGGCGGATCGTCGGTCGGCGCGAGGCGCACGGCATCGTTGCCGTCACGCGGTACGGGGGCGGTCATCACCCCAGGGTAAGGGGCAAGAGCATGTGTGATCCCTGTCGATGTACGGACCTGGCCTGAGCCTTTGGTCGTAGGTCCGGGCCTCGGCGGGAGCGAGGACGGGGGCTGGGCGGCCGGGGTCTGTGCCGTTGTGAACGGCGTATGGCAGTCGCGTTGCGGTGGGCCCGGATCCCTTGAGCGGGCCGGAAAGCCGCCCGTAAGGTCGAGGACAAGCAGGACGCCAGGAACAGACGGGGACGGATCACCATCCTCGCCCCACCCCCGACCGTGTGCCCGAGAGGCTCAGGGGCTCGACTGCAACTCGAGTTACACCGGTTCGAATCCGGTCACGGTCTCCGAAGCGATACGTGAGTGGCCGCCCCGTGTTCGGGGCGGCCACTTGCGCGTACAGGCACGATCGTGAGCGCGGACGGAGTCTGCGTCGGCCCCGTGGGCTCACACGCCGGACTGATGGTGCGTCGGCGCACCCGATGCGGAGGCGGCAGCCTCACGCCGACGGGAACGCACCGCCACCACGGCAACCGCCCCGCCGACGATGACGGCGCCGCCGATCCCGAGACCGGCCCAGAGAGCCGTGCCACTCGCCCCGTCCGCGGCCGAACCGGCCGACTCCTCACTCCGACCGCCCCCGGCCGGGGACGGCTCCGGCGAGGGCGACTCGGATGCGGGTGCGGGCGCGGCCGCGGCCAGGTCGGGAAGCGGATACACGTCGGCGGGTCCGGGGTCGCCCGGGGTCTTGAGCGCGATCCGAGGACGGACGATGCCGTAACCGATCCCGTCGGACCGCTTCTTGCCACTGACGGGACCACCTGCGGTGTTCAGCATGACCCGCAGAACCTGGTTGTTCGTCCAGTCCGGATACTTGGACCAGATGAGGGCCGCCGAGGCGGAGGCGAGGGCTGTCGCGTCGCTGGTGCCGTGTGATTCGCACAGTCCGGTGCCTCCTCCACACGCATGAAGGATCTTGTCCCCTGGAGCCGCCAGATCCACCTGCGGTCCGTACTGCGACTCCGCTGTCCGCCTGAGGTTTTCGTCGACAGCCCCCACGCCGACGACACCAGGGGCTCCGCCCGGATATTCGATGCGATTGGCTCCTTCCGCACCGTTCCCCGCGGAAGCAAAGATCAGCGCACCTTTGCCGAGCGCGTACTTTACTGCGTCATTCAGCCCCTGCGATCCCGTAGAAACCCCGAGGGAAATATTGATGATCTTGGCACCGTGTTCGACCGCATACCGAATGGCGGCAGGGGCCTCTCTGTGGAATTTACTTTCTGCTGCTGCTTGATTCGCGGCACTCCCTGAGTCCGACACACGAATCGGCAGAATCTTCGCGCCGGGAGCGAGGCCGTAAGCACCATTACCGCCTCTGGCTTTTCCGGTGCCCGCGATGATCCCGGCCATCCCGGTGCCATGGCCGTTGTAATCAGTATGCTCATTTCCCTCGGCGTCAGCCTCCAGGTTCAGCCCTCGAAGCACCCTGCCTGCCAGGTCCGGATGAGAAGGGTCCACCCCTGAGTCGATTACCGCGACCGTTACGCCCGCACCAGTGCTCGTCTGCCACATCGACTCCGCTTTCATCACGTCGAGGTGCCACTGCTCTGAACGAGCGGAGTCCGCAAAGGCAGGCGCGGTCGAAATGCCGAGTAGGAGGAGAGCGAGCGCAAAGACTTGCACAACCGTCCGACTAGCTATGCTCGCTCTGCTTCCGCTGCTCACACCCATCTGCTTCCTCTGCTGTTGCGAACTGATCAGTCGATGACCGGGGGAACGATCCGTCGGCTTCCCTGCTGCCAGGTCTCCTCGTCCTCCGTGAGGTAGTCCGGCCTCGTGCCATCACTGCGACGCGATTGACGGTCCTTGGGAGTGGCGCCCGGCCCATGCCCCACCGGCGCGGCGCTTCGGCCGCCCTCGGGCCCACTCCGGACGAGTCCGGCACCACCGGGCGTAAACGGGTGTGCGCCCACAGCTCGACCAGCCTGCTGGGGGCGCCCGCCCACCACGCCTCCGCTCTCGCCCGCCAGTCGCCGACCGGCAACAGCGCCGCTCTGGGCTCCGCCGGCTCCCACACCTGGGCCGTGCGTCAGGGGTGCGCGACCGGAGTAAGCGCCCTCGCCTCCGATCACCGTTCCCCGCGGCAGGCCGACTGTCTGACGACCGGCGGTCGGCGGAACGGGCTTGCCGCCGAACACACCGCCAGGGCCTGTTGGCCGACCGGCTGCCGGGGATCCGCCCGGGTGCCCGGCCGCTCCCGCCACCGGCAGACCTGGACGCGGTGCACCGGTGTTTCTGCCTGCCCCCATGGTGGGCGCCTGTGCCCCGGGCCTGCCTGCTCCGACCGGCGGGAGCCCGCCCCCCACAGCGGACTGGAGCCCCTCCGACCTTCCGGACGGGGAAGGGCTGGGGGCGGGATGCGCAGGCGGCGTCACGGAGGTGTCCGGGAGAACGGCGACGCTGTCGATCTCCATGTCGACAGGACGCGCGACGGGGGCGGCCGACGGCGGCGTGTTCACAGCAGCCGAGACCGCGTGCGCGGATGGCCGTTCCACGTGGTCCGTATCGCTCGACGCGAACGCGGTGCGGCCGGAGGGGACGCCTTCGGTCACTCCCCCGGCGTCGCGGTAACCGCTGTCGTTCCTGCTCATCTCGGGAGGCGGCGCGATGCCTCCGGGCAACGGCGGAAACTCCGGCCGTTCCAGCTTGTTCAGCTCCGCCACCGACTGGTCGTACGTCTGCGACAGCTTCCGCATCTCCGCCGCCGCGGCCTCCCGCTCTCCGTTCAGCTTCCGGATCAGGTCTGCGGAGTCCGGGTCATTGCGGGCCTCCCGGGCGGCCTTGAGGCTGGCTTCGGGGTCGCCCTCGGGGCGGGGGGTCGCGGACTTGGCCTGGGCGATCGCCACCGCGGCGTCGCCGAGGCGCTTCGACGCTCCCTGGCTGAACAACCCGAGGCGCAACGTGGCGTTGGCCAGGTCCGCGCTCCAGGTGCGGAAGGAGTCGGCTCCCTCGCCCTTCCACTTCACGATCTGCGGGCGGACCTTCAGTTCCTCGCCGATCTTGGAGATCTCCTTGGCCGCGCTCGACAGGCGGTCGGCCACGCCCTGGACGGCCGTGCTGTCGGCCTGATCCAGCCAGGCCATCATCTGCTTGTGCGACATGCCGTCAAAGGATGTCGAACCCATTTCACTCCCCCGTTCGTACCGGTGATCGCCGCGTCGTCCCGGTCGGCATCAGGCGCCCCCGGTGTCGTCGGTCGGCGAGGGCTTCGGCGTGGGCGGTACCGGGTCGCCGTCGCCGGGCCGGTCGGCTCCGCCCCGGGACGGGTCGTACTCGCCGGGGTAGTGCTTCTCCGCCCCGGTCCTGATGGAGCGCATACGGGCGCGGATGTCCTCGTCGATGTTCTCGTAGCCCTTGTGCGATGCCAGGACCGCGATGCTCATGCCCTCGATGGAGTCCGAGAGCAGCTTCGACAGGGTTTCCAGTTCGCCGACGACCTTTTCGTAAGAGGTGAAAAGGCCCGCTGCCTCCGCCCAGGCGGCGTCGCCGAACTGGGTGGTACCGATGGAGAGTTCGCCGAGTTTCTTCGCGTCCGCCGGCGATGCCTTCAGATCGACCAGGATCTCGTCGATGCGGTCGCGGAACGTGGTGAAGGACTCCAGCTCGGTGTACAGCTCGCTGACCGCGCTCTGCGCCGCGGCGACGGCGCCTCCGATGAATCCCCCGATGAGGCCGGACTCGTCGGAGTCCTCTCCCGTGGCCACTGCGTCCTCCCCCGTTGCCCTGCTGGTACAGCTTCGAGGATCACTGTAGTCAGCGTCAGTGACAGCTCGCACCCTCCGATTGCAGGTGCAAGGCGCGTCACACCGCGCCAGGGGCGGTTATCAGCCAGTCAGGACTTGGGGGTCGCCACCGCCGCCTGGGGTCTGATGGGGAGCCGGTTCACGGGGCGGCCCGTCGCGGAGCGGACGGCGGAGGCCACGGCCGCCGGGGACGTGACGACCGGGACGGCGGAGGCCGGTTTGGCGCCGAAGGGGGCCACCACGTCGCGTTCCTCGACCAGTTTGACGATACGGATGCGGGGGGCGTCCAGGGCGGTCGGGAGCGCGTAGCCGGTCAGGTCGGGGTGGCGGATGAGGCCCTTCGCGGTGCGGAGGTTCTCGGTGAGGGCGGCGCCGATGCCCTGGGTGATGCCCGCCTCGATGCGGATCGCCAGCTGGGCCGGGTTCAGGACGCGGCCCACGTCCTGGGCCACCGCCATCTCCACCACGCGGACGGAGCCCAGCTCGATGTCGACGTCGACGACCGCCCGTACCGCGCAGAACGCGAGGCCGACGAAGGCGTCGCCCTGGCCGGACTCGTCCAGGGGCTCGGTTGGGTGGGGGCGGCACTGGGCGGTGGCCCAGAGCTCCTTGCCGTCCATCGCTTCGGTGACGGTGGTGGAGAGGACGCCGTCGTACGAGGTGATCTTGCCGTCGGCGATCTGGAGCAGTTCGGTGGACATGCCGAACTTGTGGGCCAGCGGCTGGAGGAGCTGGGTGCGGACCATCTTCGCCGCGCGCTCCACCGCTCCGCCGGAGACCCAGGTGTGGCGCCCGTGGGTCGCCGGGCCCGCGGGGGGCTGGTCCGTGTCGACCGCCGCCACGTGGACCTCTTCGACGCCCAGAGTCTCCTGGACGATCTGGCGGGCGAGGGTGGTGAAGCCCTGGCCGGTCTCGACCGCGGCGCAGATCACCGTGGCCACGCCGTCGTGCACCCGGACCGTGGCCGTGGAGACCTCGTCGGTGCCCTCCGCGCCGAGCATGTGGACCATGCCCACCCCGTACCCCACGCCCCGGCGTACCGCCCCCGGTTCGCCCGCGCCCTCGGGGCCGCCCGGCAGCAGCCAGTCCTCCTCGGGGGTGTCCTTGGGGAGGGCCGGGAGAGGCTGGTCGCGGACCGCGCGGATCAGTTCGGCCACCGGGGCCGGGCAGGTCACCGTCTGGCCCGTGGGCAGGATGTCGCCGGTGGACAGGGCGTTGCGGAGGCGGAGTTCGGCCGGATCGACGCCCAGCTTCGCGGCCAGCTTGTCCATCTGGCCCTCGTACGCCGCGCAGACCTGCATGGCGCCCTCGCCGCGTACGTGGCCGGAGGGCGGGTTGTTCGTACGGACGGCCCAGCCCTCGATGAAGGCGTGCGGGACGACGTAGGGGCCGCAGGCGAAGGCGACGGCGGCGGCCAGGGACTCCGAGGAGGAGTCGGCGTACGCGCCGGCGTCCAGCAGGATCTGGGCCTCCACCTTGACCAGGCGGCCCTCCGCGTCCGCGTGGTGGCGGTAGCGCAGGAGCGTGGGGTGGCGGTGGGTGTGGCCGAGGAAGGACTCCTCGCGGGTGGCGGCCAGCTTCACCGGGCAGCCGGTGCGCAGGGCGAGCAGGCCCAGCGGGATCTGGAACCCGGGGTCCTCCCGGTCGCCGGTCGCGCCGGGGACGCCGGTGACGACGATCTTGACCCGGTCCGGCTCCAGGCCGAAGCAGGCGGCGGCCAGGTCGCGGTCGGCGTGCGGGTCCGTGGAGGCGGTGTAGATCTCGACGCCGCCGTCGGGGCGGGGCACGGCGAGGGAGGCCTCCGCGCCGATGGGGGCCGGGTCCTGGCGGCCGATGCGGTACAGGCCCTCGACCACGACCTCGCCCGTCGCCTCGGCGTCGCCGTAGCGCAGGGGGATGTGGCGGATCAGGTTGCCGTCGGGGTGCAGGGGCTCGGCGGTGAACGCCTTCTCCGGGTCGGTGACCGGCTCCAGCACCTCGTACCGGACGGCGATCGCGGCGGCGGCCAGCCGTGCGGTGTCCGGGTGGTCGGCGGCGACGGCGGCGATCGGCTCGCCGTGGTGGCGCACCAGGCCGGAGGCGAACACCGGGCGGTCCACGACGTGGCGGCCGTAGTTGCTGTCGCCGGGGACGTCCTCGTGGGTGACGACGGCGCGCACCCCCGGCATGGCGAGGGCGGCCGAGGTGTCGATGGACGTGATGCGGGCGTGCGGGTGCGGGGAGCGCAGGACGGAGGCCCACAGCAGGCCCTCGGCCCAGAGGTCGGCGGCGTACGGGAAGGTGCCTTCGCTCTTGGCCCGGGTGTCGGCGGCGGGGAGCGAGGCCCCGAGGCCCATCTGCGGCTGCTCCTGGTCCGGTTCGCCGCCGGGTCCGCCGCCGCTCGCGTCGGTCCTGGGCAGGCTGGTGCTGGTCGCGTTGGCCGCGTCGCCGCTCACGCCGCCTCCTTGTCGTTCGTCCCGCCGGTCCGGCGGCGGGGAGCGGTGCCTGGGTTCGCGGGGTTCGGCCGGTGCGTGCCGGGTCGGGGCGCGTGTCTCACGGCGTGTCCCCCTCGTGGGGGTACGGCTGCTGTACGCCGCCCTCACCGGGCTCGGCCTGGTGCGGGATGCGCGCCTCCTCCGGGGCCGGGGCCGCCGCTGCCGCGCTCGCCTCGCGGCCCGCCACGACGTCCGCGACGGCGTCGAGCACGCCCCGGTAGCCGGAGCAGCGGCACAGGTTGCCGCAGAGGGCCGCGCGGGTCTCCAGCTCGGTGGGGGCGTGGTTGCCCTCCAGCAGGTCGTGGACGGTCATGGCCATGCCGGGGATGCAGAACCCGCACTGGACGGCTCCGCAGGCGGACAGGGCGCGCTGGACGTCGGACGGCTCGCCGTCGACGGCGAGCCCCTCGACCGTCCGCACCTCGCTGCCCGCCGTGGTGGCGGCGGGGACCAGGCAGGAGGCGACCAGGCGGCCGTCGACCTGGACGTTGCAGGCCCCGCACTCGCCCTGCGAGCAGCCGTCCTTGGCCCCGGCGAGGCCGAGGCGCTCGCGGAGCACGTAGAGCAGCGACTCCCCGATCCAGGCGTCGCTGACCGGGCGGTCCACTCCGTTCACATGGAGGACGTACGAGGCGGCGGGGTGTTCGCTGGGCGCGTCGGCGGGGGCGGGAGCGGGGGGCTGCGCAACTTCCGGGGAGACATCCGGAGCTGGTTCCTCGTCGGTTTCAGGGGCTGCCGATTCCGGGGCGGCTGCGGGGGCTGTCGCGTCCGGGCCCGCGGCCTCCTCGGCCGCCGCTTCCTCGGCCGCCGCGTCCTGGGGCGTTTCGGGGTCCGTGCCGGAGGGCACGTCCGGGGTCGTCGCTTCTGCCGTGGCCGCTCGCGGAGCCATCGGCTCCGGGGGCGCGTCCGCCGCCTCGGGGGCGGTCTCCTGCGGAGCCTCCATGGCCTCTGCGGCCTCCGTGGCCTCCGCCGACGACTGTTGTGCGGCCTCGTCGGCGGGCTCCGCCGTGTCCGCCGTGGTGGCCTCCTCGGCTGCCTCGGGCCGTGCGTCCCGGGGCGGCTCCGGGTCTGCCTCCGCGTGCGGGGCCTCGCCCGTGTCCACCGCCGCTTCGGGCCGCACGGGATCGGGGTCCGGCTGCGGTGTGGCCCAGGGGGCGCGGGCGCCGCCCGGCAGCGTCGCCGGCGGCGGGGTGTCCGTGTACCACCGGGGGGTGGGCGCGGAGGCCGGGAACTCACCCGACTCGTCCGGAAGCTCGCCGGTCGCGACCGGGATCGTCCACTGTCCGGTATGACCGGTGTGGCCCGCAGGGCTGGCGGAGGTGGAGTGGTCCGGCGCGCCCGGGTCGTCCGCCTCAGGCGCTGTCGGCCGGTCCTCCGCGACGACCTCGGCGAAGTTCCACTGGGCCGTGGCGTGCGACGTGTCGGCGTAGGGGCCCGCGTAGCCGTCCGGGAGGTTCGGGTCGGGCCAGCGCACCGCGCCGGACTCCTGGGCGGCACCGGGGTCCTGGGCGGCGGCCTCCCGGACGTGCTGCTCGGCCTGCGCCTGCTGCGCCTGCTGGGTCTGCGTCTGGAGCACCCAGCTGCCCGTCACCGCCGGATCGAGACCGGCCATCGGGGTCAGCGGCACGATCATCGGTGGGACGTAGCCGTGACCGGGGGCGGCCAGGGGGATGTCCGCCAGGTCCTCCGGCGGGAGCTGGACGAACGCCGTGGCGTCGGCCGCGGTGGCGTCGGCGTCGAAGCCGTCGCCGCGCGGGGTGGGCTCCCAGCCTTCGTAGCGGGGGTCCGGGCCCTCGGCGTACCCCTGCTCCCCGTGCCGGCCGGGGTGTTCCTCATTGCTCACGACAGTGCCCTCCCCAGTGCGCGTCGGGCGAGCGCGGCGACGGTGCGCCGCAGGTGCAGGACGGCCGGGGACAGCGGCGGGGCGTCCGACCCGTCGGCCGGTGGTGCGTGGTCGGGGATGCAGGCGGCCGCGACGTACTCCCCGAAGGCGGCCAGCGCGTCGGGGGTCAGGCCCCGTTCGCCGCCCCAGTCGATCAGCGAGGCGATCCAGCGCTCGGCCTCCAGCGGGCGCAGCGGCATCGGGGCGATCGCGCCGACCGCGCAGCGCACGCCGCGGCGGGCCGGGTCCAGCACGATGGCGACCGAGGCGGTGGCGCGGCCGGGGCCGGTCCGGCCGGTGGCCTTGAGGAAGACCTGCGGGGCGTGCAGCAGGGGGACCCGGACGAAGCCGATCAGCTCGGCGGGGCCGAGCATCTCGCGGCCCGCGAGCAGATGGGACACCGGGAGCTCACGGCGAGCGCCGCCGGGACCCGCGATGACCAGCTCGGCCTCCAGCGCGGCCAGCACCGGCAGGGCGTCGCCGGTCGGCGCGGAGGTGGCGATGTTGCCGCCGAGCGTCCCGGCGTTACGGATCTGGGGCGGGCCCGCCGCGCGGGCGGAGGCGGCGAGGGCGGGGATGAGGGCGGCGAAGTCGGGGCGGCCCATACGGGCGTGGGTGAGACCGGCGCCGAGCAGCGCGTGGCCGTCCTGGTAGTGCCAGCCGCGCAGCTCGCTGATCCGGCCGAGGCCGACCAGGGCAGAGGGGCGCAGGAGGCCTTTGTTGACGGCCGCCATCAGGTCGGTGCCCCCCGCGACCGGTACGGCCGCGGGCATGGCGCCCAGTGCCGCCACGGCCTCGTCGAGCGAGGCCGGCAGCGTCACCGACTGCGTCGCCTGCGGTGCGTGCGTGGTCAACCCAGCTGCCCCTTCCCGGTCTCCCTGCTGTCCCGCCTGTTGCGCCGTACGGTACGTGTTCACAGCCCGGACGTGGCAACTCTGGCACATCTTCCGACCGGACCGCCGCGAGGGTCCACGAAGGGCGGTTCCGTCCCTGACCTGGGGGATGATCCGGTTTCGCACCTCTTCGACGCCGAGGGTGAATTGCCGTTCTCGGACAGTCTTGTACGACTTATACGGTTCGGCGTCCGGGTTGCTTCCCGGCCCGGCACACGACGTCGGCCGCCGCCTCCCGTCGGGGGGAGGCGGCGGCCGACGGGGGCGGGTGCCCGGTTCAGACCACCGGCGGCGGCCCTTCCAGCGGGCGGCCGAGGACGCCGGGGCGCTGCTGCCAGGGCAGCGGGCCGCCGGGCGGGCGGTAGTCGACGCCGAGGGCGTCGAGGCGGGAGTAGTGGGCGCTCATCCGGGCGTCGAAGGCGGCGAAGTCCCGGTCGGCCGGGGCGGGCAGGGCGGACCAGGCGACCTCGGCGAAGGCCGCGAGGCGGGGGAAGACCTGGTAGTCGACGCGGGCCCTGCTCTGCATGACCTCCGTCCAGACGTTGGCCTGGGTGCCCAGGATGTGACGGGTCGCCGCCTCGGAGAGACCGGGCGGGACCGGCTCGAAGCGGTAGACGTCCTCCAGGGTGCGGATGAAGCCGATGGGCATCGGCTCGTCCGGGCCGCCGTCCTGACGGTGGTCCAGGTACACCTGCTGCTCGGGGCACATGACCACGTCGTGCCCGGCCTCCGCGGCCGCGATGCCGCCGCCGTAGCCCCGCCAGGAGGAGACGGCCGCGTTGGGCGGCAGGCCGCCTTCGAGGATCTCGTCCCAGCCGATGAGACGGCGGCCGCGTTCGGTGAGCCAGGTGTCGAAGTGCCGGATGAACCAGGACTGGAGTTCGTCCTCGTCCCGCAGGCCGAGGTCGACGATCTGGTTCTTGGCGGTGAGGGACTGCTGCCACTGGTCCTTGGGGCACTCGTCGCCGCCGATGTGGACGAACGGCGAGGTCTCGGCGGGGAACAGCTCCAGGACCTCTTCGAGGACGCCTTCGAAGAAGCGCAGGGTGTTGTCAGTGGGGGCGAGTACGTTCGGGTTGATGCCCCAGGTGTCCCAGACGGAGAGGGTGGTGGTGTCGATGACGTCGGTGTTGCCCAGTTCCGGGTAGGCGCTGATGGCGGCCTGCGAGTGCCCGGGGACGTCGATCTCGGGGACGACCCGGATGTGCCGCTCCGCGGCGTAGGCGACGATCTCGCGGATGTCGTCCTGCGTGTAGTAACCGCCGTGCGGGGTCTTGTCCCAGAGGTCGGAGAAGCGGTGGCCGTGCTTGGAGCGCGCGCGCCAGGCTCCGGTCCCGGTGAGCCGCGGGTAGCGCTTGATCTCGATGCGCCAGCCCTGGTCGTCGGTGAGGTGGAAGTGGAAGACGTTCAGCTTGTGGGCGACCATCAGGTCGAGGTAGCGCAGGACGTCTTCCTTGGTCATGAAGTGCCGTGCCACGTCGAGCATCAGGCCCCGCCAGCCGAACCGCGGCTCGTCCTCGACGACGACCGCCGGGACGTCCCAGGTGCGCCCCGGGGCGAGGGGCGCGCGCCGGAAGGCGTCCGGGCCGAGGAGCTGACGGAAAGTCTGCGCGCCGTGCAGGAGCCCCGCCGCGCCGCCCCCCGTGAGGCGTACGGCCCCGGGGGTCACGGCGACGCGGTACGCCTCGGGCGCGAGCGCCTCGTCGAGCGCGAGCACGATGCCCGCGTCGCCGGAGCCGGGTCCCGGGGCGAGGGGCAGCCCGGTGGCCGCGCCGACCGTGGTGCGCAGCCAGCGGGCGACGCCCTCGGTGCCCGGTGCGGCGGTGATGACGGTCGTCCCGTCGAGCGCGTACGGGCCGTGGGGCGCCCGGGTCAGGCTGCGCGGGGCCGGGATCAGGCCGAGCGCCGCACTGTCCACGGCGCCCCCGGCACCGGAAGCCGGGCCACCGGAGGCCGGATCACCGGAAGCCGGGCCACCGGAGGCCAGGGCTCCGCCCGTACCGGCCGTACCGGTCACCTCGGCCGCCCCGGTCGTCCCAGCCGTTCCGCCGGTCCCGGCTGCCCCCGCTGTCGTGTCCTCGGATGTCATGGCGTCAGTCCTTTACCGCTCCGCCCAGTCCCGAGACGAGGCGTCGCTGTACGAGTACGAAGAAGACGAGCACGGGGATGGTCATCACCGTGGAACCGGCCATGATCCCGCCCCAGTCGTTCTCGTCCGGCTTGAAGAAGACCAGCAGCGCCATGGGCAGCGTCGACTGGGAGGTGTCGCTGATGATGAACGACTTCGCGAACAGGAAGTCGTTCCAGGTGGTGATGAAGGAGAAGACGCTGGTCGCCACGAGCCCCGGGAAGACCAGCGGGAAGAGGATCTGCCACAGGAAACGGGTCCGGCTGGCCCCGTCGATGTAGGCGGCCTCCTCCAGGGCCTCGGGCACCGCCTTGACGAAGCCGCGCAGCATCCAGATGGCGAACGGCAGGGAGAAGGCGAGGTGCGGCAGGATCAGCGATCCGAGCGTGTTCAGCTGCCCGAAGTCCCGCATCAGGAAGAACAGCGGGATGGTGAGCGCCTCCACCGGCACCATCTGCGCGACCAGGAACATGATCAGCAGCGTGGTGCGGAACCTGAAGCGGAAGCGGGTCACGGCGGTGGCGGCGAGGAAGGCGACCAGCGCCGAGAGGATCACGACCGTGCCCGCCACCAGCAGGCTGTTGAGGAAGTAGCGGCCGAAGTCCTGCTGCTCGAAGACCCGCCGGAAGGAGTCGAGCGAGGGGGCGAGCGTCCAGGGGCGGGGGCTGGTCGACTGGACCTCCCCGGCCGGTTTGAAGGCCGAGAGGACCATCCAGTAGAGGGGGAAGGCGACCGCCACCGCGATCAGCAGGGCCGCCGCCTCGGCGGCCAGCCTGCCGGGCCGTTTGATCCGCGGCAGCCCGCGCCGGCCGCCGCCGCGTACGGGACGGTCGTGCGTGGCGGCTTCGCGCACGGGCCCGCCGGTCGTCGTCGCGCTCACAGTTCCTCCCCCTGGCGCCGCACCAGGCGCAGATAGACCAGCGTGACGGCCAGCAGGATCACCAGCATCACGACGCCGATCGCCGATCCCAGGCTGTACTGCGAGGAGGCGAACGCCTTCTGGTACGCGTACACGTTGAGCACCAGGTTCTGTCCGGCGATGCCGCCGCCGTTGGTCATGACGTAGATCTGGGTGAACACCTTGAAGTCCCAGATGATGGACTGGATGGTGACGACGATCAGGATGGGCTTGAGCATCGGCGCCATGACGGTGCGCCAGATCCGCCACTGCGACGCGCCGTCCAGCGCGGCGGCCTCCAGCACCTCGGTGGGAATGGCCCGGATGCCCGCGTACACGGTGACCATCACGAACGGGAACGAGCACCAGAGGACTTCGAGCAGGACGAGCGCGAAGGCGCTGTAGCGGCCGTACGTCCAGGAGAAGTCGCCGAGCCCCAGCACCTTGTTGACCGGTCCGAAGTCGGGGTCGAAGAGGAAGACCCAGACCGTGGAGCCGGTGATGGCGGGGGTGGCCCAGGCGCCGAGCGCGGCCATCATCAGCGCGAGCCGGGGCAGCGCGCGGATGCGGGTGAGCAGCACGGCCAGCGCGCAGCCGACGACCAGGGTGGAGACGACGCAGGCCGCGGCGAAGACCACGGTGGCCAGCAGGACCTGCCAGAACTGGCTGTCGTTGAAGAGGGTCGCGTAGTTGCCGAAGCCCTGGAAGGTGGTGGGTTCGCCGCCGCTGACCTGGGCCTGGGTGTACTCCAGGAACGAGATCAGGCCGAGCTGGTAGATCGGGTAGACCAGCAGTCCGGCGAGCAGGACGAGCGCGGGCAGCAGATAGAGCCAGGGGGTCCAGCCGGCCCGGCCCCGGGGCGCGGCGGACCGGCCGCGGCGGGGCGGGCGGGCGGCCGTGGGGCCGCCGCCCGCCGGGGACGCCTTCGCGGGCGCAACCTCGATCGGGGTGGTGGGGGTGGTCATCGTCAGCCCGCGTCGGCGAAGGCCGTGTCCATCTTCTTCGCCGCCTCGTCCGAGGCCTTCGCCACGTCCTTACGGCCGGAGACGATCTCCTGGAACATCGTCGGCAGGATCAGCGAGGCGTCGATCTGGGCCCACGCGGGCGAGGCGGGGACGAACTTGGCGCCCGCGCCCAGGGACTGGACGAACGGGGCGACGAAGGGCTGCTTCTTCGCGGCGTTGTCCAGGACGTCGGTGTAGGTGGGCAGGAAGCCCATCGCGTCGAACATCTCGGCCTGGGTCTTCTTCCCGGCCAGGGACTTCATCAGGTCGACGGCGAGGCTGCGGTGCGAGCTGCTCTTGAGTACGCCGATGTTGTTCCCGCCCGCGAAGGCCGGGGCGATGGAGTTCTCGGCGACGCCGGGCAGGGGCACCACGGCGTACTTGCCCGTGACCGAGCCCGCCTCGACGGCCGCGTGGCTGAAGTCGCCGCCGATGGCCATGGCGGCCTTGCCGGAGGCGAAGGCGGTCACGGTGGCGTTGCCGCCCATGGAGGCGCACTTGGCGGCCGGGCAGTTGTCGTCGCCGAAGAGGGAGGTGTAGGCCTCGATGCCCTTGCGGGCCTTGTCGCTGTTGATGCCGGAGGTGAACTTCCCGTCGGTCTCCCCCGCGAGTTCGCCGCCGTTGGCCCAGATGAAGGGCATCGCTCCGTAGGTGTAGGCGCCGCCGACCGCGAGGCCGTAGAGCTCGGGCTTCTCCTTGCGGATCTTCTTGGCGGTGGAGATCAGTTCGGCCTGGGACTTGGGGGCCTGGACGCCGAGGTCCTTGAAGACGTCGGTGCGGTAGTAGAGGGCCCGGACGCCGACGAAGAAGGGAGCGCCGTAGACCTTGCCGTCGACGGTGACGGACTGTTTGGCGATCGGGTCGGTGTCCCGGGCCTCGTCCCAGGCACCGAACTCCTCGCTGACGTCCGCGAGTCCGCCGTCCTTGACGTACCCGGCGGTGTCGGTGTTGCCGTACTCGATGAGGTCCGGGGCGCTCTCGGGGTCGTTGAACGCCGCCTTGATGCGCTGGGCGCGGGTGTCGACGGGTATGTACTCGATCTCGACCTTCGCGCCCTCGTGGGCCTTCTCGAAGGCGGCGACGGCCGCGTCGACGACCTTCTCCTTGGGCTTGTTGCCGACCTCCTGGAAGAGCCAGACACGGAGGGTGCCCGTCTTGTCGTCACCCTTGGCACTGGTGTCGGAGGTCTGCGGCGCGCAGGCGGTGGCGGTGAGGCCGGCCAGCACAAGTGCCGCTACTGGGGCGGCCATTCGGGCAGAAAGCTTCATCCGGAACCCCTACCGGTCATGCGTTGCACCATGTGCAACGTGCGTTTCGTTCTGCACAACTGGCAGGAGAGTAGATCCGAGCCCGTACGTGGACAAGTGGTCTCCACCACTCTGTGACCAGCGGACGCAGCCCGTGCAACGCGACGGCCCGGCCACGGGGAGTGACCGGGCGGCGGGGCCGGGGGTGCCCGGCCGGGCGGACCCGGGGCCGGCGGGCAGCGATAAGGCCCCCGGGGCGCGCGGTGTCGCGCGCCCCGGGGGCCTCACAGGGACGGGAGGGGCCTACTTCTTGTCCTGGCCGCCGCCCTTGCCCTTGTCCTTGTCGCCACCGGCGCCCATGGACTCGTAGATCTCCTTGCACATGGGACAGACCGGGTACTTCTTCGGGTCGCGCCCCGGCACCCAGACCTTCCCGCACAGCGCCACCACGGGAGTGCCCTCCAGGGCGCTCGCCATGATCTTGTCCTTCTGGACGTAGTGGGCGTAGCGCTCGTGGTCGCCGTCGCCCCTCGACACCTGCGGCGTCGGCTCGACGAGGGTCCCCGTACCTGCCCCGCGATCGGGCTCAAGAGTGCTCATAACCGCCAAGGGTACTGAAAGAGACGGCCTTCGGTTGAGGGAAGGGTCACCCCGGACGAAACGGACGACCACCCGCCGGTTGGGCGGGAGATCAACTCGGCCGGTCATGCCGGTCGCGGCCATCGAGCGGGAGACCGTCCCGGCCGGTCGCCTCAGTTGAGCGAGGGATCGTCCGGATACGTGGCGATCATGGCCAGCTCGCTGCGCTGGCGGCGGAGCACCGCACGCCACAGCCGCTCGGGGTGCGGCGAGGACACGTCGCCCGGCTCCGACTCGACCACGTACCACGCGCCCTCGTTCAGCTCGCCCTCCAGCTGGCCCGGCCCCCAGCCCGCGTACCCGGCGAAGATCCGCAGTGAGCCCAGGGCGGGGCCGAGCAGCTCCGGCGGGGCCTCCAGGTCGACCAGCCCGATCGCCCCGTGCACCCGGCGCCAGCCGAGCGGGCCCTCGCCGCCCGGGATCACCGCCACGCCGAGCGCCGAGTCCAGGGAGACCGGGCCGCCCTGGAAGACGACGTCCGGCTCACCGGTCAGCGCGGCCCAGGAGGTGAGGATGTCGACGACGCCGACCGGGGTAGGGCGGTTGAGGACCACGCCGAGGGAGCCCTCCTCGTCGTGGTCGAGGAGCAGCACCACCGCGCGGTCGAAATTCGGGTCCGCGAGGGAGGGTGTGGCCACGAGCAGTCGCCCTGTGAGCGAGGACACCTCCGTCATGGCAGAAATGATCCCGCATCTCGGCCCTTCGCGGGAGGCGAGTGGACGGGATGGCCGTATCAGGAGACCGAGCGCAGCTCAGGGCGCACGGAGGCACGGGGAGCGCACCGGGCGGCGGGGGCGCGGCGGACCGTGCGGGCGGTGACCCTCCGCGAGATCGGGTGAGCGGAGGGTGCTCCGGCGGATTCATGACGTCCGTACAGCCCCTTCGTCTGACGGAAGGGGGGCAGGAGGCCATTACTCTTTTCGTTGGCCCCCCTGCCCGACCACTCCGGAACGCGAGATACATGACCGGCACAGACGATGTCCTGCTTGTCCACGGCGGCACCCCGCTGGAGGGCGAGATCCGCGTCCGAGGCGCCAAGAACCTGGTGCCGAAGGCCATGGTCGCCGCGCTGCTCGGCAGCGGGCCCAGCCGCCTCCGCAACGTTCCCGACATCCGCGACGTACGGGTGGTCCGGGGGCTCCTCCAGCTGCACGGCGTCACGGTCCGTCCGGGCGACGAGCCGGGCGAACTGATCCTCGACCCCTCGCACGTCGAGTCGGCGAACGTCGCCGACATCGATGCCCACGCGGGTTCCTCGCGCATCCCGATCCTGTTCTGCGGCCCGCTGCTGCACCGCCTCGGCCACGCCTTCATCCCGGGCCTGGGCGGCTGCGACATCGGCGGCCGGCCGATCGACTTCCACTTCGAGGTGCTGCGCCAGTTCGGGGCGACCATCGAGAAGCGGGCGGACGGCCAATACCTGGAGGCCCCGCAGCGGCTGCGCGGCACCAAGATCCGGCTGCCCTACCCCTCGGTGGGCTCCACCGAGCAGGTGCTGCTCACCGCCGTCCTCGCCGAGGGCGTCACCGAGCTGTCCAACGCGGCCGTCGAGCCGGAGATCGAAGACCTCATCTGCGTCCTGCAGAAGATGGGCGCGATCATCTCCATGGACACCGACCGGACCATCCGGATCACCGGTGTCGACAAGCTCGACGGGTACACCCACCGGGCGATCCCGGACCGTCTGGAGGCGGCCTCCTGGGCGTCGGCGGCGCTGGCGACCGAGGGCAACATCTATGTGCGCGGCGCCCAGCAGCGCTCGATGATGACCTTCCTCAACACCTACCGCAAGGTCGGCGGGGCCTTCGAGATCGACGACGAGGGCATCCGCTTCTGGCACCCGGGCGGCGCGCTCAACGCCATCGCGCTGGAGACGGACGTGCACCCGGGCTTCCAGACCGACTGGCAGCAGCCCCTCGTGGTGGCGCTGACGCAGGCCGCGGGCCTCTCCATCGTCCACGAGACGGTGTACGAGTCGCGTCTCGGCTTCACCTCCGCGCTCAACCAGATGGGTGCGCACATCCAGCTGTACCGCGAGTGCCTGGGCGGCTCGGACTGCCGCTTCGGCCAGCGCAACTTCCTGCACTCGGCGGTCGTCTCCGGGCCGACGAAGCTCCAGGGCGCCGATCTGGTCATCCCCGACCTGCGCGGCGGCTTCTCGTACCTGATCGCGGCACTGGCGGCCCAGGGCACGTCCCGGGTGCACGGCATCGACCTGATCAACCGCGGCTACGAGAACTTCATGGAGAAGCTGGAGAAGCTCGGCGCGAAGGTCGAGCTGCCGGGCGGTTCACTCGTCTGAGGCACCGCGCTGCCGCACACCGCGACGCGCACCGGAGCCCCGGCCCCCACCGAGGGGGCCGGGGCTCCGGCTTTCCGCCCTCCGCGGGCCCGCGGGGCGCCGACCACGCGGCCGGGCGGGCCCCGTAACGCTGTGGACGAGGCCCTGAGGGCCGCGCGCGGGGGCGTCGGCGCCCCGGAGGCCCGGAGGCCTGCCGACGGGCCTGTGCGGGACGCATGTGCTCCTGGCATGCGCGAGGGCGGCCGCTCCCGGTGGGAGCGACCGCCCTGTCTGCGCCTTGAGGGTTACTTGCCCTTGGCGGCTTCCTTGAGCTTCGAGCCCGCGGAGACCTTCACGCTGTAGCCGGCGGGGATGTTGATCGGGTCGCCGGTCTGCGGGTTCCGAGCGGTGCGAGCGGCACGGTGGGTGCGCTCGAAGGTCAGGAAGCCGGGGATGGTGACCTTCTCGTCGCCCTTGGCGACGATCTCACCGACGGTCTCGGCGAGCGCGGCCAGCACGGCGTCGGCGTCCTTGCGAGTCACCTCGGCGCGGTCGGCCAGGGCGGCCACCAGCTCACTGCGGTTCATGTTGTTACTCCCGTGTTCTTCTTGCCTGTGAGGCGTGAGATCGAAGCCGATGCTGCCAGGGCCCTCTGACAGTCCCCGGACCCGGGTCTGATGTCAGACCCTCTCGCCCGATTACGCATCCTGCCCCCACCAGCGGCGGGAAAGCC
The DNA here is from genome assembly GCF_044767975.1 of Streptomyces sp. NPDC101181. Taxonomy (NCBI): domain Bacteria; kingdom Bacillati; phylum Actinomycetota; class Actinomycetes; order Kitasatosporales; family Streptomycetaceae; genus Streptomyces; species Streptomyces sp. NPDC101181. The sequence goes on along the minus strand of NZ_JBIWOX010000003.1, from coordinate 85,721 downwards.
AATCCGGCACACTTCGGGGTCAATGAAAAGCGCCACGGTGTCCTCGTGGTGACGCTCCGTCGACTTGCCCGAGCGGTCCGCAGCGGATGCCGGGCCCCGCAGGGCCCACTGCCCGCCCACCCTAAAGGGGCGTTTGGGGCGTGGCGACCCGCGACGCGCCGTAGGGCCGTGCGCGGTACGGACCGGAGCGCCCCGCGCATGGCCCCTCGGGACCTCCGGAACACTCCGCTCCGGATGGACGCGCCCGGACCGCCAGGCCGGGCGGGCCGGAGGGGCCGTACGGGCCGGGCGCGGGCCGAGCCAGCCGGGCGGCGGGTCAGACGGTCGTGGCGGACGGCGTTCCGGTGGCCGTGGCGGCCTTGGCGGCCGCGCTGACGGCTCCGGCGACCGCGCCCGCGACCTTGTCGTTGAAGACCGAGGGGATGATGTAGTTCGCGTTGACCTCGTCCTCGGCGACCACGTCGGCGAGGGCTCCGGCGGCGGCGAGCATCATGTCCGTGTTGACGGTGCGGGACTGGGCGTCCAGCAGACCGCGGAAGACGCCCGGGAAGACCAGCACGTTGTTGATCTGGTTGGGGAAGTCGGAGCGGCCGGTGGCGACGACCGCCGCCGTCTGGCGGGCGATCGCCGGGTCGACCTCCGGGTCGGGGTTAGCGAGGGCGAAGACGATCGCGCCGTCCGCCATCGCCGCGACGTCGTCGCCGTTCAGCACGTTCGGGGCGGAGACGCCGATGAAGACGTCGGCGCCGACGACGGCCTCCTTGAGGGTGCCGGTGACGCCCTCGGGGTTGGTGTTGTCGGCGATCCAGCGCAGCGGCGAGCCGGTGGAGGCGGAGACCAGGTCGTCGCGTCCGGCGTGCACCACGCCGTGGATGTCGGCGACGACCGCGTGCTTGACGCCCGCGGCGATGAGCAGCTTCAGGATGGCCGTACCGGCCGCGCCCGCGCCGGACATGACGACGCGTACGTCACCGATGCTCTTGCCCACCACGCGCAGCGCGTTGGTGAGGGCGGCGAGGACGACGATCGCGGTGCCGTGCTGGTCGTCGTGGAAGACCGGGATGTCCAGGGCCTCGCGCAGCCGGGCCTCGATCTCGAAGCAGCGGGGCGCGGAGATGTCCTCCAGGTTGATGCCCGCGAAGCCGGGGGCGATGGCCTTGACGATCTCGACGATGGCATCGGTGTCCTGGGTGTCCAGGCAGATCGGCCAGGCGTCGATGCCCGCGAAGCGCTTGAAGAGGGCCGCCTTGCCCTCCATGACGGGCAGCGCGGCCTTGGGGCCGATGTTGCCGAGGCCGAGCACCGCGGAGCCGTCCGTCACGACGGCGACGGAGTTGCGCTTGATGGTGAGCCGGCGGGCGTCCTCGGGGTTCTCCGCGATGGCCATGCAGACCCGGGCGACGCCGGGGGTGTAGATCATCGAGAGGTCGTCACGGTTGCGGATGGGGTGCTTGGACGCCATCTCGATCTTGCCGCCGAGGTGCATCAGGAACGTACGGTCGGAGACCTTGCCGAGCACGACCCCGTCGATGTCGCGCAGGCCTTCGACGATCTCGTCCGCGTGCGAGGTGGAGCTGGCGGCGATCGTCACGTCGATCCGCAGCTTCTCGTGGCCGGAGGCGGTCACGTCGAGGCCGGTGACCGACCCCCCCGACGACTCCACGGCCGTGGTGAGCTGGGAGACCGCGGTGCCGCTCGCGGGCACCTCCAGCCTGACCGTCATCGAGTACGAGACGCTGGGCGCCGTTGCCATGGCCGTGTCCTTCGCTTTCCTCAGCTTCATTGCCGCGCAACCGGAACCCTCGTTCCGGACACGCTTCCCGATCGTCGCACCTACCGGCCGGTAGCCGGTAATGACTGCCGTCTTTCGGAAAGTAGTTTCCACCATACGAGAGTCCACCCGTTCGACGGAACCCCCGACGGCCGGATGGACGCGAGCGGAAACCCCCGTCGGCCGCGAGAGCGGGAGTCGCGTGGACGAGAGACGAGAGTCGCGTAAACCAGAACAGACCCGCGCCACCATCAGGTGACGCGAGTCTGTCTTCTCGGTGCTGAGGTGGCACCGGCCCGCCATGCTCGCCTCGCGGCAAGTGGTCGCTCGTAGCGACGAAGGTTGGGCCCGGGGGCTTGGATCGAGCCGGTGCCAGTACCACGGTAACAAAGACCCACGAGAAGTCATTCCCGTGCGACAAGTTGACGCACTAAACCTTTTCCGGCCACCCGATCGGACACCTCGCGGCGACGGAACGGAGGCCGGGGCCCCCGCCCGTCGTCAGTCCCGCAGCAGGTCGGGGACCCCGTCCTCGTCCGGCAGGTCCCGCGCCCCCGAGACCACCGTGAGCTGCTGCGTCGCCCGGGTCAGCGCCACGTACAGCACCCGCAGCCCGGCCGGGGACTCGTCCGCGATCTCCGCGGGCGAGAGCACCACCGTGGCGTCGTACTCCAGGCCCTTCGCCTCCAGGCTGCCCAGCGCCACGACCCGCTCCCCCAGCTCCGCCACCCACTCCCGGGCCTGGGCGCGCCGGTTCATCGCCACGACGACGCCGACCGTGCCGTCCACCTCCGCCAGCAGCCGCCGCGCCTCCTCGCGGACGGCGGCGGCCGGGCCCCCGTCGCCCACCGGCACGAAGCGGGGCACCACCCCGGTCGAGCGGACCGCCGTCGGGGACGGGGTCCCGGGCATGGCCAGCGCCAGCACCTTCGCGGCCAGCTCCGCGATCTCCGCCGGGTTGCGGTAGTTGACGGTGAGCGTGAAGCGGCGGCGGGGCCGGGAGCCGAGCGCCTCGTCCCGGGCGGCGGCCGCCTCGTCCGGATCGGACCAGGAGGACTGGGCCGGGTCGCCCACGACCGTCCAGGTGGCGTGGCGGCCCCGGCGGCCCACCATGCGCCACTGCATCGGGGTGAGGTCCTGCGCCTCGTCGACGATGACGTGCGCGTACTCGGTGCGCTCGGCCGCCAGCCGCTCCGCCCGCTCCCACTGGGTCTCCTCGCGCCGCGGCATCAGCTCCTCCAGGCCGGAGAGCTGGTCCAGCGGGTCCAGCTCGCGCTTGCGCCTGGGCCGGTGCGGGGTCCCCAGCAGCGCCTGGAGCTCGTCCAGGAGGGCCACGTCGTGGACGGAGAGCGCCCCGTTCCCGTCCGCGTCCAGCCGCCGCAGGGAGCGCGCCAGACGGCGTACCTCGCCCTGGTTGAGGATCCGCCGCGACCAGCGGGACAGCCGCTTCTCGTCGGCCATCGCGGCCAGCACCCGGCGCGGGGTCAGCTCGGGCCACCAGGCGTCGAGGAACTCCAGGAACGGGGTCTCGGTGGAGACGTCCTCGTCGAACGAGGAGCGCAGCTCCGCGACCAGTTCGGGGTCGGTGTAACGGCCGCGTCCGGAGGACTTGTTCCACAGGGCGTCCAGCAGCAGCTTGCGGGCGCGCGGGCGCAGCAGGTTGACCGGGGCGGTGCCGCCGAGCGCGTTGTGCCGGATGCGCCTCAGCTCCTCGGACTCCAGCTCGATCCGGGCCCCGAAGGCGACCACGCGCAGCCGGTCGGGGACGGCCGCGGGGCGCGCTCGCTCGGGCTCGTCGCCGAAGGCCAGCTGCCCGTCCGCCCGCTGTCCGTCGTCCGCGCCCGGCCCGCCGTCGGCCCGCGGCTCGTCGAGCGCGCCCCGGGCCGCCTTGCGCAGCACGGGGAGCATCCGGGAGGACCCCTTGACCCGGGACACCGCCGGTTCGTCGTAGGCCCCGCCGTCACCGGGCCGCCGCCCCTCGCCGGGCCCCTCCGGGCCGCCCTTGCCGTACGCGCCCTCGGGTCCGGCCGCCTCGTCGGACAGCGAGCCGATCGCCCGGATCGCGACCTGCCCCTCCTCGCCGAGGGAGGGCAGCACCCCTTCGGTGTACGCGACGAGCAGCGGAGTCGGCGAGACGATCAGGATGCCGCCCGCGTACCGCCGCCGGTCCTGGTAGAGCAGGTACGCCGCCCGGTGCAGGGCGACCGCGGTCTTGCCGGTGCCGGGACCGCCGGTCACCTCGGTGACGGAGGCGGCGGGGGCCCGGATGACCAGGTCCTGTTCGGCCTGGATGGAGGAGACGATGTCCCGCATGGTGTGGCTGCGGGCCTGGCCGAGCGCCGCCATCAGCGCGCCGTCCCCGATCACCGGCAGCCGCTCGCCGTCCAGGGACGCCGTCAGCTCCGGGCGCATCAGGTCGTCCTCCACCCCGAGCACCTTGCGGCCCTTGGAGCGGATGACCCGGCGGCGTACCACCCGGCCCGGTTCCTTCGGGGTGGAGCGGTAGAACGGGGCGGCGGCCGGGGCCCGCCAGTCGATCACCAGCGGCGCGTAGTCGGTGTCCAGGACCCCGATCCGGCCGATGTGGAGCGTCTCCGCGATGTCGGCGGTGGCGTCCTCCCGTACGGAGTTCTCCGCCGGTTCGACGGAGGTGTACGCGCCGTCCGGGCCGCGCTCCCCGTCCTTGCCGAGCAGCAGGTCGATCCTCCCGAAGAGGAAGTCCTCGAACTCGCTGTTCAGCCGGTTGAGATGGATACCGGCCCGGAAGACCTGGGCGTCGCGCTCCGCGAGCGCCCCGGGCGTGCCGACCTGGCCGCGCTTGACGGCGTCGTCCATGAGGAACTCCGCCTCGTGGATCTTCTCCTCAAGGCGGTGGTAAACCCGGTCGAGATGCTCCTGCTCGACACCGATCTCCCGGTCCCGCAGCGATTCGACAGCGGCATCCTGCGCGGCCACCGAGGCCCCCTTCGTAACGGCACTGGGCAGCCGACAACCTTATGCGAAGGGGGGCCCGCGCGCACCTGCCGCCCCCGCATCCCGGCCGCGCGTCGCGCCGGACGGCCGCCGGCGGGGCACGGTTCACTCGACGCCGGGCGGGATTTCCTTCCCGAGCGCCCGGCGGCGGTGGCGGGCGACCCGTTCGCGGTTGCCGCAGACCTCCCCGGAGCACCAGCGCCGCCGTCCGCCGCGCGAGGTGTCCAGATAGAGCCGGTGGCAGGCCTCGCCCTGGCACCGGCGCAGGGCGGTGCGGGCGACCGGGTCGGTGAGCAGGTCCACCGCGTCCCGAGCCACGACCGCGAGGAGCCCCGCGCAGTCGGGGGCGGCGCTCAGGGCCCGCACCAGGCGGCCGTCGGCCGTGCGCACCGCCCGGGGCCCCGGCGGCGCCCCGGCCGCCAGGACGTTGACCCGGGCCAACGCGGCGTCCGAGCGGGGGCCGCCGAGCTGAGCTGCCATCAGGCGGCTGATGTCCGAGCGCAGTTCGTGGAAGCGGTCCACCCACCCGCCGTCCACGGCGGTGAGCGCCGTGCCGGGCGGGACGAGCCGGGCGGCGGTCAGCCACCGCGCCAACTGCTGTGGTCCGGGGAGCTGTTCGCCCGCGCCGGGCGCGCCGCCCGCGCTCTCGGTGGCCACCAGGTCGAGGCAGATCCGCCCCGCGTCGAACCGCCACACGTGCGCGCCCCTGCCCGTTCCCATGCGCGGGTCACCGCCTCGGTGTCACCGGTGGACTGCCACCCCCAGAGTGCCCGCACCGGGGCCCGGCCGGAACCCCGCCGGTCACGGCGCCGGCGGTTCGTCGTGCAGCAGCCGCTGGAACAGGTGGTGGTCGCGCCAGGCGCCGTCGATGTGCAGATAGCCCGGGGCGGTGCCGATCCGTTCGAACCCGGCCTTGGCCAGTACCCGCTGGGACGCGGTGTTGCCGGTGACGGTCGCCGCCTCGACCCGGTGCAGGCCGAGGCGGTCGCGGGCCGCCGCGCAGACGGCGCCGACCGCCGCGGTGGCCAGTCCGCGTCCGGCGTGGTCCACGTCGACCCAGTAGCCGAGGCGGGCGTTGCGGAAGGAGCCGCGCTCGACAGCGGAGAGGGTGAAGGCGCCGATCACCCGGTCGTCGCCGTCCGCGAGCACCCAGGGCATGGCACGGCCGCCGTCCCGCTCCGCGAACAACCCGGCGAGCCGCACCCGTTGGCCCTCGGGCGTGTAGAAGCTCTCGGGCCGTACGGGCTCCCAGGGGCGCATGTACGCCCGGCTGCGGGTGAGGGCCGTGGCGAAGGAGGACGCGTCGGTGAGCGTGGCGGGCCGGAGGGTCACGTCCGGGACGGGAAAGGCGGGAAAGCGGGGGTGATCGGTCATCCGGCCACGCTAGCCGGGCACCGGGCGCGCGTGCCGGGCGTCGTCCGCCGGGCGGCCCGCCGACGCGCCCCAGCGGCTCGCACCCGGCACAGCACAGCACGGCGCACGCGCACCCCAGCGGCCTCCGCCCGGCGGCGGCCCGGCTCAGCGCCCGGAGTCGGCGTCCCCCGACGGGTCCAGGGCCAGCCGGTAGCCGCGTTTGACGACGGTCTGGATGAGCCGGGGCGCGCCGAGGGCCGAGCGCAGCCGGGCCATCGCCGTCTCCACCGCGTGTTCGTCGGTGCCGCCGCCGGGCAGGGCGCGCAGCAGGTCCGCGCGGGCCACCACCCAGCCGGGGCGGCGGGCCAGGGTGTGCAGGAGGGCCAGGGCGGCGGGCGGCACCGCGCGCGGTTCGTCGTCGACCAGGACGGCGTGGCCCCGGATCTCGACCCGGTGTCCGGCGACCGGCAGGATGCGGGCGGAGGCGGGCAGCTGGGCGCAGACCAACTGGACGAGGGGGCCGAGCCGGAAGCGTTCCGGCTGGACGGTGGCGACGCCCCGGGCCTGGAGCGGCTGGGCGGTGACCGGTCCGACGCAGGCGACCAGGACGTCCTCGCGCAGGGCCCCGAGGATCTCCGGGAGCAGCCCGCGGGTCTCGGCGCGGCTCAGGAACGAGGCGGCGGCGGGGGCGCTGGTGAAGGTGATCGCGTCGAGGCCCCGGGCGGCGGTGACGTCGAGCATCCGGTCGAGCGGGGCGAGGTCCCGTGGGGGCATCCAGCGGTAGACCGGCAGGACGACGACGTCCGCGCCCGCGGCGGTCAGGGACTCCACGAACCCGGGCAGCGGTTCGCCGTGCAGTTGGAGGGCGACCCGGCGGCCCGCGACGCCCTCGGTGAGGAGCCGGTCGAGGACCTCGGCCATCGATTCGGACCCGGGCGACCAGGTCTCGGTCAGCCCGGCGGCCCGGACGGCGCCCCTGACCTTGGGTCCCCGGGCGAGGAGTTCGGCCCCGCGCAGGGTCTCCAGCAGGGCGTCGCCGATGCCCCAGCCGTCGGCGGCCTCGATCCAGCCGCGGAAGCCGACCGCGGTGGTCGCGACCGCCACGTCCGGCGCGTGGTCGATCAACTCTTTTGTGGCGGCGAGTAGTTCACCGTCGTCGGGGAGGTGGACGATCCGCAGGGCGGGGGCGTGCAGGACGGCGGCCCCACGTCGGCTCAGCAGGGCGCCGAGTTCCTCGGCACGGCGGGCGGCGGTCACACCGACCGTGAAGCCCGCGAGGGGTTCGTGCGTCCCGTCGTCGTCCCGCATGGCGTGTTCCCCGGCTCGTGTGGTCCCGCTGGCGCTGGTCTGTTCCCCTGGTCCGCCGGTACGCGTCGTCCCGTGTCAGGTCTCCCGCTCGCGTGTCGCCCGGTGCCCGCCCTGAGTGCTCATCCCGCTCGCCCGTCGGTGCGGAGAACCGAGACTGCCAACCCCGCGTGACAGCCCCGCATCCGCCGTATTTCCCGGCCGTTACGTCCCGCGTCGCCCGGCCGGGCCCTTACCGTCACCTTCGCGTCACCGGTCTGCGGCTTCGCGGGTACGGGGCGCGGGCGGTGACCGGCGGCGGGTATACCGCCCGGGTGACCGGAGCACCCGCCGCGGGAGGCGGCGAAGAGGCGGAAGACGTCGGCCGCCGGGCGGTGCCGTGTGGTGCCCGGTGAGCGGCGTCCGGGGGCGCCGGTCACCGCCGCCGTCCGTCGGGCCAGAGCCGCGGGCGGCGGCGGGCGGCCAGATCCTCGGCCCAGCCGAAGGCGAGGACGCAGAGCGCGATGAGGACCCAGGTCAGCGCCAGCACGGGGATCCAGCTCTCCAGGAGCCACGGCACGTGCTCGCCGAGAGCGTCGACGGACCAGAGCCGGTCGTAGAGCGTGGCGGCGGCCAGGATGCAGACGTTGTGCCAGAGATAGACGGTCACCGCCCGGGAGTTGAGCAGGGTGACCGGCCGGTCGAAGGGGCGCAGCCGTCTCGGCCACGCGGTCCAGGAGGGACTGTGGTGCAGCAGGAGCAGCACACAGCCGAAGGACCACAGGGCCTGGGCGAGCGGGATGGTGTCCAGGTCGAAGCCGTCGCGGAAGCCCTCGTGGACCGCCCATCCCAGCCCCGCGCCCGCCACCAGCGGGGCGAGAGAGGGGACGGCGTAGGCCGGGAGCCGCTTCAGCAGCCCCTCCTGGTGGGCCATGCCGAGGGCCCAGCAGGCGCCGAAGGTGGAGAAGTCGGTGATCGCGGAGTCGAGCCGGTCGGTGGTGGTGACCAGGTCGAGCCGGAGGACGACGGCGAGCACGAGGGGGGCGAGCAGGGTCGCCCACGGCAGTCGGCGCAGCCCGCGCAGCATCAGCGGGGAGAGCAGCACGAACCAGAGGTAGGCCCGGAGGTACCAGAGCGGTCCGGCCAGTTCCTCGGGCCAGCTCTCCCCCAGGAGGCCGGGGACGCCCGCCACCTCCTTCGCGTACGGCGGATCGCTCAACGGCAGGGCCCAGTACGTCAGATGCTGCCACCACCAGCCGGGGTGCCCCTCGGTGTCCGGGCCCCAGCCCTGGGCGGCCATGCCGGTGACGCCGATCGCGCCGAGCAGCCACAGCGGTGGCAGCAGGCGGCGGATCCGGCCGCGGATCACCGGTACGGCGGGCCGCTTCAGCGAACGGGCCATCAGGGTCCCGGCGAGCGCGAACATCACACCCATGGACGGGAAAAGCACCGGCAGCCAGGCCCAGCCGGTGAGGTGGTAGAGGACCACCCGGCTGAGGGCGAGGGCCCGGAGAAGGTCGAAGTACCGGTCACGGGCGGGTGGTTGGCCAAGCGACTGGTCCCGGGCGGCCGGTTGGGCGAGTGGCCGGTCGTCGGACGGCGGTGGGCCGACGGAGCGCTCGCCGGGGCGCGGTCGGCGGAGGTCCGGCTCGGCGGCGACCGGGGGCGGGGGCAGCGCGGTCATACGTACGGCCTCCGGCCCACGGCCCCGGACCCGTCGTCCGCGGCCCGCGGACGGGGCGCGGGCGCCCTCCCGGGCGGTGCCTCCACCGCCCCCGTGCGGCGCAGCTTCTGCCAGCGCAGCCGGCCGCCGGTGAGTGCGGTGATCCAGGACTGGAGCAGCACCACGTACATGAGCTGCCGGTAGAGGATCTGCTGGAGCGGCAGCGAGATCAGGTGGACCATCCGCTCCTTGTCCAGCCGGAACGCGTACGCGGCGCAGACGCCCTGCACCAGGAGCACCCCGAACCAGGCGGCGACCGTCTTCGCGGTCGGGCCGAAGACGAGCCCGTACAGCAGGAACACGTCGATCAGGGGAGCCAGCAGCGGGGCGAGGACCATGAACAGCGAGACGAACGGCAGCCCGACCCGCCCGAAGCGGCCCGAGGGCCCGCCCTCGATCACCGCGCGCCGGTGCTTCCAGATGGCCTGCATGGTGCCGTAGCTCCACCGGTAGCGCTGCGACCACAACTGGCTCACGGACTCCGGGGCCTCGGTCCAGGCGCGGGCGTTCTCCGCGTAGACCACGCGCCAGCCGTCGCGGTGCAGGGCCATCGTGACGTCGGTGTCCTCGGCGAGGGTGTCCTCGCTCATCCCGCCGACCCGCTCCAGGGCCACGCGCCGGAACGCCCCGACGGCGCCCGGGATGGTGGGCATGCAGCCCAGCACGTCGTACATCCGGCGGTCCAGGTTGAACCCCATCACGTACTCGATGTGCTGCCAGGCGCCGATCAGCGAGTCCCGGTTGCCGACCTTGGCGTTGCCCGCGACGGCTCCGACCCGGGGGTCGCCGAAGGGCTGGACCAGCTCGCGGACGGTGGAGGGTTCGAAGACGGTGTCGCCGTCCATCATCACGACGATGTCGTGACGGGCGTGCCGGATACCGTTGTTGAGGGCCGCCGGTTTGCCCGCGTTGCGCTGGCGCACCACCCGGACGCCGGGCAGCCGCATCGCCTCGACGAGGTCGGCGGTGCGGTCGGTGGAGCCGTCGTCGATGACGATGATCTCGACGGGGTGGTCGCTGGCGGCCAGGGAGCGGACGGTCGCCTCGACGCACTCGCGTTCGTTGTACGCGGGGACCAGGACGGAGACCGGACGGGTGAGGGGTTCGCCCCAGCGGAAACCGGCGCGCCGGACCCGGCGGGCGTGCACGGACGACAGCAGCAGCATCAGGCCGAAGCGGGCCAGCACCAGGACGCCGACGACGGCGAGGCCGACGACCAGGACGCCGGTGATCCGCTCGGAGACGGCGACGGCGGCGACGAACGCCTTGCCCCGCCACAGGGCGAAGCCGGTGACCGGGGTGTGCGCACTGGGGGCGTCGAGGGCGGTGGTGAGCCGGGTGAAGGTGTAGCCCTTCGCCCGCAGGTCCGGCAGGAGGGTGCCGAGCGCGGCCACGGTCTGGGAGCGGTCGCCGCCGGAGTCGTGCATCAGGACGACGGCGCCCTCGCCGCCCTCGGGTGTGGCCCGTTCGACGATGGCGCGGACCCCGGGGCGTTTCCAGTCCTCGCTGTCGGTGTCGGTGACGACGGTCAGATAGCCCCGGCCGCCGATGTGCCGGACGACCGGCCACGACCTGTTGTCCAGGGCGTGCGCGGACGAGGAGTAGGGCGGCCGGAACAGCGAGGTACGGATCCCCGCGGCGCCCGCCAGCGCCAGTTGGTTGCGGGAGAGTTCCCGGTCGACGCGGTCGGTGGACTGGTAGGAGAGGTCGGGGTGGCCGAAGGTGTGCAGGCCGATCTCGTGGCCCTCCTCGACCATCCGGCGGACCAGGTCCGGGTGGCGCGCGGCCATGGCCCCGGTGACGAAGAAGACGCCGTGCGCACCGTGCTCCTTGAGCTTGTCCAGGACCTTCGGCGTCCAGACCGGGTCGGGCCCGTCGTCGAAGGTCAGGACGACCCGGTTGGCCGGTACGCGCCGTGTCGTGGGGGCGGCGGAACGGGCGTCGATGACGGGCCCGCCGCTCAGGATCGCCGCAGGCACCCGGGTGTTGGGGGCGGGGGGCCGCACGCGGTGGTCTGCCTCGATCTCGTTGTGGACGTAACCGCGGAGCATCAGCATCGCGAGCAGGGCGACGAGCAGGGTCGACGGCAGGAGGTAGCGCAGGGGGAGCCGGTAGCGGCCCCGGTTCCTTGCGCCTTTCACCGTCGCACCCCGCCTGCCCCGCCGGGCGGGGGGCGTCATCTAACTGGTGCCCTCGTCCACGGCCGGGGGCCCAGTGGGCTCGGCGCTCTGGCTCGGGGCCGCGGTGGTGGGCACCGGGTCGGGCGTCGGCGGCGGAGAGGTGGCCGACGGCGCGGCGGTGGAGGGGGCGGGAGCGGGCCTGGTGGCTCCACCACCACCGGCGGCCCCGTCCCCGGATGCGCCGGGCGCGGGGGCGGACGGGGTCGCGGAGGGGCGGCCGGTCGCTCCGGCCGGGACGAGCGCGGTGCTCGCGGACGGGACGGCGGCCCCGGAGGCGTCGGACACCGGGACCGCTGCGCCGGTGGTGGCGACGGGGGCGGCGGCCGGTACGCCGGAGGGGGCCGGGTCGCCGCGGGGCGCGGGCTCCGTCTCGGCCTTCTCGGCCTTCGCCTCCTTGCCGGGCTCGGTCAGGGGCAGCCAGGGGACGCTGGAGTTGCCGCCGAGGACGGCGAGCAGCAGCGTCACGGCGAAGGCGGCGCAGACCCCGGCCAGGGCCCAGCCGATCCGGCGGAGGGTCTTGCCGCGGCGGCCGCTCGCGTCCACGAAGACAGGTCCGGCGGGGCCGCCCCCCGGGGCGGGCTCACCGGGCAGCTCGGTGCGTTGGCGCCCCATACCGTCCAGGTCGACCGTCGCCTGATTGGGCTCGTGCGTGTGGCCCGTTCTCATACCTTCGCGCCATTGGTCCATAGCGGTAGCCATCCCCCACTCCATGAATCAGGCGCTCAGAATGTGGCCGGTTCTTCACTGTCGGACTGGTCCCCACCCGTCCTCGAACCCTGATGGCCGTGCACCCGGACGATGAATGTAGCGCGCGGTATTGACGCTTACGTGCCCGTGAACGGAGTCGGTCAGGAATGGCCGCGCATCGGTGCCGGATCGCTCGCGGGCGACCAGAATCCGGCAAGCACTGAATCCGGCCACACTCATTCCTCGCCTGGGCCGGGCCCGTCCACCCGCTCACCGAGGCCTCCCGGACGGCGCGGAAGCACGAGCCACGGAGGCACGAGGCGAGGAGCACGGGGGCATGGGGGCATGGGGGCACGCCAGCCTGCAAGCAGAGGGCAGAGGGTACGGAGACATGGAGGCACGGAAAAGCCTCTGCCCCGCGAGCGGACTCGCGGGGCAGAGGCTTCATGGGAACGGTGGAGATGGCGGGAATCGAACCCGCGTCCAACGGTGCGGAACCAGGGCTTCTCCGAGTGCAGTTCGCTGCGCTTTTCTCGGCCCCGGAGGTCACGCGAACAAGCCTCCGACAGGCCCAGCCACTGTTTGATTTCCTCCTCGGTCCCGTGGCCGGGCCGAGAAGTTTAGATCCCTAGCTGATGCCAGGATCCGGGTCGGGATCACCCCCGGGCTGACACTCCGCAGAGTCTTCGCTAGCTGCTAATTAGGCAGCGAGAGCGAAGGCGGAGGAATCGCGCTTGGAATTGGCGATTATTGTTTGCGACATATGGTTTACGAGATCATTGCCGCTTCCTCGACTCGCTTCCCCTGCTTCGACATCCGCTGTCGAAACCGATCATCCCCATGTTGATTTTTCAATCCGCGCACCTTCGCTGAGGTGCGAGGTCCATCGTACGTGACCAACGCCGGACGGTGCCACCGTATTCCCGCGGCCACCTGCTGCCCGCGCGGGCCGGGGCCCGGCCGGGGCCGGTCAGGCGCTGCGCTGCCGCCTGCGGACGGCCGCGATGGCACGGTTCGTCTCCCGCGTGTCCTGCTTCTCGCGGAGCGTCTGCCGCTTGTCGTACTCCTTCTTGCCCTTCGCGAGCGCGATCTCGACCTTGACCCGGCCGTCCTTGAAGTACAGCGCGAGCGGCACGATCGTGTGCCCCGTCTCCTGCGACTTCGACTCCAGCTTGTCGATCTCGGCCCGGTGCAGCAGCAGCTTGCGCTTCCGCTTGGCCGCGTGGTTGGTCCAGGTGCCCTGGACGTACTCGGGCACATGGATGTTGTGCAGCCATGCCTCGTGGCCGTCGATCTGGACGAACCCGTCGACCAGGGAGGCCCGCCCCATGCGCAGGGACTTCACCTCCGTCCCCATGAGGACGAGGCCGCACTCGTAGGTGTCGAGGATGCTGTAGTCGTGCCGCGCCTTCTTGTTCTGCGCGATCATCTTGCGCCCGGTGTCTTTGTCCTTCGCCATAGTGCGGTCATTTTCGCACTACGACCCGCCCCCGAGGCCACTCAATACCGTCTCGGCCCGCTGCTGGGCCCGCTCGCGCACCACCAGGTCGGGTGTGATCCCCCGGCCGTCGACGCTGCGGCCGCCCGGGGTGCGGTAGTGGCCGACGGTCAGCTCGGCCACCGAGCCGCCGGGGAGCTCGCTGGGCATCTGCACGGAGCCCTTGCCGAAGGTGGGCGAGCCGACGGTGACCGCGCGGCCCCGGTCCTGGAGGGCCCCGGTCAGCAGCTCGGCGGCGCTCATCGTGCCGCCGTCGACCAGGACGACGACCGGCCGGTCCGTGTCACCGCCCGCGTCCGCGTACAGCGCCTGCTCCTCGCCCCGGACGTCGTACGTGGCGACCAGGCCGCCGTCCAGGAAGGCGGAGGCGGCGACGACGGCCTCGGCGACGAGTCCGCCGGAGTTGGCGCGCAGGTCCAGCAGGATCCCGGCGCCCTCGGGAGCGTCCCGGACCGCGTCCCGGACCTCGGCCCCGGCGCCCTTGGTGAAGGCGGCCACCTTGATGAGCACGGCCGACGAGGGCCCGGCGCCGATCCGCCGCACGGTGACCGCGTCGGTCGTCAGCCGGACCCGTTCCAGGGTCCTGGTCCAGCTCCGCCCGTCCCGTACGAGCCCCAGCTCTACGCGGCTGCCCTCGGCCGCCTGCGTACCGTCACCGCGCAGGGAGGCGACGACCTCGGCGACGGGCCGTTTGCCGACCCGGCGGCCGTCCAGGGTGTCCAGCAGGTCGCCGGCGCGGATTCCGGCCCGGTCGGCGGGGCCGCCGGGCTGGACGCGCGAGACGCTGACCGCGCCGCCGTCGGTCCGCCGGGCGGAGAGCCCGACGCCGGTGTAGGCGCCGTCCAGGGCCTGCTCGAACTCCTCGTACTCCCGCTCGTCGTAGACCGCGCCCCAGCGGTCCCCGCTGCGGCTGACGACCTCCTCGGCGGCGTCCTTGACGGACTTCCCGTCGGCCTGCGCGTCGGCGGCGGCGTCCTCGATCTCCTCGCGGTCGACCGGGGCGGCGGTGGAGGCGACGGAGCGGGTTCTCGCGCCGGAACCGGCGGCGGGGTCGTCCTGCGGGAGTGTTCCGGTCGCCGCGGCCGTGGCCAGAGCGCACCCGAAGACCAACGTCAGAGCCGCCCCGCGGCGAAGACCGCGGGGCCCGAAGCGGTACCCACCATCCGACATGCCGCCGAGTCTAGGACAAGCCCCCCGGGCCGCACGGGTACTTCCCCGTGCACCCCAGGGGGCACATGTCACACCTTCAGGTACTTGCGAAGCGCGAAGAGGGCGGCAATGGCGGGCATCAGCAGACCGATCGCGAGGACCAGCGGGAGCTTGGTGAGGACCGCGTCCCAGCCGATGAAGTTGATCAGGTTCAGCTTCTCCTGGAGCGCGAGCCCGCCGTCGATCAGGAAGTACCGGCCGCCCAGCAGCATCGCGCAGGCCAGTACGCCGCCGATCAGACCGGCGACGGCCGCCTCCATGATGAAGGGGGCCTGGATGTAGAAGCCGGAGGCTCCCACCAGGCGCATGATGCCCGTCTCCCGTCTCCGGCTGAACGCGGAGACGCGCACGGTGTTGACGATCAGGATCAGCGCGATGACGAGCATGAGGATCATCACATAGACCGCTACGGCGTTCATGCCGTTCATCAGCTCGAAGAGCTGGTCCAGGATGGACCGCTGGTCCTGGACGGACTGCACCCCGTCCCGCCCCTCGAAGGCCGTCGCGACGACCTTGTACTTCTCAGGGTCCTTGAGCTTGACCCGGAACGACTCCTGCATCTGGTCGGGCGTGATGTTGCCCGCCATCGGGGAATCGCCGAACTGCTCCTGGTAGTGCTTGTACGCCTCGTCGACCGTCTCGAAGTGGACCGGCTTCTCGACGGCGTCCATCTTCTCCAGATCAGCCTTGATCTGGTCCTTCTGCTCTGTGGTGACAGCCCCCTTGGCGCACTTGGGCATGTCCTTGGCGTCGTTCTTGTTGCAGAGGAAGATGGAGACGTTGACCTTGTCGTACCAGTAGTCCTTCATCGTGCTGACCTGCTCGCGCATGAGCAGCGCGCCGCCGAACAGGGCGAGCGAGAGGGCGACGGAGACCACGACCGCGAAGGTCATCGTGAGGTTGCGGCGGAGACCGACGCCGATCTCCGACAGGACGAACTGGGCGCGCATGGCGTCCTTTCAGTGCAGTGCTCGATGCTCGAAGTACGCGAACGGCCCGGGGGCCGCCCGGTCAGTGCTGGTAGCCGTAGACGCCGCGCGCCTGGTCGCGTACGAGACGGCCCTGTTCGAGCTCGATGACGCGCTTGCGCATCTGGTCGACGATGTTCTGGTCGTGGGTCGCCATGATCACGGTGGTGCCGGTCCGGTTGATCCGGTCCAGCAGCTTCATGATGCCCACGGAGGTCTGCGGGTCGAGGTTGCCGGTCGGCTCGTCCGCGATCAGCAGCATGGGGCGGTTGACGAAGGCGCGGGCGATGGCCACGCGCTGCTGCTCACCGCCGGACAGCTCACCGGGCATCCGCTCCTCCTTGCCACCGAGGCCCACGAGGTCGAGCACCTGGGGCACGGCCTTGCGGATCTCGCCGCGCGGCTTGCCGATGACCTCCTGCGCGAAGGCCACGTTCTCCGCGACCGTCTTGTTGGGCAGCAGGCGGAAGTCCTGGAAGACCGTCCCGAGCTGGCGGCGCATCTGCGGCACCTTCCAGTTGGACAGCCGCGCGAGATCCTTGCCGAGCACGTGGACCATGCCGGTGCTGGCGCGCTCCTCGCGCAGGATCAGCCGCATGAAGGTCGACTTGCCGGAGCCGGAGGAGCCCACCAGGAAGACGAACTCACCCTTGTCGATGTCCAGCGAGACATCGCGCAGAGCCGGTCGGGTCTGCTTCGGGTAGGTCTTGGAGACGTTGTCGAATCGGATCACGGATGCACCACGGTCGGCCGGGAGTAGGTGAGCGTGACCATACGCGAACCGGGCTCACGCGTGCAGGCGGCGTCCGGCAATGGGCGCTTTATGGCGAATAGCCACCCGGAACGCATCGGGGCGGACCGGCCCTTGTCCGACGGGGCGCGCCGAAACCGCCGCGAGCTGGCACAGTGGTGGGGGGAACGGTTGCGTCCCCGCGAGCGTTGTGCGGAGAGAACGCAGAAGCGGCTCCGCCGCGCGGGAGGAGGAAGGCGCATGACCTATGACCGACTGGTGTGCGCGAACTGCGCGGCGCCCGTGAGCGAGGGCCGCTGCCGCGTCTGCCGTGCCGTGCGGCAGCAGATGCTGGAGGAGCAGGGCCAGGGCCCGCTGGCCGGGATGAGTCCCGCCGCGCTGATCGCCCTGATGGTGGTGCTGCTCGGCGCCCTCGCGCTGCTGGCGCACCAGGCCGCCTGACCTCCCCGCCCTGCCCCCTCTCGGTCTTGTGTGCGGCCCCTCTCGGCCCTCCGTGCGGCTGGTCCTGCGTGCGGCCGTCTGAGCGGTCCGTATGCCATGAAGGGCCCGGGAGAGCGTCGTGCGCCTCCCGGGCCCTTCATCGTGCTCTGCCGTGCCGTCCGCGGACCTCACCGGTTCCCGCCACGCGTCAGTGCGCCGCGCGCCGGTACGGGTCGGTCCGACGGCGGGCCTAGGCGGTCGTGCG
Source organism: Streptomyces sp. NPDC101181 (assembly GCF_044767975.1). NCBI lineage: Bacteria > Bacillati > Actinomycetota > Actinomycetes > Kitasatosporales > Streptomycetaceae > Streptomyces > Streptomyces sp. NPDC101181. The sequence continues at coordinate 68,639 of NZ_JBIWOX010000003.1, read as the reverse complement.
GCCGCCGACCAGACGCGGCAGGATCCGGAAGCCGATGCCGCCCGCGATCATCGTCGCGGCGCCGATGACCAGGAAGCCGGTCTCGGCCGCACCGGTCTCGGCGAGCTCTTCCTTGCCCTTGCTCTGCTCGACCGGCTTGTTGCCGAGGCTGTCGGTGTCGGTGTTGTCGTCGGTGCACTCGGCGCCGTCGAGGTCGACGGTGCAGGTGCCGGCGCCGTCGTCGCCACCGGTGGCGGAGCCGGTGGTGCCGGACGTGGCCGAACCGGAGGTACCGGTGCCGCCCTGGTCGCCGCCGGTGGAGCCGTTGGTCCCGGTGGAGCCGTTGGTCCCGTTGCTGCCGTTGGAGCCGGTGGACCCGTTGCTGCCGGTCGAGCCGTTGCTGCCGGTCGAGCCGTTCGACCCGTTCGTGCCGTTGGTGCCAGAGGTGCTGGTCTCGCCTGTGGTCGACGTCTCGCCGGTCGAGGAGGTCTCGCCGGTGGTGGACGTCTCGCCGGTCGTCTCGCCTGTGGTGGTCTCACCCGTCGTGGAGGTCTCGCCCGTCGTGGACGTCTCACCCGTGGTCTCGCCGGTGGTCGACGTCTCGCCGGTCGTCTCACCCGTGGTGGTCTCACCCGTGGTCGAGGTCTCGCCCGTGGTGGACGTCTCCCCGGTCGTCTCGCCCGAGGTGGTCGTCTCGCCCGTGGTCTCACCCGCCGCGCCGCCCGAGTCGACGCCGCCGATCGGGTCGTCGCCGTCCTCCGGCTCCGTCTGGACCTGGACGTCGGCGACGCCCGTGTCCACGCCGATCTCCAGCGCCTGCGCCGCACCGGCCGCGGTCAGCGAGGCGCCCGCGGCGATCACCGCACCCGCGGTTATCCGCGCGACGCGGACACGCGTCTTCTTCGTCATCTGTCGCTACCCCCAGTAGCCGATCTCGTCAGTGGAGCAGCCCTGTGCGGTCCAGGGGCCCCGGGGAAGGATCGCTCTCGGACGGGACCACGTCGTGGTGTGGTCGACTCGCCCGGCCCCCGGTTCGCACCCGTCCCAGACATACGCACGCTGCTCCAGCACCCTGACCAGAGTTGAGGACGACGTCAAGGCCGTTCCGCGCGGTACCCGCCGACATAGGGGTTTTTGACGGGTATTCGGAAGCCCGACTGTGACGCATCGGGCACAGGTCCTCCGCAAAGCGTGAGGCCCGGACGGTCTCCCGTCCGGGCCCGGAACGCCGGCCGCCGAGGCTACTTCTCGCTCTGCTTGCGCCAGCGGATGCCCGCCTCGACGAAGCCGTCGATCTCGCCGTTGAAGACCGCTTCGGGGTTGCCCATCTCGAACTCCGTCCGCAGGTCCTTGACCATCTGGTAAGGGTGGAGGACGTACGAACGCATCTGGTTGCCCCAGGAGTTGCCGCCGTCGCCCTTGAGCGCGTTCATCTTCGCCTGCTCCTCCTGGCGGCGGCGCTCGAGGAGCTTGGCCTGGAGGACGTTCATCGCGGACGCCTTGTTCTGGATCTGCGAGCGCTCGTTCTGGCAGGAGACGACGATGCCGGTCGGCAGGTGGGTCAGACGGACCGCGGAGTCCGTGGTGTTGACGCCCTGTCCGCCGGGACCCGAGGAGCGGTACACGTCGACGCGCAGCTCGGACTCGTCGATCTCGACGTGGTCGGTCTGCTCGACGACCGGGAGCACCTCGACCCCCGCGAAGGACGTCTGGCGGCGGCCCTGGTTGTCGAACGGGGAGATACGGACGAGGCGGTGGGTGCCCTGCTCGACGGAGAGGGTGCCGTAGGCGTACGGGACCTGGACGACGAAGGTGGTCGACTTGATGCCGGCCTCTTCGGCGTAGGCGGTCTCGTAGACCTCGGTCTTGTAGTTGTGCTGCTCGGCCCAGCGGAGGTACATGCGCTGGAGCTTCTCCGCGAAGTCGGCGGCGTCGACGCCCCCGGCCTCGGCGCGGATGGTCACCAGGGCCTCGCGCGCGTCGTACTCACCGGAGAGGAGCGTGCGGACCTCCATCTCGTCCAGCGCCTTCTTCACCGACTCCAGCTCGGCCTCGGCCTCGGCGAGCGTCTCGGCGTCGCCCTCGTCCTCGGCGAGCTCGAAGAGGACTCCGAGGTCGTCGATGCGGCCGCGCAGCGCCTCGGCCTTGCGGACCTCGGCCTGGAGGTGCGAAAGCTTGCTGGTGATCTTCTGGGCCGCCTCCGGGTCGTCCCAGAGGGACGGCGCCGCTGCCTGCTCCTCGAGCGCGGCGATCTCCGCCCTCAGCGCATCCAGGTCCAGGACGGCCTCGATCGACCCCATGGTCGAGGAGAGGGACTTCAGCTCTTCGGAAATATCGACGACTGCCACGGGTCCAGCGTAACGGCACGGCGGATGAAGCTCGCCCTCCCCCGGGAACCCGGCCGGGACCAGGGCCGCGGCGCGGGGCACGTCACGGTGTGGCCGGGGCGGAGTTCTCACTGTCCTGGGGCGCCTGGTCCCCGTCACCGCCACCGGTCGCCAGCCAGCCGCCGACCGCGACGGCCCCGCAGAGCAGCAGGGCGGCGGCCCCCAAGGTGATCCGGCGCTTGCGGACGGCTGCGGCCTTGTTGCGGGCGGAGCCGGGGCGGGGCTTCCCCGGGGCGCGGGGGGCGCGGGCCGTGCCGAGGGGGCCGCCCGCGAGCTCGTCGGGGGCCGGGACGCGCATGCTCGTGTGGGTGTCCCGGTTGGAGTCGGGGGCGGAGCCGGGCACCAGGGGTACGGCCCCGCGGCGGCGCGGCTCCTCGGTGGACGGGCGGTACGGCTCCTCGTAGCCCGGGGCCCGCGGGCCGGGCTCGTCCGCTCCGGGCTCGTCCACCTCCAGCGGCGGGATGCCCGCGAGCAGCGGGAGCAGGTCCCGCAGCCGTGCGGCCAGCTCCGAGGCGCGCAGCCGGGAGGCGGGGGCCTTGGCCAGGCACTGCACCAGGAGCTGCCAGAGCTCATCGGGGATGCCCGGGAGCGGGACGACGGTCTCGGTGACGTGGCGGCGCAGGACCGCGCCGGGGTGGCCGCCGCCGAAGGGGGTGAACCCGGCCAGCAGCTCGTAGAGCACGGTCGCCAGCGCGTAGATGTCGACGGCGGCCCGCGGCGGCAGGCCCTCGACGATCTCGGGGGCCAGGTAGTCCGGCGTACCGATGATCTTCGTGGCCTTGGTGCGGCGCGGGGTGTCGATGAGCTTGGCGACGCCGAAGTCGGTGAGCAGGGCGGGGTGGGCGCCGCCGGGGCCGAGCGGGCCCTCCATGTCGAGCAGGATGTTCTCCGGCTTGACGTCCCGGTGGACCACTCCGGCCCGGTGCGCGGCGGCCAGCCCGTCGGCGACGTCCGCGACGATCGCGACGGCGGCCTCGGGGGCGAGGCGGCGCTCGCGGTCCAGCCGGGTGCGCAGGTCGGTGCCGCGGACGAGGGTCATGACCAGGGCGAGGTCGTTGCCGTCGACCACGAGGTCCCGGACGGCGACCACGTGCGGGTGGTCGAGCCCGAGCAGGGCGGTGCGCTCCTGCACGAAGCGGCCCACCAGCTCCTGGTCGGACGCGAGGTCCTCGCGGAGCAGCTTGATGGCGACCGGGCCGTCCGGCCCCTCGCCGAGCCACACCGTGCCGGCGCTGCCGCGCCCCAGGATCTGGTGGGCGGTGTACCGGCTGCCGATATTCCGTGCCAAGACTGCTCCCTCAGCGGCTGGCGGGACCCACGGGCGACGACGTCGCGGATCCCCGGTCGACAAAGTTACGCGCCGTTCGGGGTGGAGCGTGCCGTGCAGGGCGCCGACCTCGGCTTCTCCGGGGCATTTCACCCCGGAGAAGTCGACAAAGGGACAGAGTTACGGGAGATACGGGGTGTGTTACGGGCCGCCGATGTTTCCCGAACCGGTGCTCTCACCGATCTGGGAGATCCAGTCGGTGACCGTGCCGATGGCGTCACCGATCGCCTGCCAGTAGCCCTTGCCCTGGGCGACCCAGTCCTGGAGGGGGGTCAGCTCCCAGATGAGCCAGCCCGCGACGATCAGGAGCACCACGGTGAACAGGCAGCCCTTGAGGCAGCCGAGACCGGGGATGCGCATCGGGTTGGCGCCGCGCTGCCTCGGCGGGCGCGGTTCTCGCGGGGCGGGACGCTGGGGCGGCTGCTGCGGGGGCGCGTACTGCTGCCGCTGGGGCTGCTGCGGCTGGTAGCGCTGCGGCTGCTGTTGCTGCTGCTGATGCGGGTACTGCTGCTGGAGGGGCTGCTGCCTGCGCTGCGCGGGCTGCTGCTGCTGGCGCTGAGGGGGCCGCTGCGGCTGCGGCTGCTGCTGGCGCTGGGGGCGGCGGCGCAGCGGGTCCTGGCTCGGGTCCAGGTACTGCACCTGGGTCTGCTCGTTGCGGTCGCGGGCCGCCTGGAGCTGCGACTGCCAGGGGTGCGGGCCGTCCGGCTGCGGCGGCCCGTCGGGGCGCTGGGGCACGGGCGGCATGACGGATGTCGGGTCGCCGTGGCCCTGGTTGCCGCCGTGCCCTTGGTTGCCTCCGTGGCCCTGGTTGCCGCCGTGGCCGGTCTGCGGGAACACGCTGGTGGCGGCGGCCGGGTCGTAGGAGCCCGCGTTGTTCGGCAGCACCTGCGTGGGGTCGGCCGCGCCGGGGGTGTCCGGGACGGCGGTGGGCGCCGGGTCGGGGGCGAGCAGGGCGCCGACCCCTTCGGCGGCGGCGATCTGGGCGGAGTTGGCGTGGACGCCGATGCCCGAGGCGACCGTACGCAGGGCGCGGGCCAGGTTCTCGGCGCTGGGCCGCCGGTCCGGGTCCTTGCTCAGGCAGCGCTCTATGACCGTCCACAGCGGCTCGGGGACGGTGGAGGGCCGACGGGGCTCCTCGCTGAGGTGGCGGTGCAGGACTTCCAGGGCGGTGCCCCCGGCGAACGGCGGGCGGCCGGTGACCAGCTCGTACAGCAGGATGCCCGCGCCGTAGATGTCGACGGCGGAGGTCTGCGGGCGGCCCTCGGCGGACTCCGGGGCGACGTAGGCGGGGGTGCCGACGAACTCGTGGGTCCGGGTCAGGCCCGGGGAGTCGGCCAGGCGAGCGATGCCGAAGTCGGTGAGCATCGGGGTCATGCCGCCGTCGCGCTCGTCGAGCAGCACGTTGGCGGGCTTGAGGTCGCGGTGGACGACGCCGTCGGCGTGGCTGGCGGCGAGCGCGTCCGCGATCTGCGCGGTGAGCAGCGCGGCGGCGACCGGGGTGAGCGGGCCGTTCGCGCGGAGGTAGCGGTGCAGGTCGGGCCCGTCGATCAGGTCCATCACCAGGGCGAGGAGGTCGCCCTCGACGACCAGGTCGCGGGTGCGCACGATGTTCGGGTGCGTGAGCCGCAGCAGGACCGAGCGCTCCCGCAGGAACCGCATCACCACATCGGCGTCGTTGGCCAGCTCCTCCTTGAGGACCTTGATGGCCACGGTCTCGCCGGGCTGTCCCGCGACGGCCGCCTCGGCGCCCGCGGTCTCCCGCTGGCGGGCTCGCCATACGGTGCCCGTTGCGCCGCGCCCGAGCGGCTCCTCGAGCAGGTACTTGCTGCCTACCGGCCGCACGTCATGCGCTCCCTGCTGATCGTGGTGCTTGCGGTCCCCCCGGGGCCGCCCGAATGTTCCGGCCCACTCTAGTGCCGCCCCAAGGGGCGGCGGGGGGCCCACGTACCGGGGAAAGACGCCGGGAGCGGACAGATGGTTGCCGTACAGCCGCTCGCCGACCGGCCGGGCGTTCGCACGGTGGCGGCCGCGGCCCCCGCCCTCCTCCGCGGCCCGCCGAGGGGCGGGATCCGGACGCAAGCAGGCACTTTTACGTCCACAGCCGACCATTCAAGATCATTTAATGGCGACCGCCGGGCGTGTTGTCAGCGGCAGGTGCAAGGATGCCTTCAGCACGGATCTGCGGGGTCGGACTCCCTGGGTGCGTGACGACCTGTACGGACGACGTGTCCGTGCCGGGTGGGGGGAATCACAGGGCGTTTCCTCTGCCGGGCACCCCGCGCAGAAGGGACCGGGCGATGCAGATCCGGCTGACCGTCCTCGCGCCGCGCAGCGGCCAGACCCCGGCACGCACCTGCGACGTGCTCGTCACCGCCCCCGCCGGCACGGCGCTGGCGGCGGTCGCCTCGGGACTGGCCTCCGCGGTGGCGGGTCCGGAGAGTTCCCAGGGCGGCGGGGCGGTCGTGCTCCACGCCGGACGGGAGCGGCTGGACGCGCACCGCGTCGCCCTCGGCGAACCGCCCCTGGTGGACGGCGCGGTGCTCTCGCTCCAGGTCCCCGGCGAGGACGAGGCGGCGGACGACGCCGTTCCGGCCCAGCTGCACGTGGTCGCCGGGCCGGACGCGGGCGGGGTCCACCTGCTGCACGGCGGGCAGATCCGGATCGGCCGGTCCGCCGAGGCGGACGTCCCGCTCGATGACCCGGACGTGTCCCGGCTGCACTGCGCGGTGACGGTCGCGGAGGACGGCCGGGTCTCCGTCGCCGACCTCGGCTCGACGAACGGCACCTCGCTGGACGGCGTCGAGGTGCGCGACCGGCCGGTCCGCCTCACCCCCGGAGCGCTGCTGCGGCTGGGCGAATCGGTGCTCCAGCTCACGGCGGGCCCCCGCGCGGCGACGCTGCCGACCGCCCCGGACGGCGAGGGTCATCTGCGGGTGGCCCGCGCGGAGGCGGCGGAGTGCGGCGCGTACGGCCCCGCCGCACAAGCGCCTCACGGCGCGTACCCCTCCGGCCACGAGGAGCCCGCGGAGCCTCACGACACCGGCCCGGCCGCCCCGTACGGCCCGGCGGCCGGTGCCGCCGTCCCCTCCTCCCGCACCTCCGAGGAGACCGCCCGGCCGGACGACGACCGCGTGGACCACGCCGGGGCCGGACCGGGCGCGCTCCCGGCCCAGGCCGCCCGCCCCCCGGCCGCCTCCGCCCGGGGCGATCGGTCCGGCTCCGCCCAGGCGCCCCGGCGCGGCGGTATAGGAGCCTGGGCACGACGGCTCACCGGCGGCGGGAGGACCGACCAGGCCCCGGGTGCCGGTCCGGACGGGACCGGCGGCGCGTCCGCGTCCTCGCGCGCCCCCTCCATCTCATCCTCATCCGCCTCGGCCGCATGGGACGGCTCGGATGCCTCGGATGCCTCCGAAGGCGAGGGGTACGGCGGAGTGCGCGGCTCGACACCGGCCCAGGGGTCCCGGGCGGACTGGCACGACGCGCGGTACGACACCCCGGACGGCCGGGCGGGCGCCTCCTTGGGCGGCGCGTCCTGGGACGCGGGGGACGCGTCCGGTGACGCCTCCCGGGACCTGGCGGACGGCGGCCGGGGAGGGAGAGGCGGCGGCCGGTCCGGGGGCGGTCACCTCGCCTCCCCCGCCTCCCCGCTCTCGCCCTTCTCCGCCCGGCCGTCCGCGCCCGCGGGCACCTGGCCCGACCCGGCGGCGGTGCTGCTCACCGCGCTCGGTCCCGGGCCCCGGCTCTGGGAGCGCCACGCGGGGCACCCGGAGGCCCTGGTGGTGCGCCTCGGCACGACGGACCGGGCCGAGGTGCCCGCCGTGCCGGTGACCGTGGGGCTGCGGGAGGCCGGTTCGCTGGGGCTGGCCGGTCCGCGCGCCCGGCTGGCGGGGCTGGCCCGCTCCGCCGTGGCGCAGCTCGCCGCCCTGCACTCCCCGTTCGACCTGGAGATCGTGCTCATCGCCGCGGACCGCGCCCGCACGCTGGAGGAGCGGCGGCGCGAGTGGGCCTGGCTGGGATGGCTGCCGCAGCTGCGGCCGACCCACGGCCAGGACTGCCGGCTCCTGCTCGCGTACGACCGGGACCAGGCGGCCGCCCGCGCGGCCGAGCTGGTCCGCCGTCTCGACGAGGGCCCGCTCGGTCCGGGCTGGCCGCATCTGGACCGGGCCGCCGTGGCGGAGGCGGCCCGCGCCCACAAGGGTCAGCACACGGTCGTCGTGCTGGACGGCGACCCCGGTACGGCCGCGCTGCGCGAGACCACGGCCCGGCTGGCCGGAGCGGGGGCGGCGGCCGGGATCCACCTGATCTGCCTGGCCGAGACCCCGGCGGCCTCCCCCACCTCGCCGGTCGCCGCGACGTACGACGCCGCCTGCCGGGCCTCCATCGCCTTCCGGGAGTGCGGGGCGGTCGCGATGCTCAGCGGGGACGTCGCCACCGCGTTGCGCCTGCTGCGCACGGCGGGCGGGCAGGCCGCCGGGCACGGCACGACAGCCACGGTGGACGCGGTGTCGGCGGCCTGGGCCGAGCGGTTCGGGCGCGCCCTGGCGCCACTGCGGGAGGAGGGGTCGGCCGCGCTGGCGGGCCGCCCCCTGTCGGCCGCGCTGCCGCGGTCCGCCCGGCTGCTGGACGAGCTGGGCCTGGCCCGCGCCACTCCGGCCTCGCTGATGGCCCGCTGGGCGTCCACGGCGGAGGCCCAGCCGGGCGCCTCCGCCCCCCGGCCCGCGGCCGCTCCCCCGGCCCCCCGGGCCGAGGTGGACAGCCCCGGCTCCGGACGCACGCTCAGCACGGGCCCCCGGGTGGGCCCCCAGCGCACCACGGACTCCCCCCACCACCCCGACTCCGAGCGCACCCCGTACCTGGGCAGGGACCGGCAGGACCGCACCCCGTACCCAGGGGCGAGCCGGACCGAGGCGGAGCACACCCCGTACCTGGGCGGGAGCCGGAGCGACGCGGACCGCACCCCCTACCCGCGCCCGGACAACCGGGACGCCGACCGCACCCCGTACCCGAGCCCGGGCCACCCCGACGCGGAGCGCGGCACCCCCTACCCGGCGGCCGGTGACCCGCACGCCGACGACCGCACCCCCTACCCGCCCCTGAGCGCCCCGGAATCCGCCGACGGCGCCGACGGAGGCACGGGCGGCGGAGGCACCGGAGGCACCCCCGGCGGCGGGGCCGTGCACGCCGGGCGGCCGGTGCTCGTGCTCGGGGCGGGCCCCCGGGGACCCCTCAGCGTCGATCTCGCCGACGAGGGGCCGCATCTGCTGATCGAGGGCCCCCCGGGCAGCGGCCGTACGGAGCTGCTGCGGGCGGTCGCCGCGTCCCTCGCCGCCGCGGCCCGGCCCGACCGGCTCGGCATCCTGCTCGTCGACGGCTCCGGCGGTGAGCAGGGCGAGCGCGGCGAGGGCCTGCTCCCCTGCACGGAGCTGCCGCACGCCTTCACGTACCTGGTGGCGTCCGACCCGGTCCGGATGCGGGAGTTCGCGCAGGCGCTGGGCGGTGAGCTGAAACGGCGTGCCGAGCTGCTGGGCGATCTGGACTTCGCCGAGTGGCACGCGCGGTACGCGCGACGCGCGCAGGAGCCCGCTCCCCGCGTCGTGGGCCAGCGGCCGCCGAGCAGCGCCGAGCGGCGGGGCGACCTGGACTCCTCGGCCGGTGGCACCCTGCGGCTGCGCCACATCTCGGCGCGGGGCGCGGATCCCGGGCCCTCGCCGCTGCCCCGGCTGGTCGTCCTCGCCGACGACTTCGACGCGCTGGTCGCCCCGGCGCTCGGCAGCCCGGGACGCCCCGCCGCCGGTTCGGTGGTGCGGGCTCTGGAGGCCGTGGCCCGGGACGGCGGGCGGCTCGGGGTGCACCTGGTCGCCGCCTCCGCGCGTCCCGACCGCACCGAGGACACCGAGCTGGCCCGGGGCGCCCGGCTGCGCATCGTGCTGGACGCCCCCGTCCTGCCGCCCTCCCCGGACGAACCGGCCCCCGGACGCGGCAGGTTGGGGCACCCGGACGGGCGGGTCACTCCGTTCCAGGGGGGCCGGGTCACCGGCCGCATTCCGCGGACGGCGACGCTGCGGCCCACCGTCGTCCCGCTGGAGTGGGAGCGGATGGGCGATCCGCCCGCCCGCCGCCCGGTGCGGGAGCTGGGCAACGGGCCGACCGACCTGGCGCTGCTCGCCAGCGCCCTGGAGCGCGCGGCCCGTTCGGTGAACGCCGAGCCGCTGCCGGGGCTCGTCCCCTTCCCGACCTGAGCCACCGCGGCCCGGGGCCCGCTCACCGTGTTCGCGGCCGTTCGCCGGCCGTCATGTCGTCGGTGGGCGTCCCGGCCCCGTTCCCCGCGTTCACGGCCGTCCGCCCGTCCGCCGGGGATCTCGCCGCCACCGGCTCGCGGGCGCTGTTCGCGCCGAGGTCCCACCTCTCCGGCTCACCCGTGCCCCGGAGGCGTATTCCCATGCGCTGACGTGACGTCACGAGGCGGTCACGATCACCGCGTTGGGGCCGGTGGCGGTATTGCGGGCCCCGTGCGCCCGGCGTAGGACTGTGCGCACGGACGACGGCGTCCGGGCCCGCGGACGTGGCCGGGCGCGTACGGGAGAGACGGGGCAGGCATGCGGACAACCCTTCGGATACGCAGGGCCGCGCTGGTGTTCGCGACGGTCGGCGCGCTGGCGCTCACCGGCTGCGGAGGCGACGGCGACGGGGAGAAGAAGTCGGGCGACGGCTCCGGCGAGGGCACGGACAGCGCGTCCACGGTGACGCTGCCGAAGCTGGACGGCGAGAGCGTCTCCGTCGCGGCGGTCTGGACGGGACCGGAGCAGGAGAACTTCACCAAGGTGCTGGACGAGTTCGAGAAGCGGACGGGCGCGGACGTCACCTTCGTCCCGGCGCAGGACCCGATCATCAACTTCCTCGGTACCAAGATCAAGGGCAAGCAGCCGCCGGACGTGGCGATGATCCCGCAGGTCGGGGCCGTACAGCAGGCGGTGGCGCGGAAGTGGGCCAAGCCGGTGGGCGAGGAGGCCAAGGCCCAGCTCGGCAAGAACTACGCGCAGGTCTGGCAGGACCTCGGGGCCGTGGACGGCACCCAGTACGGCGTGTACTTCAAGGCCGCCAACAAGTCGCTGATCTGGTACAACGCCGCCGCGTTCGACAACGCGGGGGCCAGTGAGCCGAAGACCTGGAAGGACTTCCTGACCACCGCCGAGACCATCTCGGCCTCCGGGGTCACCCCGGTCTCGGTCGGTGGCGCGGACGGCTGGACGCTGACCGACTGGTTCGAGAACGTCTACCTCTCCCAGGCGGGCCCGGAGAAGTACGACCAGCTGGCGAAGCACGAGATCCCCTGGACCGATCCGTCGGTGAAGGACGCGCTGACCACGCTGGCCGAGCTGTTCGGCAAGCCGGAGCTGATCGCGGGCGGGGCCGACGGGGCGCTCCAGACGGAGTTCCCGGCTTCGGTGACGCAGACGTTCACCGGGGGCGACCAGCCCAAGGGCGCGATGGTCTTCGAGGGTGACTTCGTCGCGGTCAACATCGGGCAGACCGAGGCGGAGATCGGCACGGACGCCAAGGTCTTCCCGTTCCCCGCGGTCGGCGCGGACTCGCCCGTGGTGACCGGCGGCGACGCGGCGATCGCGCTGAAGGAGACCAAGGGCGCGCAGGCGCTGCTGACCTGGCTGGCCTCGGCGGACGCGGCGAGGATCTGGGCCGAGGCGGGCGGGTTCATCTCGCCGAACAAGGGCCTGGACGTGAAGGCGTATCCGAACGACGTGCAGCGCACGATGGCCCAGGCGCTGGTCGACGCCGGGGACGACGTCCGCTTCGACATGTCCGACCAGGCCCCGCAGTCGTTCGGCGGGACGCCGGGGGCGGGCGAGTGGAAGATCCTCCAGGACTTCCTGAAGAACCCGAAGGACATCGCCGGGACCCAGCAGAAACTGGAGTCCGCGGCGGCCAAGGCGTACCAGGACTGACGCCGTGACGACAGCGACCGCGGGGGGCGCCGGAGCGGTGCCCCCCGCAGACGACGAGAGCGCGCGCCCCTCTCCGCCGCCACCGGCACCGAGGTCGAGGCGGAGTGTGACCGGCACTCGGCGGCTGGTCGCGGCGGCGTTCCTGCTGCCCGCGCTGGTGCTGCTCGGGGCGCTGGTGGTCTACCCGATCGGGTATTCGGTCTACCGCTCGTTCTTCGACCAGGCCGGTACGGGCTTCGCCGGGATCGACAACTACACGGCGCTGTTCACCGACGACACGATCCTGACGGCGGTGAAGAACAACGCGATCTGGGTGGTGTTCGCCCCGACGGTCGCCACCGCGCTGGGGCTGATCTTCGCGGTGCTGACCGAACGCATCCGCTGGGGCACGGCGTTCAAGCTGGTCGTCTTCATGCCGATGGCCATCTCGATGCTGGCGGCGGGCATCATCTTCCGGCTGGTGTACGACCAGGCTCCCGAACGGGGCGTGGCCAACGCGGTGGCGGTGGGCGTGCACGACACGTTCAACGCGTCCGCGGGCTATCCGAAGGCGCGCCCGCTGCCCGTCCATCCGCTGGAGAAGGGCGCGGGCGGGACCTTCGTCTCCAAGGAGCCGATCCGGGCGGGCGAGCCGCTGCGGGTGCCGCTGGTCGGGGTGGCCCCGGCGAAGATGCCGGGCGACGCACGGCCCGCCGAGGGCGCTCCGGCGGTCTCCGGGGACGGGATCTCCGGCACGGCCTGGCTGGACTTCACCCGGGGCGGCGGCGGGAAACCCAACGTCGTCGACCCGAAGGAGCTGGGGCTGAAGGGCCTGAAGATCGAGGCGGTACGGGACGGGAAGGTCGTCGCCACCGCCACGGCCCGCGCGGACGGCGTCTTCACCCTGCCCGCGTCGGCGGACGGCGCCGTGATCCGGCTCCCCGCGGAGAACTTCCGCGAACCGTACAACGGCGTCGACTGGCTCGGCCCGTCCCTGGTGACGCCGGGGATCATCGGCAGTTACGTGTGGATGTGGGCCGGGTTCGCGATGGTGCTGATCGCGGCGGGCCTGGCGGGTCTGCCGCGCGAACTGCTGGAGGCGGCCCGGGTGGACGGCGCGAACGAGTGGCAGGTCTTCCGCCGGATCACCGTGCCGATGCTCGCACCGGTGCTGGCGGTGGTGCTGGTGACGTTGATGATCAACGTACTGAAGGTCTTCGACCTGGTGTTCATCATCGCGCCGGGCTCCTCCCAGGACGACGCCAACGTGCTGGCGCTCCAGCTGTACCGGTCCTCGTTCGGCACGGACGCGGACCTCGGCATCGGCAGTGCGATCGCGGTGCTCCTGCTGCTGCTGGTGATCCCGGTGATGCTGTTCAACATCCGGCGGATCAGGAAGGAGGCCCAGCGATGAGCGCCACGAAGGAGAGGGCGGGCAGCACCCGGGAAGGGGTCTCTCCCGCGGCGCGCGGGCAGTCCCTGGCCGCCCGCGTCGCCACCCGCGCCGGCGGCGGGGTGATGCGGGTCTTCCTGGTCCTGGTCGCCCTGTTCTGGCTGATGCCGACGATCGGCCTGCTGCTGTCCTCGCTGCGCGGGCCGCGGGACATCGCGGAGACCGGCTGGTGGAAGGTCTTCACGGCCCCCTCCGAGCTGACCTTCGAGAACTACCAGCGGCTGCTGGACAATTCGACGATCACCGGGTCGCTCACCAGCACCGTCCTGATCACGGTGCCCTCGACGGTGCTGGTGGTGGTGGTCGGCTCGTTCGCCGCGTACGCCTTCGCCTGGATGGACTTCCCCGGCCGCGACTGGTGGTTCCTGCTGGTCGTCGGGTTGCTGGTGGTTCCGGTGCAGGTCGCGCTGATCCCGGTGTCCGAACTCTTCGGCACCATCGGCATCTTCGAGACGACGCTCGGGGTGGTGCTGTTCCACACGGCGTTCGGGCTGCCGTTCGCGATCTTCCTGCTGCGGAACTTCTTCGCGGAGATCCCCCGCGAACTGCTGGAGGCCGCCCGGCTCGACGGGGCGGGCGAGATCCGGCTGTTCACCCGGGTGGTGATGCCGCTGGGCGGTCCGGCGATCGCCTCGCTCGGCATCTTCCAGTTCCTGTGGGTGTGGAACGACATGCTGGTCGCGTTGATCTTCGCGGACTCCGAGTCCCCGCCGATCACCGTGGCGCTCCAGCAGCAGGTGCGCCAGTTCGGCAACAACATCGACGTCCTGGCGCCCGGCGCGTTCGTGTCGATGGTGATCCCGCTGGCGGTGTTCTTCGCCTTCCAGCGGCAGTTCGTCAACGGCGTGATGGCGGGAGCGGTCAAGTAGCCGACCCGCCACGGCCGTACGCACGCCTGTACGTCAATCCCGAGCGGCCCGGTTCCCCGGAACCGGGCCGCTTCGCCGTGCGCGTCGCCCGATTGGCGCGTCCGGCGTAACCCTGTCATTCCATCGGACGTTTGCGGTCTGCCCGTCTTCTCGCCGTACCCCGCCCCTCCGGCGTGTCCCCGCGAACGATCGACCCATGGATGTGCAGTGCCCCGGTTCTCCGTCATCGTGCCCGCGTTCCGGGTGCAGGCCTATCTCCACGCATGTCTGGACTCCGTGCTGAGCCAGTCCTTCAAGGACTACGAGATCATCGTGGTCGACGACCGCTCCCCCGACGCCTGCGGGCCGATCGCCGACGAGTACGCCCGCCGGGACCCGCGCGTCACCGCCCTCCACCTGCCCGCCAACATCGGCCTCGGCCCTGCGCGCAACGCCGGGATGGGCCGGGCGACCGGCGACTACCTGATCTTCCTCGACGGCGACGACACCCTGATGCCGGACGCGCTCCAGGCCATCGCCGACCGGATCGCGGCGAGCGGCGAACCGGACGTCCTGATGTACGACTACGCCCGTACGTACTGGTCGGGCCGCAGTGTCCGCAACGTCCTGGCGGCCCACCTCGACGAGGGCGGCCCGGCGTCCTTCCGCCTGACCGACCGTCCCGGGCTGCTGCAACTCCTCATGGTCGTCTGGAACAAGGCCTACCGCCGCACGTTCGTGGAGGCCGAGGGCTTCACCTTCCCGCCCGGCTACTACGAGGACACCCCCTGGACCTACCCGGTGCTGATGTCGGCCGGGTCGATCGCGGTGCTGGACGCGGTGTGCGTCTCCTACCGGCAGCGGCGGCGCGGCAACATCCTCTCCACCACCAGCGAGAAGCACTTCGACGTCTTCGACCAGTACGACCGGGTCTTCGCGTTCATCGACGACCGGCCCGAACTCGCCGTGTGGCGGCCGGTGATGTACCGCCGGATGCTCGATCACTACTCGGCCCTGTACGCCTCCCGCGACCGGCTGCCGCCGCACAGCCGGACCGCGTTCTTCCGCCGGGCCACCGCGTCCTGCCGCCGCTACCACACCCCCGGGGCCCCGGCCCCCCGGCGGGCGCTGCTGCGGCACGGGCTGCTGCGGCTGGGGGCACGGCGCACCTACCGGACGCTGTCGGGGGCCCAGCGGCTGAGCGGGCGGCTGCGACGGGGGGCGGCGGCACTGCGGCGGGCGCTGCGGGGGGCGGCGCTCCAGGCGCACTACCGGATCCAGCTGCGGCTGCCGCTGCGCCGCTCGGACGCGGTGTTCGCCGCCCGGGGGGACCAGGGGTACACGGGCAGCCCGGCGGCGGTCGAGGCGAAGGCCCGCGAGCTGGTCCCGGGGCTGCGGACGGCGTGGATCTGCCGGCCCCTGGACGCCCACACCGTGCCCACCGGGACCCGGCACCTGGCGCCGGACACCGCCGCGTACTGGACGGCGCTGGCCCGGTCGGCGTATCTGGTGCACAACGCCTCCTTCGACCGGCGGCTGGTCAAGCGCCGGGGCCAGGTGGTGCTCCAGACCCATGAGGGCACCCCGCTGCGGACCGTGGGCACCGATCTCCTGGACCGGCCCGCGGCCGCCGGGGGCACCGACTTCGAGCAGCTGCTGCGCTCCGTGGACACCTGGGACTTCTCGCTCTCGGCCAACCCGCACTCCACGCTCGTACGGGAGCGGGCCTATCCGTCCGCGTACACGACGCTGGAGTACGGCTCCCCGGCCAACGACGTCTACCACCGCACCGGCCCGGCCGACGTGGCCCGGCTGCGTGAGACGCTGGGCGTCCCGGAGGGCGCGACGGCCCTGCTGTACGCGCCCGAGCACCGCGACTACCGCCGCCGACAGCGGCCCGTGCTGGACCTGGAGCGGCTGATCCGGGTGCTGGGCCCGCAGTTCGTGATCCTGGCCCGCACGCCCGGCCCGCTCTCCCCCGGCGGCGGGCGGCGGGCCCCGCACCCCCGGATCATCGACGTCAGCGGCCACCGCCGCGTGGAGACCCTGGCCCTCGCCTCCGACGCGCTGATCACGGACTACGCGTCGCTGATGTTCGACCACGTCACCCTGGACCGCCCGGTGGTGCTGCACCTGGAGGACATCGAGGCCTACGAGGCGGCGCGCGGCACGTACTTCGACATCACGGCGTTCCCGCCCGGCATCGTGGCCCGGAGCCAGGACGAGCTGTTCGACATCTTCGCCACGGACCACTGGCGGGGCTCCCGTTCGGCGCAGCTGCGGGCCGCGTTCCGGGCCCGGTTCTGCCCGTACGACGACGGCCGCGCCGCCGAGCGCGTGGTGCGGCGGGTCTTCCTCGGGGAGACGGACGGGCCGCCGGTCCTCCCGGTCGCCCACCGGGCGCCGGGGGCGCTGCCGGAGCAGGACGGGGCCAGGGCCCGGACCGGCGGGCACACCGGCGGCGCCCGGCCCTCGGTGACGCGCGCTCCAGGACCGGCGCCGAGCCGGACCAGCGGTCCCTGAGCCGCACCGCCGCGACCGGACCCGGGCCCCTGCCGCCGGTCCGCGCCCGGCTCCCGCCGCCCCCGGCACCGGGCGGCCCGGCCGCACCGGTCCGTGCGGGGCGGCGGACTCCCTCCCGGGCTGTCATGGCCCGTCCGCGTCGCTCCGGTCTCCGGGCGCACCGGCCTCCGGGGCGCGGGCGCCGTCCAGCACGGCGCGGAGGAAGCCCTCCGCCCGCTCGGGCGCCTCGGCGGGCCTGCCGGTGAGCAGCAGGTAGAGGACCGACCCGGTCAGGGCGCCGACGACGGCGTCGACGTCGGTGTCGGCGCGCAGCTCCCCCGCCTCGACTCCGGCGCGGAGCAGGGCGGCGAGTGCGGCGTGGTGGTCGCGGGTGCCGCCGAGGTAGAGGGACTCGGCGTTCCGGGGGCTCTCCGCGGCCGCCGCCGTGAGGGCGAGGACCAGCGCGGCGTGGCCGGGGTCGGTGACCGAGCGCGCGTACGTCCTGAACCAGGTCACCAGGGACGGCACGATCTCCCCCGGGCGGGGCGCGGGCACGCCCTCACCGGGGGCGGCCGCCGGGGAGGCCCGGCGGGCGACGTCGCTCACCAGGGCCGCCTTCGACGGCCAGCGGCGGTAGAGGGTCGGCTTCCCGACCCGCGCCGCTGCGGCGACCTTCTCCATCGACAGTCCGGCGTAGCCCTCGCGCAGCAGCAGGTCGCGCGCCGCGTCCAGGATCGTCTCGTCCGTCCCCGTGCCGCGGGGCCTGCCGCGTCGCTCCACCGGTGCCATGGGAGCCATTCTACGAGTCGTACAATCATTTACGAAACGGTTCGTAACGTTATTGGAGGTGCCCATGAGCAGGACGAACGTCGTGGTCGTCATCGGCGTCGGCGGCATGGGGCAGGCCATCGCCCGGCGCCAGGGGCCCGGCCGGACCCTGGTGCTCGCGGACTTCGACGAGAAGCTCCTCACCGCCGTGGCCGAGGAGTCGCGGGGCCAGGGCCACACGGTGGTCACGCACACCGTCGACGTCTCGGCGCGTGCCTCCGTGGCCGCGCTGGCGGACGCCGCGGCGGAACTCGGTCCGGTCGTCCAGGTCGCCCACACGGCGGGACTCTCCCCGGTGCAGGCGTCCGGGAAGGCCGTCCTCGCGGTCGATCTGCTGGGCACCGCCCTGGTCCTGGAGGAGTTCGGCAGGGTGATCGCACCGGGCGGCGCCGGAGTGGTCATCGCCAGCATGGCCGGGCACATGCTGCCCGGCGCGCTCACCCCGGAGACGGAGCGGGCCCTGGCGCACACCCCCGCCGACGACCTGCTCGCCCTGCCCTTCCTCGACCCGGACACACTCAGCGCGCAGGAGGCCTATCCGCTCTCCAAGTACGCCAACCGGCTCCGCGTCCAGGCGGCGTCCATGCCGTGGGGCGAGCGCGGGGCGCGCGTCAACAGCATCAGCCCCGGGGTCATCTCCACACCGATGGGCCGGCAGGAACTCGCCGGGGAGAGCGGGCGCACCATGCGGGCCATGGTCGAGGCGTCCGGGACGGGGCGGCTCGGCACCCCCGAGGACATCGCGGCCGCCGCGGCCTTCCTTCTCGGCCCGGACGCCTCCTTCGTCACCGGCACCGACCTGCTGGCCGACGGCGGTGTCGTCGCCGCCGTGCGCTCCGGCCGGCTGACCCGGGGCGACTGACCCCGGACGCCGGAACGGCCGGGACCGGCCGGGCATCCGACGGCACGCCGGTGCGTGCAGCCGGGGCGGGGCACCGGCCGGTCAGTAGCCCGCGTTCCGTTCCACGATCCGCAGATTCTCCGCGATGTCCGCCCGCACCGGATGCCCGGCCGCCAAGGCCTGGCTCTGGGCGTGGGCCTGGCGCAGAACCGTCAGGCCGTCGTGGTGCAGGCCCGCGGCGAAGAGGGTGGCGCCCAGGGTGAGGGCGGTGGTGAGGGTGGACTCGTGGCCGGGTCCGAGGCGGGCGGCTCGGCGTTGCCAGGTCCGGTCGAGAACGGAGAAGGACTCGTCGGCCGCGCCCTGGATGGCCAGCGCCGCACCGAGGTTGTGCGCGCAGTCGAGGGTCCGGGGGTGGTCGGGACCCCAGGCCAGCTCCGCGCGGTCGGTGGCCTGGCGGGCGATCCGCACCGACGCGTCCACCTTGCGCTGCTGGTAGAGGGCGGAGCCGAGCGTGTTCAGCAGGCCGATGGTCTCCTGGTGGTCCCGCCCCAGCTCCGCCTCGCAGTCGGGCAGCAGACGGCGCAGCAGCACCTCCGCCGCGGCGAAGTCACCGGTGTCGAACAGCGCTCGCGCCGTGCGCAGTTGCCGACGCAGGCCGGAGCGGCCGGGACCTCCGCGGCGCCACACGATGCCCCCTCGCCCACGGCTTGCCCGCCGCGTGGTCTCCGTCTTTACGGCCAACCACGGTACAACCGCGGCACGGTGACGCGCGAGAGCGCGGACGCGGGGCGCTCCGCGGTGTCACGATGGTGCGGACACGGCAACAGGAGGATGCTCATGATGGAATCCCTGGCGGCGGTCGCCGCGGCCGCCTCGACCACGCTCGTCGCCGCGATGGCGACGGACGCCTGGGGCGCCGCCCGCTCCGGGCTGGTCCAGCTGTTCCGGCGGGACGAGGAACCCGAACAGGGTGCGCTGGTCACGTTGTTGGAGAGCGAGGCCGCGCTCGTCGCCCGGGCGGGAGACCCGGAGGCGGCCCGCCGCCAGCTGGCACCGGCGTGGCAGCTGCGGCTCGCGCAGTTCCTCCAGGCGCACCCGGAGGTCGCCGACGAACTGCGTGAGCTGACCCGGCGGCTCCAGGAGGAGCTGCCCGCCCAGCAGCGCCAGTGGGTGCAGCACGTCGAGGCGCACGACCACGGGCAGGCGTTCGGCGCGCAGGGCGGGAACGTGATCATCCATCAGGAGGGCGGCCCCGGCCGCGGCGACCGCCCGGCGTGAGCGGCCAACGGGTCAGCGCGACGGGCGGGTTCGCCTACGGTGTCGTCGGCGCGGACATCCATGTGTTCGGCGACGGCACCCCGTTGTACGTGCTGCGCCGGTGGACGGCGGCCCCCGAGGCGGATCCGGAGTGGCTGCGGCAGCAGCCCAGCCGGATGCTCCACGCGCGGTTCGCGGTGGCGCCCTTCACCGGGCGCCAGGACGAGCTGGGGGCGCTGCACGACTGGTGCGCGAGCGGTCCCCGGCGGGCGGCGCGCTGGCTGTACGCGCCGGGCGGGCAGGGCAAGACCCGGCTGGCCCAGCAACTGGCCGCCGAACTGTCCGAGCGGGGCTGGACGGTGGTCACCGCCGTCGAGGGGCCCGGTACCGTGCTGCCGCCGCCCGGCAGCCAGGATCTGGCACCGGACGGTTCGGCGGGGCTCCTGCTCGTGATCGACTACGCGGACCGCTGGGCGCTGACCACCCTCACCTGGCTGTTCAGCAACGCCCTGCTCCACCAGCCGGAGTCACGCGTCCGCGTCCTGCTGCTGGCGCGCGGTACCGATCCGTGGCCCGCGCTGCGCGGGGCGCTCGCCGGTGAGCAGTTCGACGTGTCGGCACAGGCCCTGGGGCCGCTGGACGAGCCGAGCGGTCCGGCGGCCGGGCAGGGCGAGCGGGGGGCGATGTTCCGTACGGCACGCCTCGCCTTCGCCGAGCGGTACGGAATCGAGCCGCCGCCGGACGAACCCGACCTGACCGACGACGACTTCGGCCTGGTGCTCGCCGTGCACATGGCCGCCCTGGTGGCCGTCGACACCGCCTCCTCGGGCCGCCGCGCCCCACACGGTCTGGCGGGGCTCACCCTCTACCTCCTCGACCGCGAGCACCTGGGCTGGGCGCTGCTGCACGACCGGCGCGGCGAAGGGCGCGTCACCCTGCCCCCCGCGGTCATGAACCGGGTGGTCTTCGCCGCCTCCCTCAGCGGCGCGCAGACGGAGGACCGGGGAGCCCTGCTGGTGGACGCGCTGGAGCTCGGGCAGCCGACTGTCACCGTGCTGGCGGACCACGGCGTCTGCTACCCGCCGCTCGACGGCGTGGACGGCACGGTCCTGGAACCGCTCTCCCCCGACCGGCTGGCCGAGGACTTCGTCGCGCTGACCGTACCGGGCCACCCGGCCGACTACCCCGCCCAGCCGTGGGCGGCGGACACCGCGGGCACCGTGCTGCGGCACGGCTCCGGTCCCGCTCGGGCGGTGTCCACGCTGGTCGCGGCGGCGGGCCGCTGGCCGCACCTCGGATCCGCCTGCCTGTATCCGCTGCTGGCCGCCGACCCCGGCCTCGGCCAGGCCGCCGGAGGGGCCGCCCTCACCGCGCTTGCCCAGCTGCCCGACATCACCACGGCGCTGCTGGAGGACCTGGTGGCCGCCGTGCCGAGCCCGGCCCCCGTCAACCTCGTGGTGGGGCGGGCGGCCATCAACGTACGGCTGTTCGCCTCCCGCCTCGAAGCCGCCCCGGACCAGCACGAACGCGCCTGGCTGCACGCCGCGCACGGCAACAACCTGCGCGACCTGGGACACACCGAGGAGGCGCTGCGGGCGGCCCGGCGCAGCGCCGAGCTCTTCCAGGAGCTGGCCGCGGACGACCCGGAGACCTACGAGGAGCACAGCGGGCGCACCCTGACCAACGTCGCGAGCCTGCTGCACGCCACCGGCCGGAGGGACGAGGCGATGGCGGCGCAGCAGCAGGTGGTGGACCTCTTCACCCGCCTCGCCCCGAACGATCCGCGCCGGTACGAGCCCTACCGGGCGACCGCGCTGGCCAACGTCAGCGTCTATCTGGAGTCCGTGGGCCGGTGGGAGGAGGCCTACCGGGCGAACCAGGAGGCGGCAAACGCGTACCGCGCGGCGGCCGTCCACGACCCGGAGCAGCGCAGGGGGCTGGCCATCGCGCTGACCAACGGGGCGGCCCTCACGTTCCGTCCGCCCGGGGAGGACGTCGCCCTGGGCGAGGCGGTGGAGCTGGGCCGGGAGATGGTGCGCGCGGGGGCACCGGTCGAGGACACGCCTCTCGTCGCGTCGCTGGAGCGGCTGCGCGAACTGCTGTCCGGGCGCGGGCGGCACGCCGAGGCCGTAGCGCCGGCCCAGGAGGTCGCCGACCTCAACCGGGCTCTCGCCGAGGCGGACCCCGACCGGTACACCTCCGCGTGGACGACGGCGCTGATGAGCCTGCACGGGATCCTGCTCGACGCGGAACGGCCCCGGGAGGCCGTGGAGGTCGGCGAGGAGGCGGTGACGTGGCTGCGCAGACTGGCCGACCGCGCGCCCGCCACCTATCTGTCGTCCCTGGGACGGGCGGTGACGCGGCAGAACAGCGCCCTGCGGGCGGCGGGCCTGCCGCAGGAGCCGGAGGTCGACGTGCCGCGTCGGGTGCTCGACCCCGACTCCCTGGGCCACCGCGTGCCGGAAGCCCGGATCACCGTGGAGGGATGGCACGAGGAGCTGTTCGGGCCGCCGCACGTGTCCGCTGCGGCGCTGACGGACACGGCGCGGGAGCTGGCACGGCGGCGGGACTGGACGGCGTACTGGGAGCTGGCCTGCTCCGCCCCCGTCGCCGAAGCGGTACGCCTTGTGAACCGGATGCCCCGGCGCGCGCGGCCGGACCACCCGGTGGACGCGGAGTTGTTCTCCTGGCTGCGGTCCCTCTCCCCGCGCCGCGCCCAGGCCGCCGTGGAGAGCATGGCGGGGGCGGCGACCCGGACCCTGCCCGAGGACTTCGGGGTGTTCTCCGCGGCGCACAGCGCGTTCGGGCGGGGCGGCGAGGTGCTGGCCGTCGCGCGGCTGACGGCCGACATGGACGGGCCGTACCCCGAAGTGGTCGAGACCTTCGAACCGGCGACCGGCGACCGGACGGTCCTGTACCGCGGCCCCATGGCCCACGAGTCGCTCGCCGTCCTCGGCCCCGGGGACGTGGTCGCGCTGCGCCGCAGCGAGGGGTACGCGGGCCGGGCGGAACTGGTCCGGCACACCTCGCGGGAGACCCGGGTGCTGGCGCAGGGCAGCACCCTGACCGGGGCGCGGCTGGCGGTCACGGCGTACGGCTGTGTCATCTCGCTGCCCCTCGTCCCCGGGGCGCTGGTCCTGGGGGCGAGGGGGGAGCTGCGCCAGGTCGACCTCGGGCAGTGGGCGCTGGGCACCGGCGGTCCGATGGCGGTGACTCCCCGGGGCGACCGCATGGTACTGAGCGACGGGCACCGCCTGATCGCCGTCCACGCGGCGCTCGGCCACGCGCTGGACGCGGCCCAGGTACCGGCGGAGCACGCGCCGGTGCGGGAGCTGGTCTTCGCCGGGGAGGACGCGCTGGTGACGGCGGGGCCGGGCGGCGGTCTGGTGCTGTGGCGGCTGGACGCCGGGGGGATGCGGCCGGTGGCGTCCCGCGGCACCCCGATGCTCTCCGGGCTGTGCGCGGTCCCGGCCTGGGACGTGGTCTGCGGGCACGCCGGGTCGCAGGACCGGCTCCACTTCTTCGACCCGTGGCGGAATCTCGCCCCGGTCGACGTCCCGCCCGCGGTCATCGGCTCCGCCAGCTGGCTACGCGCGGTGCTGGCGGCGCCGGGCGGGCGGCACGTGCTGTACTCCGGGTATCTCGACGTGGACGCGCCGGGGCAGCGCCGGTCCTCCGCGTTCGTGTCCCGGGTGCACGATCTGCACCATCCCGGCTCGCTGGTGCGGCGCTCCCCGGCGGGCTGGGACGACGCCGAACGCGCGGCGCTGGCTCGGGCCGAAGGCGACGGTCCGGACGTACGCGACCTGTTGCGCCTCGCGCACGTGATGGCCACCCGACGCTGAGGCTCCCCCGAGGGGCGCAGGCGGGGGTGGCGCTCCCGCAGCTCAGCGCTCCAGGAAAGCGAACAGCTCCTCCCAGCGGCGCAGCGTCTCCGGCTCGGAGAACCGCTGCACCGCGGACCGCGCGCGGGTCCCCATCGCGTCGCGCAGCCGGGGGTTGCCGGTCAGCCGCAGCAGCCGGTCGGCGAGCGCGGCGACGTCCCCCGCGGGGGCCAGCAGCCCGTCCTCGCCGTCCCGGACGATCTCCCGCACCCCGGGCGCGCAGTCGAAGGCCGCACAGGGCACCCCGGAGGCCATCGCCTCCAGCAGCGCGAGCGGGAAGCCCTCGCCGCGCGAGGACTGCACGAAGACCGAGGACTTCGCGAGCGCCCCCTCCACGTCGTCGGTGCGGCCCATCCACTCCACCGAGCCGTCCAGCCCGAGCGCCGTGCACTGGGCCTTCAGGGCGGCCTCGTCCTCGCCCGCCCCGTACACCCGCAGCGTCCACCCGGGGCGGGCCGGGGCGACCAGGGCCCAGGTGTCCAGGAGCAGGTCAATGGCCTTCTGGTCGCAGAGGCGGCCGATGCTGGCGACGGTCCTCGCGGTGCGCGGGGAGGGCAGGACGGGCAGGCGGGCGAGGGCGTTGGGCAGAAAGCCGACGTTGTTCATGCCGTCGGCGGCCCACCGGTCGGCGTCCTCCTCGGTGAGGACGAGCCAGTGGTCGAGGTCCCGGTACTGGTTCCTGATCCAGCGGTAGCGGTGACCGGCCCGGGAGTAGTCGTAGGACTCGTGGCTCATCCCGATGACCCTCAGCCCGCTGGTGTCGGCCTCCGAGACCCACTCCATCGCCCAGACCTGGGTGACGATGACGACCGCGCCGGGCCGGGCGGTCGCGAAGAGCTCCGAGAGCCGGGCCACCGCCTCCTTCTTGGAGGCGACCCGGGCCGCCTCCCCGCGGCGGGTGGGGAGGCGGAAGCGGTCCCGGAGGCCGTGGGGCGTCCAGGGGGTCGGGGGGTGCGCGGGGTAGAGGGCGGTGACGGGGTGGGCGGGCTGCTCGGGCAGCGCCATCGTGAGGTCGGCGGAGTGGATGCCGACGACGTGGACGCGGTGGCCCTGCTGGGCGAAGAGACGGGCGGTCTGGTGCGTCCAGCCGGTGACGCCGCCGAGTTCGTCGGTGGTGTTGGAGACGAAGAAGATGTCGCGGCTCATCGGCCGGCCCCCCGGTCGTGGTCGGTGGTCTGACGGGCGCCCCGCGAGGCCCGGGGCCCGAAGACGGCCGCGACCGTGGCACGGGCCGCGTCACCCCGGTCGAAGGCCCCGAACTCCGCGGCGAAGGCGGCGCGCCGGCCGGCGTGGCGGGTCTCGGACTTCTTCAGCTCGGCGAGGGCGGCGAACAGCTCGTCCTGGGTTTCGGTCACCGGCCCCGGCGCCTTCTCCCGCAGGTCGAAGTAGCTGCCGCGGTCGGCCGCGTAGGCCTCCAGGTCGGGGGCGAACAGCAGGATCGGCCGGTCGAGGAGGGCGAAGTCGAACATGATCGAGGAGTAGTCGGTGACCAGCACGTCGGTGAGGGCGAGGAGTTCGCTGACGTCGTGGTGGCGGGAGACGTCGACGACGGTCCCGGGCGGGCAGACGGGCAGCCGCGCCGACTCCAGGTAGTGGGCCCGCACGAGCAGGGTGTGGGTGTCCCCGAACCGCTCGGCGAACTCCCTTACGTCCAGCAGCAGTCGGCGCTTGCGCTGCTTTCCGGGTCCGCCGCGGAAGGTCGGCGCGTACAGCACGGTCTTCTTGTGGTCGGCGAGGCCGAGGGCTGCGGCGAGCGGCGGACGCGGCAGCCGTCCCTCCGCCTCGGAGCGGTCACGCGCGGCGAGCAGCGCGTCGTTGCGGGGGTAGCCGGTGCGCAGCAGCCGCTCCTCGGGGATGCGGTAGGCGCGGGCGAGGGTGTCCACGTCGTGCTCGGAGCGGACGAGGAAGTGGTCGAAGCGGTCGACGGCCCGCTGGAGCCGTTCGCGGTGCGGGGCGTTCTGGATCCGTACGCGGGTCTCGTCGAAGCCCATCCGTTTGTACGCGGAGCCGTGCCAGGTCTGGAGGTAGGTGGTGTGGGCGGGCTTGCGCAGGTGCTGGGGGAAGCCCTGGTTGTCGACCCAGAACTCGGCGCGGGCCAGCGCCCACAGGTAGCGCCAGGACCAGCGGCGCACCAGGCGGGCGTCGTCCGGGAATCCGGCCGGGGAGGCGTCGTGGGACCAGGTGGCGTGGAGCCGGAGGCCCTGGCGGCGGATCTCCTCGTACAGGGCGCGCGGGCTGTCGCCGTAGTTGGTGCCCATGTGGCTCTCGAAGACGACGGAGCCCCGGCGGACCGGGAGCCGGGTGAGCCAGGTGTTGTAGGCGGTGGTCTTGAAGCCCCGGGAGCGGTAGCGGTCCGCGCGTTTACGGACCGCCCTGGCCAGTAGTTTGGCCTTGCGGGCGGGGCGGAAGCGGGTGGCGTAGCGGACCAGGCGGCGGGTGGTGCGGGCCGGGCGGCGGCGGGCGGTGAGGCGGAGCGCCAGGTGGTCCTTGAGGGTGATGTAGGGCTCCCAGGTGTCCCCGGCGAGCGGACCGAGCCGGGGCCGGGCGGCGAACCGGAGGGCGTCGGGCACCTGGTCCCGGGGGGCGAACAGGTCGCTGACGGACCGGACCCCGTCCGCCTCCACGATCAGCCGCGCGTCCCACGCCGTGTCGCGTACGCCCACGGGGCGCAGCAGGCGCGAGACGTCGGCGCGCACCCGCCAGCTGATCCCGGTCCCGTCGTGCCGCACCTCGTGGGCCGGGAACGCGACGGCGCGCGCCCCGCCCCGGCCCCGGAACTCCAGAGTCGCGGTGAGGGGCGCGTCGGGGGCCGGCCCGCCGTGGCCGGGCAGCACGAGGCGCCCCTCGAGCAGCAGGGCGCCGCTGTCCCCGGCGCACCGGGTGAGCCGGTTCAGCAGCCGCTGCTCGCCGAACCCGCGGTACTGGTAGCCGACGTCGGTGACGTCGACGGGGCACCGCTCGTCCCACGCCACCCGCCCGTCCGGGCCCGTGACGAGCGGGGCGCACACGGTGGCGGGCCAGACCAGCGCGTACGCGGCGGCCAGCACGCGCTCCGGGTCGCCGCCGGCCAGCTCGCCCACCGCGACCCGCTCCAGCGGCGGCAGGCCCGGCGGGACGGGGCCGGTCAGGGTGCGGGCGGCGGCGGTGGCGGCCCGCGCGCGGCGGGCGGCGGGCAGTCGGGGGAAGGACTTGGCGAGCGGCACGAGATGGTCGCGGGCGAAGGCCTCCTCACGTGCCTCGCGCAGTTCGGGCAGTCCGAGGGCGACCAGGGTGTTGGCGACCCTGCGGTGCGCCTCGACCAGGGCGGTGAGGTCGCGGGCCCGGTCGGGGGCGGGCCGCCCGGTCACGATCAGGCGGCGCACCAGGGCGATCCGGCCGACCGCGGCGGCGGCGAGCGGCCCGAACAGGATCTCGCCGTGCGCCAGGTCCTCCTCGTAGCGCAGGCCGTGCCGCCGGACGGCTTCGCGGCGCAGGCAGAAGCCGGTCACCAGGGCGTCCCGGACGACGAGCCCGGGGGCGTCGGTGAAGTGGGCGAGGGTGCGGGAGCGGGCGTACAGCTCGCCCTGCCAGGACGGCTCCCGTTCCTTGCCGTCCTCGTCGGCGGCCCGGCTCCAGCGGCCCGCGACCAGGTCGGCGCGGCCGCGTTCGCCCGCCTGCCAGAGGTTGCGGCAGGCGTGGCGCTGGAGGCGTTCGCCGGGGCCGAGGACCAGGACGTAGCGGCCGGACGCCGCGTCCAGGCCCGCGTTGCGCAGGGCCCCGGTGGTGCGGGCGGCCGGGTCGGCGTGGATCAGGCGGACCCGGTCGGGGGCCCGGTCGGCGAGGGCGCGGGCGGCGGTGCGGGTGGCCGCTCCCGCGGCCGAGGCGAGGACGATGACGGCCTCGGCGGCGCGCAGGGACTGGCCGAGCACGGAGTCGACGGAGGCGCGCAGGGCGTCCGCCTCGGCCGGGCCGCCCGCGCCGTCCCCGCCACCGGTGATCACACAGCTGAAGTCGCTCATGCCGGCTCCCCCTTGAGCATCCGGTCCACGACCCGGGCGGCGGCGGTCCCGTCGTCGAGGTCGCAGAACGCCTCCCGGAACTGTCCGTAAGCCTCCCGGTGTCCGGCGGTGGCGGCCTCGGGGTCGCGGAGCGCGGCCACCACCCCGGCGGAGTCGGGGATCAGCGGCCCGGGGGCCCGGCGTTCGAAGTCGAAGCAGAAGCCGCGCAGGGTGTCGCGGTAGTGCGCCAGGTCGTAGGTGTGGAAGAGCATCGGGCGCCCGGTCTGCGCGAAGTCGAACATGATCGAGGAGTAGTCGGTGACCAGGACGTCGCTGATGAGCAGCAGTTCGGTGGTGTCCGGGTGGCGGGAGACGTCGCGGACGAAGTCGGTGTCGGGGACGCTGCCGCCGACGAGGTAGTGGCGGCGCACCAGCAGCACGCTGTCCTCGCCGATGGCCTCGCGGGCCCGCTCCAGGTCGAGTTGGAGGTCGAGCCCGTAGCGGCCGCCCTGCCGGGGCTGGTCCTCGCGCCAGGTCGGGGCGTAGAGGACGACCCGCCGCCCTTCGGGGATCGCGAGGCGTTCGCGTACGGCGGCGGCGACCTTGGCCCGGTCGGCGGCGAACAGCAGGTCGTTGCGGGGGTAGCCGCACTCCAGGACCTCGCCGGTGTAGCCGAAGGCGCGGCGCAGGACGGGGGTGGAGAAGCTGTTCGGGGAGACGAGGACGCTCCACTGGGCGGAGCGGCGCTCCAGGGACGCCATGTAGGCGGCGTCGGCGTGCGGGGTGCCCGCGAGGTCGCGGCCGATGCGCTTGAGGGGGGTGCCGTGCCAGGTCTGGACGACGCACTGGCCGTCGGCCCGCTCGAACCACTGCGGCAGATGGGTGTTGGTGACGATCCACCGGCTGCGGGCGAGCGCCTTATACCACTCGGCGCTGTGCAGGGCGACGGGCCGGACCCCGTCGGGCACGGCCGCCTGCTGGTCGCGGACGGCCCACAGGTGCTCGATGTCCCCCTCGCGGGAGGCGAGTTCGCGGTGGATGGCGCGGGGCGAGTCGGAGAACTGGCGGCCGTCGTAGCTGGAGTAGAGGACGGCGGGGCGCGAGGCGGCCGGGGCGACCGCGCGGAGCACGGCGTAGCGTTCGCGCCGGACACGCTGCCCGTACGGTCCCCGGTCGGCGGCCGGGAGGGAGCTGCCGGACTCCAGGACGAGCCGGTCGTGGTGGCGTCGCTGGAGGGTGAAGTCCCGTCCGCCCAGGTGGTGGTGGCGGGGCAGCGTGCCGTGCAGGGGGGTGCCGAGGCGCAGCGGACGGTACGCCTCCGGGTCGCGTTCGCCCGGTTCCCGCAGGAAGAGGTACCAGCGCCCCTCGGACAGCGGCAGGGCGCCCGCGGGGCCGTCGACGGCGGCGGGTGCGACGACGGCCCGGAAGCCCTCGCCCTCGCGGCGCTCCAGCGGGACGGCGGCCTCCTCGTGGTGGCCGCTGTGGCGCAGGACGAGTTCGTGGGCGGCCGCGGCGGGCGCCGCGAACGTGCCGGTGAGGACCAGCCGCCCGTCCCACTCGACGGCGGTGACGAGCGGCGCCGCGGTCCGGTCGGTCAGCACCAGGTCGCCGGAGGGGTTGGGGGCGACGTGCAGCTCGCGGCCGCCGGGCAGCGGGTGGCGGCCGTCCTCGGCGTCGGGGCGGGCGGCCACGGTCAACGGCTTGCCCTCGCCGATGAGTTGCACACCCCAGATGTCGTCCTCGCCGCGGAAGGCGCTGAGCGGGATGTCCGCCGCCCGGGAGCCCCGCGAGCCGCGCAGGGCGAACTCCCGGGTCTCCTTGCTGCGCCATTCGGTGAGCCGAAGGGCCACCGGCCCGGCGTCGGCGAGGAGCTTCACCTCCAGGCGCACGGCGTCCTCCACGGCCGACTGCCCGGTCAGGACGGCGGCGACGCGTTCGGTGCGCAGCTCCAGCTTGTTGCCGGACAGGACGGGTACGACCCGGGTCCGCTCGTCGGTGTAGGTCACGGCGGGCGGGGCGGGGGTGCCGACGAGGCGCATGGGGCCCCGGCGCGGGCGGCCCGCGCCGATCACGACGGCCTCCGGCTTCCACACCGTACGGCCGTCCCCGGACCGGGCGACGAGCCTGCGCGGGTCGATGACCGCCTCGAACCCGGCCCGGTCGTAGCGGTGCAGGGAGCGGCCGGAGCGGGCGGTGGCCTCGTCGCCGGGGACGGGGCGGGTCCGCAGCGGGATCATCCGCCGCCCGGACCGCAGCCAGCCGAGCCGCACCGGGCCGCCGGGGGCGTTGCGGACGTAGGCGTACCCGGTGAGCCGGAGCAGCCCGTCCCGCCAGACGGCCTCGGTGAGGTGGGCGTGGACGGGCAGGTCGGCGGGGGTCAGCGCGGTGACGGCGGACGGCAACGGGGCCCGGACGGCGGGGTGGTGGGCGCGGGGGCGGAGCAGGCCGCGTACGTGGAAGGTGTCCCGGTCCTTCTTCTCGTCGGCGAGGAGGGCGAGGAGTTCGGCCGTGCGGCGCTCGCGGATCAGCTGCCACTTGACCCGCAGATGCAGGGGCAGCCCGGCGAGGACGTCCGGTTCGACGGTGGCGGCGAACGCGTTCGCGTGGTCGAGGAACGCCTCGTGGAACTCCGCGTCGCCGTCCGGCAGGGCCTCGATGAACAGCCAGAGGTCGCCGGAGAGGGCATGGGCGTCGTAACGCCGCTTCGCCTCGGCCCCCTCCGGGGTGTCCGCCCGGCCGGCGAGGAACCGGCTGACGGTGGTGACGGCGGTGACCCGGTCGCGGATGCCCTGGGGCACGGCCCGGCGGGTGGTGATCGAGCCGTCCCGGTCGCGCCAGTGGTAGACGGGCTCCGCCACGACGTCGACGGACCGGGCGAGGAAGTGGGCGGGCAGGACGACGGCGATGTCCTCGTAGAGCACCCCGGTCGGGAAGGCGAAGGCGTGCTCGTCCCAGAAGGCCCGGCGGAAGACCTTGTTGCAGGCGATACGGTCCCCGAGCAGCATCCAGTCCCGGGTGACATGGGTGGCCGAGCGGGCCTTCTCCATCGGCCTGCGGTACATCGGGGACTGCTCCAGCTCCCCGTTCACTCGCAGCCTGAGCACGTTGCCGGTGGCGAAGTCGGAGCCGGATCGGTCCAGTTCGACCAGCATCCGGGCGTACGCGCCGGGCGGGACGATGTCGTCGCTGTCCACGAACGTCAGGAACTCCGCCGCGGAACAGGCCTCGCGGACCCCGGTGTTGCGGGCCGCGCCGAGCCCGGCGTTCTCCTGCCGGACCAGCCGGAAGCGGGGGTCGCGGTCCGCGAACTCCTGGGCGATGACCGGGCCGTCGTCCGTGGAGCCGTCGTCCACGAGGACGACCTCCAGGTCCGTCATGGTCTGCGCGGCGAGCGAGGTCAGACAGGCACCGAGGTACTCCTCGACGTTGTAGAGGGGGACGACGACGGTGAGACGGGGTGCCATCGCAGCGCACGATCCTTCCGGGCGGACGGCATCGGGGGTGCCGGTCGCGGGGTGTTGGGGGATGTCCGGCCATCCCCGGGGGCCATGGGGTACAACCCGCGCCACGGTGCCCGGTCACCCGAGGGGGCCCGTTCGGGTGACAGGACGGGCGGAGTCCGGCGTCGGGGGGCGCGCCGGTGACGCGTTCGAGCCCCGCGCCGGGGAGGACACGGGGCTCGGAGGCCGGCGAGGCCGTGGAGGGGCCGGGTCAGGGCTTGACGGCGATCCGGCCCTCGTCCATGCGCAGCAGCAACAGCCGCTCGCCGGTCTTGTCGAGGAACTCGTCGACCGCCTGTCGCGAGCCCTGCCAGTAGCCGTAGTCGTCGATCAGCAGCACTCCGCCGGGCACCAACCGCTCGTAGAGGTGCTCCAGTTCGTGCTTGGTGGAGGCGTACCAGTCGGTGTCCAGGCGCAGGATGGAGATCTGCTCGGGGGCCTGCCCGGGGACGGTGTCCTCGACCCGCCCACGCACGTAGTGCACGCGCTCCTTGGGGTACGGGACGTTCTCGAAGCCGGCCTGGACGTCCTCCAGGGACGCGACCGCCCAGATCGGCCGGTCCTTGCCCTGGGCGTCGAGCAGTTCCCGGGCCGGGCGGCCGTCGCGCCGCAGGTCCTCGTCGGTGGGCGGGGTCATCCCCTCGTACGTGTCGAAGAGATACAGCTCGCGCTCGCTCTCGCCGACGGACAGCAGGGTGCGGGCGCAGGCCTGCATGGAGCCGCCGCGCCAGACGCCGCACTCGACGATGTCGCCCGGGATGCCGTGCCGGGCGATGTACCGGGTGGCGAGGATGAAGGCGTTGAGCCGCTCGGGCGAGGTCATCGAATAGGGCTTGACCGCCCGGATGATCTCCTTGGCCTCGTCGTCGTAGTCCTGCGGGAACGCGAGGGCGGGCTTCTTCGGCTTCGGCTTCGGCGCCGGGGAGGTCGCCGCGTCCGGGGCGGGGACGGAGGCGGGGGCGGGGTCCGCCGGGGCGGTGCGGGCGGCGGGCACCGGGACGCGCCTGAGCTGATATCCGGTGAGCTGCTGAAGGACGCCGTTGACGGCGTTGCGCCAAGCCATGGCCCGGGACAGTACGCGCGTTTTGCGGCTCATGTCATCTTTCGTCAACCTGCCATTGATCGGGGCGGCTCCGGCGCGGCCGCGCTCCGGTGCACGGACGCGCCCTGCGCGGGCACCTCTTCGGCGCGGCCGCACCGCGCGCGGCCGTCCAGCGGCGCGGGCAGCGGTACGGAGTCGACGCCGCCGACCCGGTTGGCCCACCACACCGCCAGCTCCCGTACGGCGAACATCGTCAGCCGGGGGTAGCGCCGCGGCTTGCGGAAGACGCCGACGGAGTCGCCCCAGTAGGCGGCCTTCTTGTCGATGGCCCGGTAGTCGTGCCAGATGCCCTTCCGCGGCGGGAAGTCGGTGTAGGCCTCGACCAGTTCGAGCCGGGAGTGGGCGGCGAGGGCGCGGAATCCGTCAGGGTAGTAGCGCCAGCAGTCCTGCGCGTCGTGGACATGGCCGCGCGAGGGGGCGGTGACGAAGGCGAGGCCGCCGGGCTTGAGGACCCGGGCGATCTCCAGCATCGACGCCCAGAAGAACGGGATGTGCTCGAACGCCTGCCCGGAGAGGACGACATCGGCGCTGCCGGTCCGCGCGGGGATGCGGTACGGCTTCTTCATCACGGCGTCCACGTTGGGTCCGTCCTGCACGTCGACGCCGAAGTAGTCGATCCGGTGCCCGGCCAGCAGCGCGCGGTGGGTGCGGGTCTGCTTCCCGGAGACACGGGAGCCAAGGTCGACGACCCGGTAGACCCCGCCGCCCGACGCCGCCCCGGGCCCCGCGGGTCCTTCGACGGGCAGGTACTCCTTGACGCAGAGTTCCATCTGCTCGTAGGCGGACCGGTGCATGGGCGTCTCCCAACATGGCGGGGGTGAGCGAGCTGTGGGGCTCAACGACCGTGCGGGGCGGAGGACTCGGCATCGGACAGCCGTTGGGCCATCCGGGTGGCGGCGGGCCCGGTCCCGGCGGCGGTCGCCTCGCTCAGCCGGGCAGGTCGAAGAACCGCCGTACGACGCGTTCCGCCGCGTGTCCGTCGTCGTACGGGCAGAACCGCTCCCGGAACGCGCCGCGCAGCGAGGCCGCGGCGGGCGAGCGCCACTCCCCCGTACGGAACGCCTCGACCAGCTCGCCGGAGGTGGTGGTGACCGTGCCGGGGGTGTCGCCGGGGTGGCCGGAGAGCAGGTCGAAATAG
The DNA here is from genome assembly GCF_044767975.1 of Streptomyces sp. NPDC101181. Classification (NCBI taxonomy): domain Bacteria; kingdom Bacillati; phylum Actinomycetota; class Actinomycetes; order Kitasatosporales; family Streptomycetaceae; genus Streptomyces; species Streptomyces sp. NPDC101181. Next base: position 35,676 of record NZ_JBIWOX010000003.1, on the reverse strand, counting down.
GTGCCGCGCGTGCTGCGGTAGGCGTCCCAGTCGGGGGCGTGGACGACGACGGGCCGGTCCAGGCAGGCGTAGTCGAAGGTCAGCGAGGAGTAGTCGGTGATCAACGCGTCGGCGGCCAGGCAGAGTTCCTCGACACGGGGGTGCGCGGTCACGTCGCGGACCCGGCCGGTGGGCTCCGGTGCGCCCGCGACGGCCGCGGACCGCCCGTAGAAGTAGTGGGCTCGCATCAACAGGACGTATTCCGGACCCAGTTCGCGGGTGAGGTGTTCCGGGTCGAGGTCGGGTGCGAAGCCGTCGCGGTAGTCGCGGTGGGTGGGGGCGTACAGCAGGGCGGTCTGCCCCTCGGCGATGCCCAGTTCGGCGCGGATCTTCGCGATGTCCTCGGCGGTGGCGGTGAAGTACGCGTCGTTGCGCGGGTATCCGAGGTCGAGCCGTTCGTAGGGCGCGTGAGCCGGGGCCGGGTAGACGCGGTCCCAGATCTCGGTACTGTGCGGGTTGGCGGAGAGGCTGAAGTCCCACTGGGCGACATGGGCGAGGATCCTGCCGAAGTCGGTCCGGCCGGCGAGGACGGGGTAGTCGCGCTGGTCGAGCCCCATCGTCTTGAGCGGGGTTCCGTGGTGGGTCTGGAGATAGCGCTGTCCGGGCCGCTTGGTGAAACCTCCCGGAAAGCTGGAGTTGTTGACCAGGTAGGTGGCGGTGGCCATGGCCCGCCAGTAGGGGCGCGACCCCTCGATGACGTACGGCACCCCCGGGGGCATCCGGTCGCGGTGCCGGGAGGAGACCACCCACACCCCCCGGATGTGCGGGGCGAGTTCGCGGGCCTTGGCGTGGATCGCGGCCGGGTTGCAGGCCACGCCCCGGTTCCAGTACGCCCCGTAGACGGCGAGGTGCGGGTCGAGCGGGCGGCGGAGGTCGGCACGGTAGACGGCCCGCAGCACCTGGCGGCGGAGGAACCGCTTCGCGGAGGCTGCGGAGAGTCGGCGGGGCATGGCAGCCGAGCGTAGTGCCGGACCGGTCCGGCGGGCGGCCCGCGTTCACCCGTTCGGGTCAGCGTCGGTGACCCCGGGACCCGCCCCCTGTTGACCAGGACATGAAGTCACCACTCCTCAGCGTCGTCGTCCCCGTCCACAACGTCGAGGACTACCTGGAGGACTGCCTGCGCTCGGTGGCGGACCAGAGCCTCGACGCGATCGAGGTGGTCATGGTCGACGACGGCTCCACGGACGGCAGCGCGGCGATCGCGGCGGAGTTCGCCGCCCGGGACAGCCGCTTCCGCCTGGTCCGGCAGCGGAACGCGGGCCTCAGCGCGGCCCGGAACACCGGCGTCCGGCACACCACGCCCACCACGCCCTACCTGGCGTTCGCCGACAGCGACGACTTCGTCGTGCACGACGCGTACGAGCGGATGACGGCCTCGCTGGAGGCGACCGGCTCCGACCTGGCGACCGGCAACGTGTGGCGGCTGACCGGGCGGGGACGCCACCAGGCCTGGCAGTACCGCTGGCTGACCGCGAGCCGGCCGCGCACCCACATCACCCGCGACCCGCGCCTGCTCGCCGACCGGGTGGCGTGGAACAAGGTGTTCCGCCGCTCGTTCTGGGACGCGCACGCCTTCGCCTTCCCCGAGGGCAAGCTGTACGAGGACACCCCCGTCATGATCCCGGCGCACTATCTCGCCGGGTCCGTCGACGTCCTGCACGAGCACGTCTACTACTGGCGGGTGCGGGAGGGCTCCATCACCCGGCGGCGCACGGACGTCCGGGGCGTACGGGACCGGATCGCCGCGTGCGAGCAGGTCAGCGCGTTCCTGGGCGGGCGCGGGGACTTGGAGCGGCGGCGGGCGTACGACCTGTCCTGTCTGCGCGACGACTTCGGGTACTTCCTGGACGGGCTGCCGATGGGCGGTGACGCCTATCGGGCGGCGTTCCTCCAGGACGCCGGGGCGTTCGTCGACCGGCTGGGGCCCGAGGCGCTGGAGGGGCTGCCGGTGGAGCTGCGCGTGAAGTGGTCCCTGGTGCGCGAGCGGCGGGCCGACGAGCTGCTGGCCGTGCTCGCCTTCGAACGGGACAACGGCGCGGGCACGTTCACCGTGGCCGGGGCGCCCGGCCGACGGCGGGCCGTGTACCCCGGGGTGCGCGGCGCGGGCACCCGGCTCACGCGCACGGACATCCCCGCGGTGGCCCGGCTCCTGGAGGCGCGCTGGGGTGAGGACGGCACGCTGCGGCTGCGCGGGTACGCCTATCCGCGCAACCTGCCCGCCGCCTCCGACCGGGGGCGGATCACCGTGGGGATGCTGCGGGCGGAGCGGGGGCGGCGGGTGCGCCCGGTGCCGGTGCGGTCGCTGCGGGAGCCCGAGGCCACGGTGAACTCCGGTCAGGAGCTGCACGGTTACGACCACTCGGGCTTCGAGATGGTCCTGGACCCCGACAGGCTGCCCGCCTCGGAGGAGGGCGGCTGGCTGGTCGGCCTGGTGCTGGCCGGGCGCGGCACGGTCCGCCGGGTCGCGGTGCGCGCCACCGACACGGGGGCGGAGCAGCCGCTGGTGCACGATCTGGGGGACGGGCGGCGGGCGGTGCTCGATCACCGGGGCGGCCGACTGCGGCTGACGGTGTCGCGGCCGACCGCGCTGGCGGAGACGCACCGGGCGGTGGACGGGTCCGGCACGCTGGAGCTCACCGGGCGGCTCTTCGGCGGGGGCCCCTTCCCCACCGCGCTGGTGCTGGACCGCGAGGGCGCGCAGGAGCGTTCCCTCGCGGTGGAGTGCGAGGCGGGCGACGCGGCGGGGGCGGCCTTCACCGTCCGGGTTCCGCTCGCCGAACTCGCCGCCGTGCCGCCCGCCCCGCCCCGCGCCCCGCGCGAGGTCGAGGCGGCGGACGACCCCGCGGGCGCGGCCCGGTGGCGGGCCCGGCTGCTGCTGCCCGACGGCACCCGGGTCCCGCTGCCCGCCGCCCTGGATCTGGCGCCGCCCGCCTGCGCGGACGCGGCGGGGAACCTGGTGCTCGACCCGGCGGGGACACCGGTCGCGGACCGGGTGGAGGCGGTGCCCGGCGGACGGGGTGCGGTGCGGATCTCGGGGACGTACACCGATGGCCCCGGCACCGGCACCGCGCGTCTGCGCCTGCGCCACGAGACGCTGGGTGAGACGGTCCCGGTCGCGGAGGTCGCCGTGGACCGGGCGCCGGACGGTACGGCGGGCGGCCGGTTCTCCGCGCTGATCGTCCCGCCGCTCCCGGAGGGCCGCTGGGGCCTGGGGCTGGACGACCGCCCCGTGCGCGTCCTCGCCTCCACCGCCGCGCACCTGCCGTGCGGGGACGCCGTCCTGCGGCTGGAGCGGCGGCACGGCGACCGGCTGTACGTCGTCGCGGGCCCGGAAGGGGAACCCGCGCCGGACCCGGGGGCGGGCGAAGCGGCGGGGGCGGTCGCGTTCGTGGGGGTGCGCGAGGCGGCGGGGGCTGAAGGGGCGCGCGAGGCGGGCGCGCGGGAGCCGTCCGCCGGGCGCAGTGCGTACGGCAGACGGCTGCTGCGCACCGTGCACTACCGCGACCGGCGCACCACCTCCCCCCTCCGCGACACCGTCCTCTACGCGGGCGGCGACTCCCCGCGCGCCGTCCACGCCGAACTGGTCCGCCGGGGCACGGACGCCGAACACCTCTGGGTCACCGGGACCCTGCCCGGCCGCGCCACCCACGTGCCGCCCGGCGCGCGGGCGCTCCCCGTGCACAGCACCGCCTGGTACGAGGCGCTGGCGTGCTCCCGGCGGATCGTCACTGACGGACAGCTGCCCGGGTGGTTCGAGCGCCGGGCCGGGCAGACGGTCGTGCAGACCTGGCACGGCACCCCCCTCGGCCGCTTCGGCACCGCTCTGGCGAACACCCTCTACGCCGACCACCAGTACCTCGCCACCCTGGCGCACCGATCGGCCCAGTGGTCGGTGGTGGTCTCCCCGAGCCGGTTCGCCACCCCGTGGCTGCGCCGGTCGCTCGCGTACGGCGGCGAGGTGCTGGAGGCCGGTTCGCCCGCCAACGACGTCCTGTTCCCGCCCGACCGGGACAAGGCCGCCGAGGAGGTGCGGCGCGGGCTCGGCATCCCCGCCGGGCAGCGCATCGTGCTGTACGCCCCCACCTACCGCGACCATCTGGCCCACCCCCCGTCCGCCTCCCCCGACCGCACGGCCCCCGGCCCCTACCGCTGGGACCCGGCGCTCGACCCGCACGCCCTGGCCCGGACGCTCGGCCCGGACCACACGGTGCTGGTCCGCCGACACCCCCGGGTCACCGGGAGCGTCGGGGAGGGGCCCGGTGTGCTCGACGTCTCCGGGCACCCGGGGGCGGCCGGGCTGCTCCTGTTCGCCGACGTCCTGGTGACGGACTACGCGGGGCTGATGTTCGACTTCGCGCTGACGGGCCGCCCGATGCTGTTCCACACCCACGACCTGGAGCACTACCGGGACACGGTGCGCGGGTTCTGCCTGGACTTCGAGACCCGGGCGCCCGGACCGCTGCTGGTCACCACGGACGAGGTGGCGCAGGCGCTGCGCGACACCGGCGCCCTGGCCGCCCGGCACGCCGACGCGTACGAGAGTTTCCGCCGCGACTACTGCGATCTGGACGACGGAGGTGCGGCGGCCCGGGTCGCGGACCGGCTGCTCGCGGAGTAGCACCCGCCGTCGAGCGGCCGCCTGCCGCCAGCCGCCCGGCACCCGGCCCGCGGCACCCGGCCCGCGTGCGTCCGCCGCCGCTGCGCCCCTGGGCCGCCGGGGTGCCGACGGCTTGCGGGGTGCCAGTGGCTCGCCGGGGTGCCGCCGGTCCGCTCCGGCCGTCGTCGCGCGAAATCCCCCGGACGAGTGGCGGCGGGGAGAGCGGGCCCGCCGCACGGAACCCATCAGGTGTGTCCCTCTCCCCCGCACCCTCCGCCCCGTCCGACCTCCCGCCCTCCGCCGCGCCCGAAAGCGACGAGACGACCCGGCCGCCCCTGTGGCTGCCGTCGCCGTATCTGCTGCTCGGCGGGGTGCTGTGGGCGCTGTTCTCGGCCGCCGCCTGGCAGGCGCCGCTGTGCTGCGAGGCCGGACTCCAGGCGGCCGTCGTCGAACGGCTGAAGGCGAGCCTGCTGCACCCGGCGTTCCCGATGACGGACCTGCCCGCCGTGGCGAGCGCCCACTACTCCCCGTACGCGCTGCTCCAGGGGCTGACCGCCCGTGCGTCCGGTCTCTCGGGGGCGTCCGTCGTGGCGCTGAGCGCCTCGGTGAACCTGCTGCTCCTGCTCACCGGGGTCGGCCGCCTCACCAGGATGCTCACCCCCAGCCGCTGGGCGCCGGTCCTCGTGCTGGTGCCGCTGGCGCTGGTGCACTGGGCGGACCCGGCCCGCTGGAGCGCGCCCGGTACGTTCGCGATCGCGCTCACCCTGCACCTGTGGGCGTGGACCGGTCTCGCGGCCTCCCGCGTCCCGCTGCCGGGCGGCCCCCGGCCGCGCCGGACGCCCCGGTGGGCGGAGGCGGCGGGTCTGGGCGTGCTGCTCGGGCTCGTCCTGCTGGTCGACGCGCCGACGGCGATCGGTGCGACGATCGGCTGCGTCGCGCTGATCGCGGTCCGTTCGCGGACCCGGATCCGGCCGACGCTGCGGCGGTGGGCCTTCGTCGCGGTCTGCGCGGCGGCCGTGGCGGCGCTGTGGCCGTACTACAACGGGCTCACCGCGCCGCGTACCCCGCCCGAGGGCGGGACCACGTCCCCGCCGGGGACCGCGGAGGCGCGGACGGCCGGGGAGCCGTACTCCTGGGCGACGGCGCACGTCCCGGCGGGCGAGGTGGTCCTGACGGACAGCCGCCCCGCGATGTACGCCTTGGCCGGGCACGGGGCGTACGTCCTGGCCGACGCGCTGCCGGACGCCGGGCTCGCGGCCACGGAGCGGCGGGAGCGGAGCCGGGCGGTGGCCGCGTACCTGGACGCGTCGACCCCGCAGGCCCGGCGGGACGGGATCATCGAGCGGTACGGGGTGCGGTGGCTGCTGCTGACCCGCGACCAGCGGCTGCCGAAGAACGCGACGGTGCTGGCCTTCAGCCCGCGCACGGGCGAGGTGCTGGCCCGGGTGGCGGGGACGGGGCAGGCCCAGGCGCGGGCGGCGGGGGGCTGAGACCCGGGCACCCGGCCCGTTCCGCTCAGTTCCGCCGGAGCGCCGCGACCGCCGAGGCCGCCAGGTCGTCGAGGTAGCCCTCGGGCAGGTCGCCCCGGACGACGACGAGACGCCAGTACAGCGGGCCGACGATCAGGTCGAGCGCCCGGTCCGGATCGCTGCCCTCGGGAAGCTCCCCCCGGGCGACCGCCTCCCGGACGACCACGGCGGCCACGCCCTGCTGCTGGTCCAGGAGGGCGGCCTTGATCGCGTCGGAGATCTCCGGACTGCGGGCGGCCTCCACCAGCAGGTCCGGGATGACCTGCGAGGCGACCGGGTGGCGCAGGGCGTAGGCGGCCAGTTCCAGGACGGCGCGGACGTCCCCGTACAGCGAACCGGTGGCCGGGGCGGGCATCCCCTGCGCGGCGACGGCGGCGACCAGGTCGAGGACGAGGGCCAGCTTGGACTTCCAGCGGCGGTAGACGGCGGTCTTGCCGACCCCGGCCCGCCGCGCGATGCCCTCGATGGACATCCGGGCGAACCCCACCGCGGCCAGTTCCTCGAAGACCGCCGCCCGGATGGCGTCGGTGACGTCCTCGCGCAGGACGGCGGCGCCTGCGGGGGCGCGGCGGCGGGTTCCCCGTTCGGTGGTCATGGCCCGCATGATAGTCGGCCGCGACGAAACGGTTGCGTTGCGACGTAGGGACGCCCTACTCTCGGCGTTACGACGATACGGTGCCGTCCCAACGAGTCCGTAGCGTCCCCCCTCCTCCGTCGACGTCGAAAGCGATCGATCGTTGAGCCAGACAGCAGCCCCGCCGCCCCCGGCGACCGCCCCCTCGAAGGACGCCCCGGTCGCCTCCTCCGCCCACGTCCCCGCCTACGCCCCCGGGGAGCTGGCGGCCCTGGCCGCCCGGCACGGCCTGACGGTCAGCGGGGCCCGGCCGTCGCTGCCCGAGTACGTCCGGCAGCTCTGGGGGCGGCGGCACTTCATCGCCGCGTTCGCGACGGCCAAGCTGACGGCCCAGTACAGCCAGGCCAAGCTGGGTCAGATCTGGCAGATCATGACGCCGCTGCTGAACGCGACGGTCTACTACTTCATCTTCGGCGTCCTGATGAACACCAAGCACGGGGTGGCGGACTTCGTCCCGTTCCTGGTCACCGGGGTGTTCATCTGGACCTTCACCAGCAGTTCGATCACCGCGGGGACCCGGGCCATCAGCGGCAACATCGGGCTGGTGCGGGCCCTGCACTTCCCGCGCGCCTCACTGCCGGTGGCCCTGGCGCTCCAGCAGTTGCAGCAGCTGCTGTTCTCGCTGGGCGCGCTGACCCTGATCCTGCTGGCGTTCGGCCAGTACCCGCGGCCGTCCTGGCTGCTGGCCCTCCCGGCGCTCGCGCTCCAGGCGCTGTTCAACACCGGGGTGTCGATGGCGGTGGCCCGGCTGACGGCGAAGACCCCGGACATCGCGCAGCTGACCCCGTTCGTGCTGCGGACCTGGATGTACTCCTCGGGCGTGATGTGGAGCCTGGACCACCTGCTCGCGGGCGAGCGGGTGCCGCGCGCGGTGATGGTGCTGCTGGAGTACAACCCGGCGGCGGTCTACATCAACCTCATGCGGTTCGCCCTCATCGACAGCTACGACGCGGGACAGCTGCCCCCGCACGTGTGGGCGGCCGCGACGGGCTGGGCGCTGCTCTGCGGGGTGGCGGGATTCGTCTACTTCTGGAAGGCAGAGGAGACCTACGGACGTGGCTGACCTCCAGGACAACTCCGGGGACCCCCGCGTCCCGACGGTCGTCGTCGACGACGTCCACATCACGTACACCGTCAACGGCGCCCGCGGCGGCAGGGGCAGCGCCACCTCGGCGCTCAGCCGGATCACCTCCCGCCGCCGTACGCCCGGCGCCCGCACGGTGCACGCCGTGAAGGGCGTCAGCTTCGCCGCGTACAAGGGCGAGGCGATCGGCCTGATCGGCTCCAACGGCTCCGGGAAGTCGACCCTGCTCAAGGCCGTCGCGGGGCTGCTGCCGCCGTCGAGCGGTAAGGTCCATACCCGGGGACAGCCCTCGCTGCTCGGGGTGAACGCGGCCCTGATGGGCGATCTGACCGGCGAGCGCAACGTGGTGCTGGGCGGCCTCGCGATGGGGATGACGCGCGAGCAGATCCGGGAACGCTACGACGACATCGTCGACTTCTCCGGGATCAACGAGAAGGGCGACTTCATCACCCTGCCGATGCGGACGTACTCCTCCGGCATGGGCGCCCGGCTCCGCTTCTCCATCGCGGCCGCCAAGAGCCACGACGTGCTGCTCATCGACGAGGCGCTGTCCACGGGCGACGCGAAGTTCCAGCGCCGCAGCACCGACCGCATCAAGGAGCTGCGCGCCGAGGCGGGCACGGTCTTCCTGGTCAGCCACAGCAACAAGTCGATCACCGAGACCTGCGACCGGGCGCTGTGGCTGGAGGCGGGCACCCTGCGGATGGACGGCCCGGCGAAGGACGTGGTGAAGGAGTACGAGGCCTTCACCAAGCGCAAGTAGCCCCGCCCGAGCCCTGCGCCGAGGGGGCGGCGCGCCCATGACGAGCCGCTGGGCCGGGAGGGGCGGCGCCCCTGTAGGGCGCCGTCCCTCCCGCGCGTGAGCCTCGCGCGGGAGGCGCTGACGCGAACCCCTCACGCGGAGTGCCCGACGCTAGGCGAGCCGCTTCACGCGTGCGTGCGCAGCAGCGTCCGCATCGTGCGCATCGCCACCGACAGGTTCGCCAGGTCGAACGCGTCCGAGCCCTGGATCTCCTCCAGCGTCGACCGCGACCGCGCCAGGATCGCCGCGTTCTTCTCCTCCCAGGCCCGGAACCGCTCCTCCGGGGTGGAGGTCCCGTCGCCCACGCTCAGCACGTCCGCGGTGAGGGCCGCGTGCGCCGCGTACAGGTCCTCGCGGATGGAGACGCGGGCCATGGACTGCCAGCGGTCGGCCCGCGGCAGCTCGATGATCCGGTCCATCAGCTGGGTGATCCGTAGCCGGTCCGCGAGGTCGTAGTAGACCTCGGCGACCTCCAGCGGGTCCTTGCCCGTGCGGTCCGCGATGGCGACGATGTCCAGCGCCGGGAAGGCGGACGAGAAGCCGGCGACCCGCGCCGCCAGCTCGTCCGGGACGCCCGCACCCGTCAGCTCGTCGCGGATCGAGTGGTACCACTCCAGGTCCGCGCCCTTGACCAGCTTGGGCAGCTCGCTCCAGACCCGCTCGACGCCCTCCCGGAACATCTCGATGGTCTCGGCGATCGCGACGGGCTGCGGCCGGTTGCCCAGCAGCCAGCGCGAGCCGCGCTCCACCAGCCGCCGCGAGTGCAGCCGGATGCGGGTCTGGACGTCGGCGGCGACCTTGTTGTCGAGCGCCTCCACCGCGTCCCACACCCCGGAGAGGCCGAAGATCTCGCGGGCCGTGAACTGGGCCCGGACGATCTCCTCGATCGACGCCCCGGTCTCCTCCCGCAGCCGGTGCAGGAAGGTCGAACCGGCGGTGTTGACCGTGTCGTTGACCAGGACCGTCGTGATGATCTCGCGGCGCAGCGCGTGCGCGTCGACCGCCTCGGGGAACCGCTCGCGCAGCTCGCTGGGGAAGTAGGCGTGCACCAGCTTCTGCAGGTGCGGGTCGTCCGGCAGGACGGTGGAGATCAGCTCGTCGGCCGCGGTGATCTTGGTGTACGCGAGCAGGACCGCCAGCTCGGGCTGGGTGAGCCCCTTGCCGTTGTTCAGCAGCTCCCGGATGTGCCGGTCGGCGGGCAGGAACTCCAGCTCCCGGTTCAGTTCGCCGTCGCGCTCCAGGCGGCGCATGAAGCGCTGCTGGGCCTGGAGGAGGGACGGGGCCTGGGCGGAGGCGTTGGAGAGGGCGACGTTCTGCGCGTAGTTGTTGCGCAGGACGAGCGTGCCCACCTCGTCGGTCATGTCCGCGAGCAGCTTGTTGCGCTGCTTGACGGTCATGTCGCCGTCCCGGACCAGCCCGTTGAGCAGGATCTTGATGTTCACCTCGTGGTCGGAGGTGTCCACACCGGCGCTGTTGTCGATCGCGTCGGTGTCGATCCGGCCGCCGTCGCGGGCGAACTCGATGCGGCCGAGCTGGGTGGCGCCGAGGTTGCCGCCCTCGCCGACGACCTTGGCCCGCAGGTCCTCGCCGTTGACGCGGATCGCGTCGTTCGCCTTGTCGCCGACATCGGCGTTGGACTCGGAGACGGCCTTGACGTAGGTGCCGATGCCGCCGTTCCACATCAGGTCGACGGGGGCCTTGAGGATGGTCTGCATCAGCTCGGCGGGGGTCATCTTGCCGACCGAGCCGTCGATGCCGAGCGCCTCGCGGATGTGCGCGTTGAGCGGGATCGACTTGGCGCTGCGCGGGTGGATGCCGCCGCCCGCGGAGAGCAGCTTCGTGTTGTAGTCGTCCCAGGAGCTGCGGGGCAGGTCGAAGAGCCGGCGGCGCTCGGCGTAGGAGGTCGCGGCGTCCGGGGCCGGGTCGATGAAGATGTGCCGGTGGTCGAAGGCGGCGACCAGACGGATGTGCTCGGAGAGCAGCATGCCGTTGCCGAACACGTCGCCGGACATGTCCCCGACGCCGACGACGGTGAAGTCCTGGGTCTGGGTGTCGTGGCCCAGCTCCCGGAAGTGCCGCTTGACGGACTCCCAGGCGCCGCGGGCGGTGATGCCCATGCCCTTGTGGTCGTAGCCCGCCGAACCTCCGGAGGCGAACGCGTCCCCGAGCCAGAACCCGTAGGCGACGGCGACCTCGTTGGCGATGTCGGAGAAGCTCGCGGTGCCCTTGTCGGCGGCGACGACGAGGTAGGTGTCGTCCTCGTCGTGGCGTACGACGTCGGCGGGGGGCACGACCTCCCCGGCGACCATGTTGTCGGTGATGTCGAGCAGCGCGGAGATGAACGTGCGGTAGGCGGCGATGCCTTCGGCGAACCAGGCGTCCCGGTCGGCGGACGGGTCCGGGAGCTGCTTGGCGACGAAGCCGCCCTTGGCGCCGACGGGCACGATGACGGTGTTCTTCACCATCTGCGCCTTGACCAGCCCGAGCACCTCCGTACGGAAGTCCTCGCGCCGGTCGGACCAGCGCAGCCCGCCGCGGGCGACCTTGCCGAAGCGCAGGTGGACGCCCTCCACCCGGGGGGAGTAGACCCAGATCTCGAACGCCGGGCGGGGCGCGGGGAGGTCCGGGATGGCCTGCGGGTCGAACTTCATCGAGACGTAGGAGTGCGGTGTGCCGTCCTGCGTGTGCTGGAAGAAGTTGGTGCGCAGGGTGGCCTTGATGACGGTGAGGAAGGACCGCAGGATGCGGTCCTCGTCCAGGGAGGCGACCTGGTCCAGGGCTCCGTCGAGCTCTTCCAGGAGGCCGTCGGTCAGCTCCAGGCCCGCGCTCTGGCGGCCGGGCGACATCCGCGCCTCGAAGAGCGAGACGAGCAGCCGGGTGGTGTGGACGTTGTTGCGGAGCGTGGACTCCATGTAGTCCTGGCTGAAGGTCGAACCGGCCTGCCGCAGGTACTTAGCGTAGGCGCGGAGCACCATGGCCTGACGCCAGTTCAGTCCGGCGCCGAGGATCAGCGCGTTGAAGCCGTCGTTCTCCGCGGCTCCCTGCCAGACCGCGGCGAATGCCTCCTGGAAGCGGGTGCGGGCGTCGTCGGCGAGGTAGCCGCCGTTGCCGTTGACCAGGGGCATCCGCAGCCCGAAGTCGTAGACCCAGGCGTGGGTACGGTCCGCGCAGCGCAGCTCGTAGGGGCGCTCGTCGACGACCTCGACGCCGAGCTGCTGGAGGGCGGGCAGGACGGCGGAGAGGGAGACCTGCTCACCGGTGCGGTAGATCTTGAAGCGCCGCTCGCCGGGGCCCGCGCCGACGGGCTCGTACAGGCTGAGGGCGAAGTCCTTCTCCCCCTCCTTGAGGGTCTCCAGGTGGACCAGGTCGGAGACGGCGGCGCGCGGCGAGTGGTCGGCCTTGTAGCCCTCGGGGAACGAGTGGCCGTACTGGCGCTGGAGCTCGGCGCCGCGCTCCTCGCCCAGCTCGGCGGTGAGGGCTTCCTGGAAGCCGTCGGCCCAGGAGCGGGCGGCCTCGACGAGCCGGGCCTCGACGCGGTCGGCGTCGGCGTCGGTGAGGTGCGGCAGCTCGGTGCCGACCGGGACCCGGATCACGAAGTGCAGCCGGGAGAGGATCGACTCGGTGTTCCAGGCGGTGAAGTCGACGCTGGTGCCGCCCAGTTCCTCCTTGAGGATGTCGATCAGCCGCAGGCGCACGCCGGTGGTGTAGCGGTCGCGCGGAAGGTAGACGATCGCGGAGTAGTAGCGGCCGTACTCGTCCTGGCGCAGGTAGAGCCGCAGTCGGCGGCGCTCCTGGAGGTAGAGGACGGAGGTGACGATGGAGCGGAGCTGGTCCACGGGGGTCTGGAACAGCTCGTCGCGCGGGTAGGTCTCCAGGATCTGGAGCAGGTCGCGGCCGTCGTGGCTGTTGTACGAGAAGCCCGCGCCGTCGATGACCTCGGCGACCTTGCGGCGGATGACGGGGACCCGGCGCACGGACTCGGTGTAGGCGGCGGAGGAGAAGAGGCCGAGGAAGCGGCGCTCGCCGACGACGTTCCCCTTGGCGTCGAACTTCTTCACGCCGACGTAGTCGAGATAGCTGGGGCGGTGCACGGTGGCCCGGCTGTTGGCCTTGGTCAGGACGAGCAGCTTGTGCTCGCGCGCCTTGGCGCGGACGTCGGCGGGCAGCCGGTCGAAGGACGGGCTGACCGGGTGGGCCTCGTCCTCGCTGTGGTGCGGGTCGGAGCGCAGGATGCCGAGCCCGGTGCCGGGGACGGCGGCGAGCGCGTCGCTGTCCTTCAGCTCGTACTCGCGGTAGCCGAGGAAGGTGAAGTGGTCGGCGGCGAGCCAGCGCAGCAGTTCGCGGGCCTCCTCGACCTCCTCGTCGGCCAGGTCGTCCAGCGGCTCGCCCGGCAGGTCGTCGGCGATCCGGAGGGCGGAGTCCCGCATCTTCCCCCAGTCCTCGACGGTCTCGCGGACGTCGGACAGGACGCGCAGCAGGTCGGTGGTGATCTGCTGGAGGTCGGCGCGGTCGGTCTCGCGGTCGATCTCGACGTGGATCCAAGACTCGACCAGAGCGTCGTGCGGCAGCTCGGGGCCGTGGTTGCGGGGCTGCTCCTGGGCGTCGCGGGTGCCCTCGGGGGCCGGGAAGGCCTTGGGGGCACGGGGGCCGCCGGAGAGGACCTCGACGAGCTTGCCGGTGACGTCGCGGCGGACGGTGACCTGCGGGTGGATCACGACATGGATGCCGCGGCCCTGCCGGGACAGCTCGTTGGTGACGGAGTCCACGAGGAAGGGCATGTCGTCGGTGACGACCTCGACGACGGAGTGGCTGCACGTCCAGCCGTTCTCCTCGACCGTCGGGGTGTGCACGCGCACGTTGGCGGTGCCCTGCGGGCGGTTCCCCGCCAGCCGGTAGTGGGAGGCGGCGGCGCCGAAGACGTCGACCGGGTCCCGGGCGCCGAGGTCTTCGGGAGCCGTGTGGAGGTAGTAGCGCTGGAGGTAGGCGAGCATCGCGTCCTGACCGGGGTGGGCGCTCTCGTCCACCCCGGTGGTGACCTGCACCCGGGGTGCGCTCCCCGGGCCACCGGCACCACCGCCCGGACTGTTGTCAGCTACCTGGGCAGCCCGTGCGAGCAGCTCGGCCTTGGCTTCGTCCAGCTTGGTCTGCATGTCCTCTGGCTCCTGTCGCGCGCCGTTGCGTGACGTAGGTGAGAAAAACGACGTACCGCCACGACGCGGGGTTTCCGGTCTGGATCGACGCTATGCCGCTTCGAGAGTTCCCCGGGACCACATGGGCCGTTCTTGACGGCCGGTCCGGGGTCGGAAGATCGCGGATCGCCCGGGTGCGGTGGCACTCCGGGCGGTGGCCGGGGGCTTCAGTGCCCCCGAGGCGTATCGCGCTGATCACGGCACCAGGCTATCGCCCCCGCACCCCGCCCCGTCATGAGCTCCTTGCGTACAAAACAACCCCCCGAACTTTGACACTCTGGACAGTCCGCCACACCTTTCCGGCGAAAGCCGTGAAACCGGCTCATTCGCCCGGATCGCGCGGCCCAGATGCGGGAGTCGGTGAGCTACCGCGTGCCCCGTGAAGCCCGTCCGGGCCGCACCCCGCCGAGGTCCGCGCCGACGCCACCGGCTACCCGGAGAACGTCTCCGCCAGCGTGACCGCCTCCCCCAGGCTGTCCACCACCGGCACCCCCGCAGCCTCCAGGCTGCCGCGGCTGTGCGCGCCCCCGGTGTACAGCACCGCTCGGGCGCCCACGTGCGCCGCCGCCACCGCGTCGTCCAGCGCGTCCCCGATGACCACCGAGTCCTCCGGAGCGGGGCCGCCCGCGGCGGCCAGCGCGGCGAAGTGCCGCTCCATGTGGAGCGCCTTGCTCCCCCCGGAGGGCCCCGTGCGCCCGTCCACGCGGACGAACCGCGGTTCGATGCCGTAGCCCCGGACCAACGGGACGAGCTGCTCGTGTCCGTACATGCTCAGCAACGACTGGCTGCGTCCGGCGTGCTGCCACCGGATCAGCAGCTCCTCGACCCCCGCGGTGAGCCCGCAGGCCACCCGCTGCTCGGTGTAGTGGCGGTGGAAGCTGCCGTCCATGCGCTCCCACTCGGCCTCGGTGGGCATCCGGCCCATGAGCCGCTCGTAGAACCGGGGTATCGGCACGCAGTACATCTCGCGGTACCGCTCCAGCGTGATCGGCGCCACCTCGATCTCGGCGAACGCGGCGTTCGTCGCGTGGATGACGGCCTGGATGTCGTCGAGCAGCGTGCCGTTCCAGTCCCAGACCAGATGGGTGCGTGTCTTCGCGGATGCCATGGAGAAAACGTACCCGCGAGGTCTGACAACGCGAGCCCGGACCTCGCCTGAGCTGCGGAAACCGCAAGGGCGGGGCGGCCGATGGCCGGGCACCCGGCCGACGGCTCAGCCGATCAGCTGTCCGATCTCCTGCACCCCGAACCACAGCAGCTCGTGGTCCTCGGCCCCGTCCACGGTGAACTGCGCGTCGTCGTCGCCGAGGTCCGCCGCCCCCAGCGCGGCCGCCGCCGCGGCCACGTCCCGCTCGGCGTCGTCGGCGTCCACGTGCACCGCGGCCGCCTTGGCCAGCGGCAGCGCGGCCGCGATCCGCACCTCACCCAGCGACGACGCGCTCAGCCCCTGATCGGGGTCGGCCAGGGCTTCCCCGTCCGGCACGTCGACGGCGACGACGACCCGGCGCCGCGCCTCGTCCGATCTCCCGGCGATCATCCGCAGCGAGGCGGCGGCAGCCCGGTTGAGCGCCGCGTACTCCAGCTCCTCGATGTCGTCGGAGACGTACCACTCGCGCAGCCCGGGGGTCACCGCGTACGCCGTCAGCGGGGCCGGCCCGACCTCGCCCGTGCCATGCGCCGCTGCGAGACCGGAGAGGGTCAGGGGAACGTACACGCGCATCGCAGGCCGCTTTCGTAGAGGGAACGCCCTGAAGGATACGTGGCGGAGGTCCCCTTTCGGGTTTCGGCAACCGGGGTGCTCCGTCCACCGAGGACAGGCCGTCACCCCCGCTTTGCCCCTTGTGGCGCACGGGGCGGGCCACGGATAGGTGAACCCGTCCCGGAGCGGGTGTGCGCCGGAAGGCCGCTTGCGGCGCTGACGGCCGTCCCCGTAGAAGATCCCCACCACACAAGTTACCGCCCGGTATTCACCGGGCCCGGTTCACGGGGGCGATGAACATGAGCACGGACAGCACGAGGCCCACCGGCCGCCGCGACCAGCGCAGGCCCCGGGTCGTACCTCCCCAGCGGTCACGGCGGCAGCCGCACCGGCCGCCCCGGCCCCACCAGTGGTTCGCCGAACGGCTGCTCGCCGTCCTCAGCGGACAGCGTCCGGTGCACTGGATGCTCGGCCACACCATCGGCGACGCCTACGACCAGCTCGCCGAACTGGCCCCCAGCACCCCGCTCGGGGCCGCCCGCGGCAGCCGCCCGGTGCTGCGGCACTGCCGCGGCGCGCAGCCCGCCACCGGGGTGGTCGAGGCGTTCGCCAGCATCACGGCGGGCGACCGGGTGCAGGCCATGGCCTTCCGGCTGGAACAGGGCGCCGACCATCGCTGGCGCTGCGCCGCCGTGGAGCTGGGCGGCGAGCGCCTCACCACCGGCCGCCCCGGCCCGCGGTGACCGGGAGGACACGGCAGGGGCCGGACACCATGCGGTGTCCGGCCCCTGCCGTGCTCATGCCCGGGGTGCTACTTCTTGCGGCGGCGACCGCCACCGCCGCTGGTCTTCTGGGCCTTGCGGCGCTCGGCACGCGTCATGCCGTCGGCGGAACCGGACCGCGTGGCTCCGGCGCTGTCGGTGGCGAAGTCGCCCTCGACGACCCCGCCCTCGCCGTCCACCGTGGGGGCGGAGAAGTGCAGCCGGTCCGGGCGCTGCGGAGCCTCCAGGCCCTTGGCGCGGATCTCCGGACGCGGGGTGGCCGCCGCGCCCTCCTTCTCCAGCGAGGTGCGCTCGGCGGCGTCCTGCACCGGAACCTCCTCGACCTGCTGCTCGACCTGGACCTCCAGGTTGAACAGGTAGCCGACGGACTCCTCCTTGATGCCCTCCATCATGGCGTTGAACATGTCGAAGCCCTCGCGCTGGTACTCCACCAGCGGGTCCTTCTGGGCCATGGCCCGCAGGCCGATGCCCTCCTGGAGGTAGTCCATCTCGTAGAGGTGCTCGCGCCACTTGCGGTCGAGCACCGAGAGGACGACCCGGCGCTCCAGCTCGCGCATGATGTCGGAGCCGAGGGTCTTCTCGCGCTCCTCGTACTGCTCGTGGATGTCGTTCTTGACGGACTCGGCGATGAAGTCGGCGGTGACGCCCGCCAGGTCCCCGGCCGCGTCCTCCAGCTCCTCCACGGTGACCTTGACCGGGTAGAGCTGCTTGAAGGCGCCCCACAGCCGGTCCAGGTCCCACTCCTCGGCGAACCCCTCGGCGGTCTCCTGCCGGATGTAGTCGTCGATCGTGTCGTCCATGAAGTGCCGGATCTGGTCCTGGAGGTCCTCGCCCTCCAGCACGCGGCGGCGCTCGCCGTAGATGACCTCGCGCTGCCGGTTGAGCACCTCGTCGTACTTCAGGACGTTCTTCCGCGTCTCGAAGTTCTGCTGCTCGACCTGCGACTGGGCGGAGGCGATGGCGCGGGTGACCATCTTGTTCTCGATCGGCACGTCGTCGGGGACGTTCGCCATCGACATGACGCGCTCGACCATCTGCGCCTTGAACAGACGCATCAGGTCGTCGCCCAGCGACAGGTAGAACCGGGACTCGCCCGGGTCGCCCTGACGGCCGGAACGACCGCGCAGCTGGTTGTCGATGCGGCGCGACTCGTGGCGCTCCGTGCCCAGCACGTAGAGCCCGCCGAGATCCTTGACCTCCTCGAACTCCGCCTTCACCGCCTGCTCGGCCGCCTCCAGGGCCGCGGGCAGCGCGGCCGCCCACTCCTCGACGTTCTCCTCCGGGTCGAGGCCGCGCTGGCGCAGCTCCGCCTCGGCGAGGTCGTCGGGGTTGCCGCCGAGCTTGATGTCGGTGCCTCGTCCGGCCATGTTCGTCGCGACGGTGACGGCGCCCTTGCGGCCCGCCTGGGCGACGATCGTCGCCTCCCGGTCGTGCTGCTTGGCGTTGAGGACCTCGTGCTGCACACCGCGCTTGGAGAGCTGCTGCGAGAGGTACTCGGACTTCTCGACCGAGGTGGTGCCGACCAGGATCGGCTGGCCCTTCTCGTGCTTCTCCGCGATGTCGTCGACGACTGCGGCGAACTTGGCGACCTCGGTGCGGTAGATCAGGTCCGACTGGTCGGCGCGGACCATCGGCCGGTTCGTCGGGATCGGCACCACGCCGAGCTTGTAGATCTGGTGGAACTCCGCGGCCTCGGTCATGGCCGTACCGGTCATGCCGGAGAGCTTGTCGTAGAGGCGGAAGAAGTTCTGGAGGGTGATCGTGGCGAGGGTCTGGTTCTCGTCCTTGATGTCCACCCCTTCCTTCGCCTCGATCGCCTGGTGCATGCCCTCGTTGTAGCGGCGGCCGGCGAGGATACGGCCGGTGTGCTCGTCGACGATCATGACTTCGCCGTCGATGACGACGTAGTCCTTGTCCTTCTTGAACAGTTCCTTGGCCTTGATGGCGTTGTTCAGATAACCGACGAGCGGGGTGTTCACCGACTCGTAGAGGTTGTCGATGCCGAGCCAGTCCTCGACCTTGGCGACGCCGGACTCGTGGATGGCCACGGTCCGCTTCTTCTCGTCGACCTCGTAGTCGCCGGTCTCCTCGATGCCCTTGAGCTGGTTGCCCGCCTCGCCCTTGGTGAGACGCGTGACCAGCTTGGCGAAGTCGCCGTACCACTTGGTGGCCTGGTCGGCCGGGCCGGAGATGATCAGCGGCGTACGGGCCTCGTCGACCAGGATCGAGTCGACCTCGTCGACCACGGCGAAGTTGTGGCCGCGCTGGACGAGCTCGTCCTTGGACCACGCCATGTTGTCGCGGAGGTAGTCGAAGCCGAACTCGTTGTTCGTGCCGTAGGTGATGTCGCAGCCGTACTGCTCGCGGCGCTGGGCCGGAGTCATGTTGGCGATGATGCAGCCGACGGACAGCCCGAGGAACTTGTGGACCCGGCCCATCAGCTCGGAGTCACGCTGGGCGAGGTAGTCGTTGACCGTGATCAGGTGCACGCCCTTGCCGGAGAGGGCGTTGAGATACGTGGGCAGGGTGCCGACGAGGGTCTTGCCCTCACCGGTCTTCATCTCGGCCACGTAGCCGAGGTGCAGGGCCGCTCCACCCATGATCTGTACGTCGTAGTGGCGCTGCCCGAGGACACGCTTGGCGGCCTCGCGGATCGTGGCGAACGCTTCGGGAAGCAGGTCGTCCAGGCTCTCGCCGTCCGCGTACCGTTCCTTGTACTCGTCGGTGAGCGCCCGCAGCTCGGCGTCGGAGAGGGTGACGAAGTCCTCTTCGATGGAGCTGACCTGGTCCGCGATGCGGTGCAGTTTGCGCAGGATCTTGCCTTCGCCTGCACGCATGAGCTTGTTGAAGACGGACACTGAGGCTGGTCTCCTTGCCGGTCGGGCCTGGCACTGGGTCGTGTGATGGACTCTGGCGCGGGCACGGCAGGTGGGCCCCACCGCAACGGCCATCGTAAGCGAGGACACCACCGCGTCGGGAGGGCTGCTGCCGCGTGGACCTCGCCGCCCCCCTTGACGGACAACGCCCCGGAGGCGCGGAAGGTGCCGGGAAGCCCCGAAAGTGCTCGCATCGAGGCGCCGGGCTCACCAGAATCGGTCCATGGAGCCGATCACCCTCACCACGGAACGCCTGATCCTGCGCCCCTTCGGCCCGCAGGACACGTACCGGGTGCACGCCGCCTGCCAGGATCCCGACATCCAGCGCTGGACGGTGCTCCCCTCCCCCTACCGCCTCACCGACGCGGAGCTGTTCACCGCGAGGCTCTCCCCGGCGGGCTGGCAGGACGACTCCGTGTACAGCTTCGCCCTCGTCCTGCGGGACTCCGAGGCCCTGGTCGGCGCCCTGGGGATGCACCGCCGCAGCCGCCCGGGAACCTACGAGGTCGGCTTCTGGGGCGCCGCGGACCACCGCGGTCACGGTTACGTCTGCGAGGCGGTGCTCGGCTCCGCGCGGTGGGCCTTCACCTCGCTCGGGGCGGACCGGCTGGAGTGGCGCGCGGAGATCGGCAACACCGCCTCCCGCGCGGTCGCCCTGCGCGCGGGGTTCCAGATGGAGGGCGAACAGCGGTCCGGGCTGCTCAACAAGGGGGTGCGGCGCGATGTGTGGACGGCCGCCCTGCTCCCCTGCGATCTGGGGCTGCCGGGCGTCCACCCCTACCTCCCCGGGCGCGACGCACGGCGGTCCGGGGAGGCGTCGGGTTCCGGACCGTGAGCGGGCGGCGTCCGGACCCGGGGTGTCAGTGGCGCCGTCTAGGGTTCGACGTATGACGCCTGTGCCTCCTCCCGCAGTCGAACTCTCCGCTGACCAGGCCCGCCGTATCGCGCTGCGCGCCCAGGGATTCCTGGGGGCGCCGGACCGCCGGGCGGGAGTGCCGGGGGTGCTGCGCCACCTCGGGGCTGTCCAGCTGGACACCATCTCGGTGCTGGCCCGCTCGCACGAGCTGATTCCCTACGCCCGGCTGGGCGCGGTGGGCCGCCGCGCGGTGGAGGAGGCGTACTGGTCGGGCGGCCGCTCCTTCGAGTACTGGTCGCACGCCGCGTGCATCCTGCCGGTCGAGGAGTGGCCGCACTTCGCGTTCCGCCGCCGCGCCTACCGCTCCCGCCCGCACTGGCACCACGATCTGCCCGACGGCGTCTACGACACGGTGATCAAGCAGCTGCGCGCCGAGGGCCCGTTGACGGCCACCGAGCTGGGCGGCGCGAAGAACGGCGGCGAGTGGTGGGACTGGTCGGCGTCCAAGATCGCCGTCGAGCGGGCCCTGA
This sequence comes from Streptomyces sp. NPDC101181, assembly GCF_044767975.1. Taxonomy (NCBI): domain Bacteria; kingdom Bacillati; phylum Actinomycetota; class Actinomycetes; order Kitasatosporales; family Streptomycetaceae; genus Streptomyces; species Streptomyces sp. NPDC101181. The sequence continues at coordinate 15,059 of NZ_JBIWOX010000003.1, read as the reverse complement.
TGTACGGCGAGGTGGTCTGCACCGAGCGACGCGGCTGGAAGCGGGTCTACGACCTGGCCGAGCGGGCCATTCCGGACGCCGTGCTCCATGACGACCTGGACGACCGGGAGTGCCGGCGGCGGCTGGTGGCGCTGGCGGGCCGGTCGCTCGGCGTCGGCACCCGCGGCGACATCGCGGACTACCACCGGCTGAAGGGCGAGGAGTTCGACGCCGTGGTGGCGGACTCGGGGCTGGTGCCGGTGACGGTGGAGGGCTGGGCGAAACCGGCCTGGGCGGACCCGGAGGCGCTCACCAGGGAGCCGCGCGGACGCCACCGTACGACGCTGCTGTCACCGTTCGACTCGCTGGTGTGGGAGCGGGCGCGCACGGAGCGGATCTTCGACTTCACCCACCGCCTGGAGGCGTACGTCCCCAAGCAGAAACGGATCCACGGCTATTTCGCGATGCCGTTGCTGACGGGCGGCAGGCTGCGCGGCCGGGTCGACCCGGCGCGCGAGGGCACCACGCTGGTCGCCCGGCAGGCGTCCCTGGCCGGTCCCCGGGCCGTGGTCCCGATGGCCGAGGCGCTGGTGGAGGCGGCGGGCTGGGTGGGCTGCACGGACATCCGGGTGGACCGGGTGGAGGCCCCGGAGCTGCGCGAGCCGCTCAGGACGGAGATCGGCCACGCGTGGCAACGCGCCTACCGCTGACGGACTCCGCGGGGGCAGGGCTCTCGGCGGCGGTCGCGTCCGCTATCTGATCTCCAGAATCTTCTCGCGCATGGCGTAGACCACGGCCTCCATACGGGAATGCAGCTGCAATTTCTCCAGGATGTTGCGGACGTGGTTCTTCACCGTGTTCTCGGAAATGAACAACTCCTTGGCGATGTCCCGGTTGTTCATCCCGGTCGCCACGAGTTTCAGCACTTCCAGCTCCCGTTCGGTGAGCCGGGGCGCGGGCACGAGCCGACGCTCGTCGGTGCGCTGGATCATCGATTTGAACTCGGTGAGCAGCTTGGAGGCCATGGAGGGACTGATCTGGGACTGTCCGTCGGCGACGGCGCGAATGGCGGTGGCCACCTCGTCGGTGGAGATCTCCTTGAGGAGGTATCCGGTGGCGCCCGCCTTGATCGCGTCGTAGAGGTCGGCCTCCTCGTCGCTGATCGTCAGCATGATGATCTTCGCGCTGGGTGCCACCTCCTTGATGGCGGTGCAGGCCTCGATACCTCCGCGCTTGGGCATCCGGACATCCATCAGGATGATGTCGGGCAGCAGGTCGGCGGCCTTGTCGACGGCCTCCGAGCCGTCCCCGGCCTCGCCGATGACCTGGATGTCCTCCTCCTGCGCGAGGACGATCTCCAGACCCCTGCGGAAGAGCGCGTGGTCGTCGACCACGAGCACCCGGATGGGCTCCCTGCGTGACGCCGCGTCCGCGCCGGTGTACCCATCGGCGTCGTCGGCGTCGTTGTCGGAGTGACGCGCGTCGCGCACGGGCCCGAAGGTGTCCGCCATCAATCCTCCCCCTGAAGGCCGCGGCCCGGAGTCTCGGTCGTTCGCCAACGGCGCTTCTCAGAGCGCCGATTGGCTCGGGCTGCCATGATTCCATGCCGGGACGCGACCCCGGTGGCCGTGTGCTCGTACGCGTGTGCCCCCGGTGGCGTGAAAACGCCCCAGGGGCACCACGGCGACGGGGCCTCAGCCGCCGAGCGCACCGCCCGCGCCGCCCGCCTCGTCAGCGGCCAGCGGGTCGGTCCTCAGGTGGATGACACCGTAGTCATAGGCGTGACGCCGGTAGACGACGCTGGGTTCCTTCGTCTCGGAGTCCACGAACAAGTAGAAGTCGTGACCGATCAGTTCCATCTCGTAGAGCGCCTGGTCGAGCGTCATCGGTGCGGCGGTGTGGGTCTTCTCGCGCATCACGAGCGGCCCGTCGCCCTGCACTTCGAGCGAGCCGACCATCGTGGTGGGGACGGACTCCGAGGGCTGGTCGCCTACCAGTTCACCGTCCTCGTCGAACGAGGCGACACCAGGCACCACATCCCCGACCTCGGCCGCCGACAGCCGTCCGTTGCCACGGCGGCTGTAGCGCTTGTCGTGCTGCTTGCGCAGCCGGGCCTCCAGCTTTCCGGTGGCCAGGTCGAGCGCTGCGTAGGGGTCGCCGGCCGCCGCCTCCGCCCGGATGACCGGCCCCCGCGAGCGGAGCGTGATCTCCACCCGGTCGGAACGGTCGGCCTGACGGGGATTCGGCTCCTTGGACACCTCGACGTCGAGGCTGATCACCTTGCCGTCGAACTTCTGGATCTTGTCCAGCTTCAGCTTCTCGGCCACGTGCTTGCGGAACCGCTCGGGCACCTCGGTCTTGCGGCCCTTGACGACGATGTCCACGCAGAACTCCGTTCCCGGATCGCTCCGCTCAGCGGCGGAGCGTCTCCCTTTCACACCAAGCCCCGGAGATCACCGGGGCCTCGGACTCGGTGGCTTTCGCCTCCTCCTCCCCCGTCGGAAGAGCCGCAACCCCACCGACTTGCGCCCTTCTCCTGCGGTGAGTTACCTGCCCGAAACCTGCTGGTGCATTCGTCGAGGTTCGGTCTTCACCGCGCCTCACAAACGAACATAGCTTGCGCACCCTGCTCTCGGCACCCGCTACTGGCACGTACCTCCGTTCAGGGGGTATCAGCCTCTCTGTACCTGCAACGATGCAATTTTTCGGTCAGTTCCGGTTTATTTCGAAGGCGGACGGAGAAGCTGCGACGACCGCCGCCCGGCACACCGGTCTCCCGGCCGTCCTCGGGTCGCGGCCGAGGCCCTCGTCGACGGCTCGCGCCGCCTCCGCCAGCGTCGAACCCGTCGTCAACAGGTCGTCCACGAGAATCACCGCACCGTGGCGGATCAGCCGCTCCCCGCCCGCCACCAGCTCCAGGGCTCCGGCCAGGTTCACCCGGCGCTGACGGGCTCCGAGACCGGACTGATCGGCGACCACGCGCCGCTGCCGCAGCACCGGGACTGTTTGGGCCGGCAGCCCCGTACGCCGCAGGTACTGCGCGGCCGCCGTCGCGATCCTGCGCACCGGGTCGTGCCCCCGGGCCGCCGTGGCGGAGCGGGCCGACGGCACGGGGACCAGCAGCAGGGGCCCGGGGCCGCCCGACCGCCTCGTCCCGGCCCGCACACCACCCGCCAGGGCCCGTCCGAGCACTCGCGCGAGCCCGAGTGCCCCGCGCTCCTTGTGGGCCAGCAGAACCGCGCGTACGGCGTTCTCGTACGGCGCCGCCGCGTGCACCGGCGGCAGCCCCGGGGGCCGGGGAGAGGGCCAAACCCGGCGGGGCGGGGTGCCGTGCAGCGCGGCCTCGCACGCCGCGCACAGGTCGGATCGCGGTCTGCCGCAGCCCGCGCAGGCGACCGGCAGCACCAGTCCGCACAGCTCCCGCCACCCGCCCAGCACCACCCCACTGTGCCGGGGCCGCGGCGAGCGGACCACCCCTGTGGAAAACTCCGGCCGCTCGGGTCCGCGGGCCTCCGATCAGCCGGGATAGACCAGCGAGGTGCCCTGCTTGAGCACCGTCTGCCAGTTGTCGCCCGGCGAGAGCTTCACGATGCCGTCGCCCTCCGTCTCCGCCATCAGCGGAAGCAGCTCGTCGTCGGCCGCGGCGACCGACTCGACCTGGTTGACCCCGGGCAGCGCGCCCGACGACGACGTGGAACCGTCCGCCTGCACGTACCGCACCTGCTGTACGCCGCCCTCCTCCTTGCCGACCACCACCAGACGGCTGCGGCCGGACCAGGAGATGGCCGTCACGTCGGCGAGCTGCGGCGCGGCCTGACGGAGGTCCTCGACCGAGACCTCGGGCGCCACGGCGGACCCCCGGCGCTCGACCCGGCCGATCTTCAGGGTCGTATGACCGTCCTTCGACAGCAGCAGCGCGATCCGCACCCCGTCCGCCGACATCCGCAGCGCTTCGATCCGGCTGCCGTCCAGGCCCGGAACCCGGACCTCCCGGGGCTCGCCCGCTCCTCCGGTCAGCCGCAGCAGCCGGGAACCGGCCGGGTTACGGTCGGCGACCCACAGGTCACCGTGGCCGTCCCAGCTCGGCGGGGACAGCCGGTCGGCGGCCTCCTTGGCCGTACTGGTCACCAGGGGCGCCGCCAGCTCCTCCGCCGATTCCAGGGAGGACACGTACAGGTTCTGCCCGTCGGCCGACACCGCGGCAGCCCGCCGCTCGTCCCGGGCCACGCCCACCGAGCCCATCGGCACGGTGCCCGCGCCGAGCGGACCGATCACCGGCTCGGGCGCCGCGTTGCTCTCCACCGCGCCGGGAAGGCTCTCCACCTGCCCCTTGTCGTTGATGAAGTACTGGCTGTCGGGACCTCCGGAGCCGCTGTCCGCGGAGAACGCCCCGGCGTCGTCGGCGTCCAGGGAGCAGAGCTTGCCCCGGCCGCCCTCCAGCTCCACCCGCTCCACCCGCGCCGAGGTCAGGTCCCGGAGCGTGTAGAGCACCTGGGCGGCCATCATCCGGCAGGCGCTGCGGTCCGCCTTGTCGGCCTTCGCGTTGAGCGGCACCTTCAGGACGTTCTGGTCGTCCGGCGCCAGCGCGGTGACGTCCCTGCGCAACGCGGTCCCGGTCGGGAACCGGGAGTCGACCACCGGCCGCAGCCAGTTCGTCGGCCCGGCGAGCAGCGTCCTGACGGTCTGCGTGGTCGTCCCCATCCGGGTGACCGGGTCCGTACCGTTGCGTACGTAGACGGGGTCGGCGACGAGCATCGGATCCCCGCCCGTCCGCCCGGTGGCGAAGTAGTACTTGTTCACCGAGCGGTAGAGCCGCTTGAAGTCGGACTGTCCGAGGAGCAGACCGTCCGGGACGACGTCGATGCGCCACTCCTGCTTGCCGTCCGCCCCCTTCTCCAGCACCAGATGCAGCGTCTGGGAGTAGTCGGTGGGGGCGAGCGGCCGGTAGGAGCTCTGGTCATCGACCGCCGCGACCTTCTTGCCGGTCAGCGTGTAGGTCGTCTCCGCGTCGCGAGTGGCCCGGCTGGCCTCGTCGTGCAGGAGGGGGCCGCTGCGGTTGGGGGCCTGGGCCAGGACCGTGGTGCCCCCGCTGGGCTGCCAGGTCCGCCGGGCGTCGGCGCTCAGATACTTCCGCGTGGTCGCGAACGCGGGATCGTCACTGGTCATCGACTCCAGGAACCCGTCGACGATCTCGCTGGGCGGCGCGCCCTCCCGGGGCGCCACGGCGTACACCTGCACCTGCGAGTCGCCGGGCTGCGAGGCGTCGACCGCCTTGACGTCGCCGGTCATCGGCATCGATCCGCACCCGGCCAGGACGACGAGGGAGCAGCCGATCAGCACGGCCACCCGCACCGCGCGTCCGTGGCCGCCCGGAGAGCGGTCAGTACCCACGAGTGGTGTCCTCCTGATCGGAATTCCGCGCGCCGTCGGGCGCGCGCTCACCGGAGCGCTCCGGGACCGGGCGCGCGACGACGCGTGCCGCGTTGCCGGGCAGGGCCGCGGGGTGCACCGAGGCCGTCGCCGGATTCCGGGCCGCGGGGCCGCGCGCGGGTACGGGCAGCGGCGAGCGTTCACCGGCGGCGGGCTGGTTCGGCACGGACGGCAGCCGGTGACCGGCCGGGTACGCGGCTGCCGCGTCGTCCCGCTCCCGGTCCTCCCGGTTGCGCCGGGAGTCCTCGGGCTCCAGCGGTATCGGCGACCCGCGCAGCGGCTCGTCCGCCGTACGCGGCAGGGTCAGCCGGAACTGCGACCCGCCGCCCGGCTCGCCCCAGGCCTGGAGCCAGCCGCCGTGCAGCCGGGCGTCCTCGACGGCGATCGACAGGCCGAGGCCGGTCCCGCCGGTCGTCCGGGCCCGGGCCGGGTCGGCCCGCCAGAACCGGTTGAAGACACGGGTGGCCTCGCCGGGCTTGAGCCCGACTCCGTAGTCGCGCACCGCCACGGCCACCGCGCCCTGCGCCACGCCCATCCGCACCACCACGTCCCGGCCCTCGCCGTGCTCGACGGCGTTGACGACGAGGTTGCGCAGCACCCGCTCGACGCGGCGGGCGTCCGCCTCGGCTATGACCGGCTGGTCGTCGCCGACGACGAGAATCCGGCTGCCCTTGCGCTCGGCCAGCGGCTCGGCGCCGCCGATCACCCGGTGGACCACTGTCCGCAGATCTATCGGCTCGGCCTCCAGGGCGGCCGCCCCCGCGTCGAATCGGCTGATCTCCAGCAGATCGGAGAGCAGCGACTCGAACCGGTCGAGCTGGTCGCCCAGCAGTTCGGCGGAGCGCGCGGTGACGGGGTCGAAGTCGACGCGCGCCTCGTGGATGACGTCGGCGGCCATCCGTACGGTCGTGAGCGGGGTCCGCAGCTCGTGCGAGACGTCCGAGACGAAGCGCCGCTGCATCCGGGAGAGCTCCTCCAGCTGCTGGATCTTCAGCTGAAGGTTCTGGGCCATCTTGTTGAAGGCCTCACCGAGCCGGGCGATGTCGTCCTCACCGGTGACCTTCATCCGTTCCTGGAGTCTGCCCGCGGAGAGCCGCTCGGCGATTCCGGCGGCCATCCGCACCGGCGTGACGACCTGCCGCACCACGAACCAGGCGATCGCCCCGAGCAGCACGACGACGAACAGCCCCGCGGTCGCCAGGGTCGTCTTGACCAGCGTCAGCGACTTCTCCTCCTGGGTGAGCGGGAAGAGGTAGTACAGCTCGTAGGGGTGCTGGTCGATGTCGTAGAGCCGCTTGCCGACGACGAGCCCCGGCTGCGAATCCTTGCCGTAGGAATACCGGATCTCGGAGTACGTCTGGAAAGCGCCCTGGCCCTTGCCGACGTCCTCGCGCAGTCGCTCGGGAACACTGGACGCCTCGACGCTGCCCGAACCGCGCGGCGCCCGGCTGCCCGCGCCGTCGTTCACGGAGTCGGCGCTGAGCGCCACCACGTTGAACGCGTTCTTGCCGCCACTGGCGAGCTGGTCGACCAGCTCGGTACGCCAGGAGGTGCTGCCGGTCACGCCGTCGGGGCTGCCGCTTCCCTGCCCCCCGGGGGCGAGGGAAGCGTTGGCCTTCTCCTGGGCCGCGGCGAAACCGCCGGCGGCCTGGGTCTGGGCGGCCTTGCCCTTCGCGTCGAGCAGCCCGTTGCGCACCTGCCCGATCACGACGAACCCGAGCAGCAGCACCACGGCCATCGACATCAGCAGCGTGCCCGCGACGACACGGAGCTGCAGGTTGCGCCGCCACAGCCGGACGGCGGGGAGCAACGGACGGCGCACCCACCGCATCAGCAACCGCGGTACGGGCCCGCCGGGCGTCCGGTCCTCGAACAACCGGCCACCCCGCAGGAAACGGCTCATACGCGGTGCCCTCCGTCCCGGGCCGGCAGCCCGCTCCGTACGGACTCCCGGCTCCCCGGGCCCCGGAGCAGCGCTGCCTCCGGCCATCTCAGCTCGGTCCGGCCTTGTAGCCGACGCCGCGGACCGTCACCACGATCTCCGGCCGCTCCGGGTCCTTCTCGACCTTGGAGCGCAGACGCTGGACATGCACGTTCACCAGGCGGGTGTCGGCCGCGTGGCGGTAACCCCACACCTGCTCCAGCAGGACCTCACGGGTGAAGACCTGCCACGGCTTGCGGGCGAGCGCGACCAGCAGGTCGAACTCCAGCGGAGTCAGGGCGATGGACTGCCCCTCCCGTTTCACGGAGTGACCCGCCACATCGATGACCAGGTCACCGATGGTGAGCTGCTCCGGGGCGGGCTCCTCGGACCGCCGCAGCCGTGCCCTGATCCGGGCGACCAGCTCCTTGGGTTTGAACGGCTTGACGATGTAGTCGTCGGCGCCCGACTCCAGACCGACCACCACGTCGACGGTGTCGCTCTTGGCGGTGAGCATGACGATCGGCACACCCGACTCGGCTCTGATCAGCCTGCACACCTCGATGCCGTCCCTCCCGGGCAGCATGAGGTCGAGCAGCACCAGGTCAGGCTTGGCCTCACGAAATGCGGCCAGTGCCTTGTCGCCGTCCGCTACGAACGACGGCTCGAAACCTTCTCCACGCAGCACGATGCCGAGCATCTCGGCCAGTGCGGTGTCGTCGTCGACGACAAGGACGCGTCCCTTCATAATCGACATCATCCCATTAGCTAATCGTTACCTGCGATGACCTGGCACACAGCTCCGCCAGTCCGACCCCGGTGACCGGGGAAATGACCCCCTCCTCCGTGACGATCGCCGTGATCAGTTCCGGCGGCGTGATGTCGAAGGCCGGGTTGTACACCGGGGCTCCGAGGGGCGCGACCACCATTCCGCCGCCTCCGTCGACCGCCGCACCACGCGGAGGTGTGAGCTCCGTCACTTCCTGCCCGGGGCGTTGCTCGACGACGATCGCCGTGCCGTCCGGGGTCTCCAGATCCACCGTCGTCGTCGGCGCCACCACGATGAAGGGCACATGGTGGTACTTCGCCAGCACCGCCAGGGGATAGCTCCCCACCTTGTTGGCCACCGAGCCGTCGGCGGCTATGCGGTCCGCACCGACGAGGACGGCGTCCACCTCACCGGCGGCGAACAAGGAGCCCGCCGCGTTGTCCGTGAGCAGGCTGTACGCCAGCCCGTTGCGCGCCGCCTCGTACGCGGTCAGCCGCGCCCCCTGCAACAGCGGCCGCGTCTCATCCACCCACAGCCGCCGCAGCCGCCCCTGCCGGTGCACCCGCAACGCCACGGCGAAGGCCGTCCCCTCGCCCCCCGACACCAGAGCTCCCGTGTTGCAGTGGGTCAGCAACCGGTGCCCGCCCCCCGGCAACAGCTCGTCGAGCAGGGTCACCCCGAACTCCGCCATACGTTCGCTGGCCCGCGCGTCCTCCTGGTGCAGCGCCCGCGCCTCGGCGAGCGCCGCCGCGGCGGCGGCCTCCGTGCCGGCGCCCTTCTCGGCAGCCGCCCAGTAGGCCTGGGCCACCCGCCGGACCCCGTATCCGAGGTTGACCGCGGTGGGCCGCGCCCGCTCCAGCAGACCCGCGGCCTCCGCCACGTCGTACCCCCGTGCCGCCGCGAGCGCCACCCCGTAGCCCCCGGCGATCCCGAGCAGCGGGGCCCCTCGCACCGCCAGCGCCTGGATGGCCCGCACCAGCGCGGGCACATCCGTGCACACCAGCTCCACCTCCTCGGCGGGCAGCCGCGTCTGGTCGAGGAGCACCAGCACCGGGCCTTCCGGAGGCTCGTCCCAGCGAAGTACGGGAAGGGCCGGAGGCTCGATGCCCACCGGCGATTGCGCGTCCTGATCAGCCATCTGCCCAGTCTGCCCGGTGAGCCGCCCACAAATGAAGGCGCAAGAGAGATAGAGCGCCTGATCCGTGGCAGAGCGGCGCGTGGCACGATGGCTGCCAACCTGCCGCCCCGATGAGCGGTCAGGACGGTGAAGGAGCGAGAATGAACGACTCTCCGGGCTGGGCTTCGCCCGGATCTGCCCCCTCCGACGGCAAGGAGACGGCGATTCCCCGCCCCTCCGACCCTCAGGACGGAAGCGGCCCGACGGGACAGTGGTCCCCCGAGCAACCGCCCGCCGGGCAGTGGTCCCCACCGAGCAACCCCGGCAGCGGCCCCGGTGCACCCCCACCCGGCCCCGGATGGGGAGGCAGCCCCCAGCGGCAGGGCTGGGGCGGACCGCCCCCGGCCGCGCAGCCCGGTGTCATCCCGCTGCGCCCCCTGAGCCTCGGGGAAATCCTGGACGGCTCCGTCTCCGCGCTGCGCGCGCACTGGCGCACGGCACTCGGGTTCAGCCTGGGGGTCTCCGTGATCACCCAGCTCGCGGTCATCCTCCTGCAGCGCTACCTCCTGCCGGAACCGACCTCCATCGACCCGAACGCCACCGGCTCCGAAGCCCTCCGCCAGGCGTCCGAGTCCGCCCGGTCGACGCTCCTCTCCCAAGCTCCGGCCACCCTCATCACGATGATCGCCACGCTCTTCACCGCATCCGTCGTGACCGTGGTGATCAGCCGCTCCGTAATGGGCCGCCCTACCTCGCTGGCCGACGCCTGGGCCGAGGCCCGCCCCCGCCTCCTCCCGCTGCTCGGACTGACCGTGCTGCTGACCCTGATCATGGTCGTGACCATGACCGTCGGCATCGGCCCCGGCCTGCTGCTGGGCTCCGCTGCGGGTGCCGCGCTCGCCCTCCTCGGCTTCCTCGCCGCCTGCGTCGTGGCCCTCTGGCTGCATGTCAGCTTCGCCCTCGCCGCCCCTGCTCTGATGCTGGAGCGGCAGAGCATCGTGGCCGCGCTGCGCAGGTCCGCCAAGCTCGTCCGCGGCGCCTGGTGGCGCACCTTCGGGATCCTGGCGCTGACCTGGCTGCTCACCTTCCTGATCGCCGTCGTCATCTCCATTCCGTTCGACGTCATCGCGGAGATCGCCAACGGGGCCGACGCGGGCGACCTCTTCCGCGGCGCCACCCCCTCCACCGGCTGGCCCTTCCTGATCGTCTCGGGCATCGGCAACGTCATCGTCTCCACGCTGATCTACCCGTTCACGGCAGGCGTGATGGCCCTGCTCTACATGGACCAGCGCATTCGTCGCGAGGCACTCGACCTCGACCTCGCACGGGCAGCGGGCCTGCCCGGTTACGCCCCCGACACCCCCAGGAGCTGATGCGGTGTCGGGGGCGGAGGGCATAAAGGCAGCACGGCTGAACATCTCAACGGGCGACATTCCGGTGGACACCCCCCGGGCGCCCGCCCGGGAGGCGGCCGAGGGCGAGCTCTCCAAGCCGATGTACCACGAGAACGACCCGAGCATCGTCCAGCGGGCCTTGGACCAGTTCTGGGACTGGGTCTCCGGCCTCTTCGACACCGCCGCGAACGCCACCCCCGGCGGCCCGGCCGGGCTCGTCGTCCTGGTCGTCATACTCTTCGGCCTGGCCGCCGCCCTCTGGTGGCGGCTGGGCACTCCGCAACGCTCCTCCCGCGCCCAGGAGGCCCTCTTCGACAGCGACGGCCCCCGCAGCGCGGGCCAGCACCGCGCCGCAGCCGACACCCATGCCGCGGCTCTGCGCTGGAGCGAAGCCGTCCAGGAACGCATGCGCGCCATCGTCCGCGGCCTGGAGGAGCGGGCCCTGCTCGACGCCCGCCCAGGCCGCACCGCGGACGAGGCCGCAGCCGCGGCAGGCGCATCGCTGCCCGAACACGCCACCCGGCTCCGGGCGGCGGCTCGCAGCTTCGACGACGTCACATACGGCGGACGCAGCGCGAACGAGCACACGTACCTGTCCCTGCGCGCCCTCGACCTCGAACTCGACGGCGTAAAGCCCCTGCTGCCCGGCGCCTCCCGAGGAGCCGACGGATGACCGCGACAGCCACCCCTTCCCCCACCTCGACAGCACCCACCGCGCATCAGGTATGGACCCGGGCCCGAGCCGTCCTGATCGTCGTCCTCGTCCTCGTCATCGCCGGTATCACCTTCGCCGCCATACGCTCCGGCGGTCATTACGGCCGGCTCGATCCCCGCTCCACGGATCCCAAGGGCAGCCGAGCCGTCGCCGAACTCCTCGAAGCGCGCGGCATATCCATCACCGTCACCACCACCCTCGACGAAGCGACCGGCGCGACCGGCCCCGACACCACCCTTCTCGTCGCGGGCCCCAACCTCCTCACCCCCACGCAACAGCAGCGCCTGGCCGAAGCGACCTCCACCTCCGCCGGACGCACCCTCCTGGTCGCGCCCGGCACCCGCGCGGTGTCCCGCCTGGCCCCCGGTGTACGCGCCGAGACCCACCAGACGGTCGGCGCACTCAGCCCCTCCTGCGACCTGCCCGCCGCCCGCCGGGCCGGCACAGCCGACATGGGCGGCATCCGCTACCTCACGCAGGACACCACGGCCACCGCCTGCTACCCGAGCGACAACCTGCCCAGCCTGGTCGTCCTCCCTGCCGAGGACCACGGCGACACCGTCCTCATCGGCTCCCCGGCCCTCCTCCACAACGAGCGCCTCGATCAGCTCGGCAACGCCTCGCTCGCTCTTCAACTCCTCGGATCCCGACCGCATCTCGTCTGGTACCTCCCCTCTCTGACTGATCCGTCGGCCACGACCGACGACGGTGCTTCCGGCGGCGAGAGGGAGGACGGCGCCCGTCAGGACGCTCAGGGAGAGAGCGGCCTCCTCGACCTGCTCCCCTCCGGATGGCTCTGGGGAACGTCCCAGCTCTTCCTGGCCGCAGTCCTCGCAGCGATCTGGCGAGCCCGACGCCTCGGCCCCCTGGTCACGGAACGCCTGCCCGTAGCCATCCGCGCGTCCGAGGCCACCGAGGGCCGCGCCCTCCTCTACCGCAGGACCAAGGCCCGCGACCGGGCCGCCGACGCGCTCCGGTCCGCCACCCGCGCCCGCACAGCGCCCCTCATCGGAGTGCCCAGCCGGGACGCCCACACCCCGGCCGTCTTCCTCCCCGCCCTTTCCTCACGCCTCACCACCCCGGACCACGACCTCAGCACCCTGCTCTTCGGCCCGGCTCCCGCCACCGACGCGGCGCTTGTCCTCCTTGCCGATCAACTCGACGCCCTCGAAAGAGAGGTACGCACTTCATGAGCGCCCCGACCCCAGAGCCGGCCGAGCCCGCGGTGGCCCCGCCCGGCCCCACGGCTGCCGCGGAACCGGAGCCGTACGACAGGGCCCGCGCATCCCTCGAAGCTCTGCGATCCGAGATCGCCAAGGCAGTCGTCGGCCAGGACCCCGCGGTTACCGGACTCGTCGTGGCACTGCTGTGCCGTGGTCATGTACTGCTCGAAGGTGTGCCCGGTGTCGCCAAGACCCTCTTGGTGCGCGCGCTCGCAGCATCGCTCGAACTCGATACCAAGCGCGTCCAGTTCACCCCCGACCTGATGCCGAGCGATGTCACCGGCTCCTTGGTCTACGACGCGCGTACCGCGGAGTTCTCCTTCCAGCCCGGCCCCGTCTTCACCAACCTGCTGCTCGCCGACGAGATCAACCGCACCCCTCCCAAGACCCAGTCCTCCCTTCTGGAAGCCATGGAGGAGCGCCAGGTCACTGTCGACGGAACCTCCCGGCCGCTGCCGGATCCCTTCCTGGTGGCCGCGACCCAGAACCCCGTCGAGTACGAGGGGACCTACCCTCTGCCCGAAGCGCAGTTGGACCGGTTTCTCCTCAAACTGACTGTCCCTCTCCCCTCACGCCAGGACGAGATCGACGTACTCACCCGTCATGCCGACGGCTTCAACCCGCGCGACCTCAAGGCTGCCGGGATACGCCCAGTCGCCGGTCCCGCAGACCTGGAAGCAGCACGTCAAGCGGTCGCGAAGACCACCGTCTCCCCCGAGATCGCCGGCTACGTCGTGGATATCTGCCGCGCCACTCGTGATTCCCCCTCACTCACCCTCGGTGTCTCACCCCGAGGTGCCACCGCTCTGCTGTCGACCGCCCGCGCCTGGGCCTGGCTCACCGGCCGGGACTACGTGACCCCGGACGATGTGAAGGCCCTCGCGCTCCCCACGCTCCGTCATCGCATGCACCTGCGGCCCGAGGCTGACATGGAGGGAGTCACCCCCGACTCCGTCATCGCCTCGGTGCTCGCCCACGTCCCCGTCCCCCGATGAGGAAGTGACCATGGCCCTCACCGGACGTACCGCACTTCTGGCTGCCCTCGGGTCACTCCCCGTAGGCATCCTGGCCCCAAGCTGGATGGGGATGGTCGCGGTGAACGCACCGCTCTCGCTAGCGATTCTCTGCGACTATGCCCTGGCAGCACCAGTGCGGACGCTTCGTTTCACCCGATCCGGTGATACATCCGTTCGACTTGGCGGCTCGGCCGAAGTGCAACTCACCGTGACCAACACGTCGCGACGCCGTCTCCGCTCCCAGCTGCGGGACGCCTGGCCACCGAGCAGCTGGCCTGAGGGCGCCAGCGGCCCCTCACCCCGGCACACTCTGACAGTCCCCGCCGGGGAGCAGCGCCGCCTGACCACGGTTCTGCGGCCCACCCGCCGCGGAGACCGCCATGCCGAGCGCATCACGGTTTGTTCCTACGGACCTCTCGGACTCGCCGCGCGCCAAGGCCATCACCGGGCACCGTGGACCGTACGCGTCCTACCGCCGTTCACGAGCCGCAAGCACCTGCCGTCCCGGCTGGCCCGGCTACGGGAACTAGACGGCCGCACCAGCGTTCTCACCCGTGGTGAAGGCACCGAGTTCGACAGCCTGCGCGCCTACGTGCCCGGCGATGACACCCGGTCCATCGACTGGCGTGCCACCGCGCGTCAGTCCGCCGTAGCAGTGCGCACCTGGCGCCCCGAACGTGACCGGCACATCATGATCGTCCTGGACACCGGACGCACATCCGCCGGTCGGGTAGGAGACATTCCCCGTCTCGACGCCGCCATGGACGCCACCCTGCTCCTCACCGCTCTAGCGACCCGAGCAGGCGACCGGGTGAGCCTCCTCGCCTACGACCGCCGGGTCCGAGCCCGTGTGCAGGGCCGTACCGCCGCAGGCGACGTTCTCGCGACCGTCGTCAACTCCCTGGCCACACTTGAGCCGGAGCTCATCGAGACGGATGCCCGGGGCCTCAGCACGGCGGCCCTCGCCGAAGCCCCCCGAGGGTCCCTCATCGTGCTCCTCACGACACTGGAGGCCGCTCCGGTCGAGGAGGGTCTTCTCCCGGTGCTGCCCCAACTGACCCAGCGCCACACGGTCCTCCTGGCCGCCGTGTCCGACCCCCGGGTCGAGGAATTGGCCGCAGGACGGGGCACTGTAGAGGCGGTGTACGAGGCCGCCGCGGCTCGTCAGGCCCAGGCCGACCGGCGTCGAACGGCGGACAGGCTCCGACGCCATGGCGTCACAGTCGTAGACGCGCCCCCCGACAATCTGGCACCGGCGCTCTCCGACGCCTATTTGACGCTCAAGTCCGCCGGCCGCCTCTAGGGGCGTCGGGAGAGCGCGGGGGAGCCCGGGCTACGGAAAAGCCCCTGAACGCAGGAGAGCCCCGTACCATACGGTACGGGGCTCCCCCACAATAATTGTTCGGCGGCGTCCTACTCTCCCACAGGGTCCCCCCTGCAGTACCATCGGCGCTGAAAGGCTTAGCTTCCGGGTTCGGAATGTAACCGGGCGTTT
>NZ_JBIWOX010000002.1:680937-681462 GCF_044767975.1 Streptomyces sp. NPDC101181 | reverse complement strand
CCGCTGGCCGCTCTGGTCCCGACCTGCCGGGTCATGGTCCATCACGGCGGGTTCGGCACGATCGGCACGACCGCACTCCACGCCACCCCCCAGCTGCTCCTCGCCGAGGAACTCGACGCACCGATCCTGGCGAGCACCGTGGCCGGGTACGGGGCGGGGATCAGTCTTCCGGTGGAGGGGGTGTCGGGGAAGGCGGTGGCGGAGGGGGTGGAACAGCTCCTGGCGGACCCCTCGTTCACGGCCGGGGCCCGGCGGCTCCAGGCGGACCTGCACGCGATGCCCTCCCCGGCCGACGCCGTGCAGCGGATCGTCCAACTCACCGCACAGCACCGTCGGCGCTGAACTGCGGGTGGGGGAGCCCTCAGGCGGGCTCCCCCACTCCTCCGGGGCAAGAACTCTCCCCGGTTGGCGGCCGCGGTCTCTACCGTTCGGCCCTGTCGGTCAGACGGGGGATGGTGCTTCTAGGGGGTCAGCAGCCGTTGCTGACGGTGCTGATGAGCAGCTCGGCGTCGGGCGCCGGCGTCC